>NZ_CP030118.1:6158283-6469447 GCF_006968745.1 Brasilonema sennae CENA114 | reverse complement strand
TCTCAGCCTCTAAATACAGATGATGAAGATTTTTGCTTTTGGGTAGGGGAGGTCGAACTCAAGAAAATCGAGGAAGGCGAAAGTCAAATTTTATCAGCCTTGTCTTACCCATTTAAGGATTCAAAGGGAAGCATTGAGACAGATTCATCACTCATTTATTTTCGTTTGGAAGGAGATATCTGTGTAGAAGTCGTTTGTGGGAATTATAAAATATTTCAAGAAATTTAACAGTTATAGCCGTTGCCAGGTAGATTAGGACATGAACGAATGAGAAAATACGGACATTACGAGATTTTCAACCCTGTTCCCTGTTCCCTGTTCCCTGCTATATGTCCTAATAGAGTTGGCGATTGCTATATCAGTGCGTTCTATAGATGCGGCTAGTAAGGCTAATTGTTGGGCAAAGTCGGCGTGGCGATCGCGCGATATCACCTGTGTTAATGCTGTATCCGGTTTGAGTCCGAGTTTTTGGCAGGCGATTGCGCAGGGCGCAGACGCCCTTGGCGTATCGCACCCCATGCCGAATTAGGTGATTTGTTTACTTCTACGGCATTAACATTGGTAGTTTTACCTGCTTTGTATGCCAAGTTTGGTAAATAGTTTTCTGTTGTGGGAGCATTATGAACCCAAGAACTTACTTGTAAAGATCAGACAACACATTAATTGAACTGGCTTCTACTGCAAATGCTTCTTGTGCAAAGGCAATTTTTTCTGGAATTCCTGAAAGTTTTGGCAAGGCATGATCAATTGCTTTGAGTCGCCCAATTAGCCCTTGTTGATTAGCAATTTGAATTGCAAGTCCAGGACGGGCGTTAATTTCTAGTAAAAGTGAACCTTTTTGCTGATCAAGAACAATGTCAACGCCGAGATAGCCAAACTCTGTTTTATCGCCCAATTTAGCAGCCATGTTTAATATTGTTTGCCAGTGAGGTATCTGGCGATCGCGCAATGAATGCCCAGTTTCAGGATGTTTTTCAATGTAGTGGTTTTTCTGGATACCAGCTAGCGTTGTGCCTGTTGAGAGATCAATACCAACACCAACGCCACCTCTGTGTAAATTAGCCTTACCGTCAGAAGCCCGCGTGGGGAGACGCAACATTGCCATTGCTGGAACCCCCCGATAGACAATCACGCGGATATCGGGAACACCTTGATAAGCTATTTCATCAAAAACTGGGACGATTAAATTTACCATCGGTAAAATCTTCGTCACCAACAAAAAAAAGACTATCGCCTGTCTCTGGTAAAGCTTGCGATCGTCTAGTTAACACTTTGGGAGCAGTTCCAGGTATCCGAAAGCCCCGAAGTGGCTACTGTGGTAAAGAAGTTTGTCCTTGCAAATAGAGCGTTTGACCGAAGTTGCACGAGTGAGGTAATAAAACGCTAATCTAATACGAATCACTAAAGAATATTTAAATCTAATAACGCTTGCTGTAAATCATTCACACTTAGCTCGTTCCCTCCTACCACATCCTCCACTTGTTGGAGAAGACTAACGCTGCCGCCCCATATTGCTCGCAGATCCTCGTCTGTCAGTCCCTCCCACTCGTCGTCGATTTGAAGTAGGTTGTGGTTTCGTTGGTTTTGTCGTTTGCTGTTCGTGGTGTTTTCGTTGTCACTGAGACCGGAGTTTGTCGTCAAAATGGTATTTTTCATGATGTGTTCCTATGAGGTTAAGAACAGGATGTGTTTAATACAACAACAATATTGCAAAAATCACTTGTTGTCAAAACATCGTATCAAAACCTTGTGCGATCGCGAAACCGAGAAAACTGAGAATATTGAAAAGGCGATCGCACTAGTCTTCCATCCACTTGAATTTGTCTAAAATTTCAGCATTAATTGACGTGGTCTTGGCACCAGTATCAAGCTTTACTTTGATCTCTTGAGCAACACCAGGAATCCTTGCTTTTTCTACCCAACCGACAACCTGAGTTTTGTATTCTACCCCGTCAGTTGCTTGAGTTTTTTGTGAGGTACATCCGGTTACAGACAAACACCCAATAAATATAAAAATGAAGATTCTTTTAACAGTATGCTGCGTACAGAATCTACATTCACCCCTTACATACAACGATATATGAAATATTGTTACCTACAAATCAAAGATTACCTGATTGCAGCTGTAACTAGATCGCCCTGAAGGCAGATTTGTGAATAAAGAATGTTGATATTACTTTCAAAAATGGGTGCGTTACGCAGCAGTTACGCACCTCATTCCAAACTAAATTCCCAATCTTTGATAAACCTGTTCTAAATGTTTTAAATGCTGTTGTGAATCAAAACACTCCTCAATTTCTGCCGTAGATAACTTTTGGGTAACGCGAGAGTCTTTGACTATCAACTCATGAAAATCACCATTTGGTTTGTTCCAAGCAGTGTGAGCGTTTTCTTGCACAATTGCGTAAGCTTCTTCACGGCTCATTCCTTTATCTATCAGTGCCAACAGTACCCTCTGGCTGAATACGACGCCACCATAGCAGTACATATTCCGTTCCATGTTCTCTGGATAAACCAACAGGTTTTTCACCAAGTTGGTTATTTCCTTCAACATAAAGTGAGTCATAATGCAAGAGTCGGGAAGAATCACTCTTTCTACCGAACTATGGGAAATATCTCTCTCATGCCAAAGTGCGATATTTTCTAACGCAGCACCAGCATGAGAGCGAACTAATCTCGCCATTCCTGTGAGTCTTTCTGAACGAATGGGGTTGCGTTTGTGGGGCATTGCTGAGGAACCTTTTTGCCCTTTGGAGAAGAATTCTTCGACTTCTAGAACGTCTGTTTTTTGTAAGTTGCGAATTTCGACGGCGAAGCGTTCTATGGATGCGGCGAGTAAGGCTAGTTGCTGCACAAAGTCGGCGTGGCGATCGCGCGATATCACCTGTGTCGATGCTGTATCCGGTTTGAGTCCGAGTTTTTGGCAGGCGATCGCCTCCACACGAGGTTCAATATTGGCATAGGTTCCCACCGCACCAGACATCTTACCCACAGCGATTGTTTCACGCAAAATTTTCAAACGTTCTTGGTGTCGCAACACTTCTGCCAACCACCCAGCCAACTTAAAACCAAAAGTGATCGGTTCAGCGTGAATACCGTGAGAACGCCCAATCATCACCGTCGTGCGATGTTCCTTAGCCTTTTGACGAATAACCTCAATCAAATCTTCTAGGCGTTGCATCAACACATCCAGACTAGCAACAAGTTGCAGCGCTAAAGCTGTATCCAGGACATCAGAACTTGTTAAACCCAAATGGATGTAACGCCCCACCTCTCCAACATATTCATTGACATTTGTCAAGAAAGCAATCACATCGTGGCGGACTTCAGCTTCAATTTCCAGCACCCGCTTTGGATCAAAATTCGCCTTTGCTTTAATTTCTTCAACTGCTGCAGTTGGAATATAACCTAACTCAGCTTGAGCTTCACAAACAGCAATTTCTACTTGCAGCCAAGTTTTTAGCTTATATGCTTCTGTCCAGAGATTGCCCATCTCGGGCAAGGTATAACGCTCAATCACAGTCCGCCACTTAGTACAACCGTCATATTGTACAAAGAACGCGGGAACTCATAAAGAGTATGTATCAGACTTTAATCAAAAGTTTCCTCTTACTTTCAGCAAACACGCTTAACAAGGAACGCTTAACAGTGAACAGGGAATAGGGGACACGACACCGATAACCCTTCGGGTTCGCCCTAGTGGGAACGGCCACGCCTTACGGTGAGTCCAGCGCTGCGGGAGGGTCTCCCGACAGCCAGGCGACTGGCGAACCCGGAGGGCTATCGGGTATCTCCTGCCCAGACGCTACTTTGTAAGTCCCAAAGGGACACGCTTACGCGTATCTCCGTAGGAGACGCTGCGCGAACGCTCGATTCGTGCGCTTGCGCTTACGCCCAAGCCGCGTGCGCTTGCGCTTACGCAGTCGCCTACGGACGGAAACCCTCCTGCGCCGTGCTGGCTCACTGCTAACTGATAAATTTGACTTATTTTTGTGTACACTGTCACATCTTTAGAGTATATATCTTTAGGTTGTCGTGTTATTGTTTACCCGCAAAAAAATCTAAGCTGGTATTTGTAGAGTAATTTATGCGTAGAGTATAATTCCAACAATTTAGAGTTGTCTGAATTACAAGTATAAAAATTATCTTTTTTAATTCTATTCCTTCTGGATGTGGGTATATAGCTAGTTCTAAGGCAAAATAAAACTGCTATGCTTCTCCAGCATTTCTCTTCTCAATTACTACTAAAGCCTCTAGAGAAAACTAGAGGTTTTTTTTAAGTTTTTTTATGTGGTTACTTGATAAATAATTTCACCTAAAAAAATCAAATATAATTTGATAATCTTGCTTACTTCCAGTAAGTTTTAGTCGTTGTGTACATATTACTCGTAGAGGTAGGGAACGGTTAACGTTTAACAGGAAACTCTTAATACTGAACATAAACTGTACTGAATTCCGTTAAAACATCAAATAGAAATCCTATCTTTCATTTTTTTGGTCTACTTAAGTCTGATATTTTGTGAACCAAGATGATTAAAATCTTGGCTCAACTTACCCCATAAATTCTTGCTTTGTTGACGGACTACGAGTTGCAAGTAAAATGTACTATCTGCCAAAAACATTTTTGGAATTACTATTAGTTAGAGTCATCACCAAAGCGTTTTCTCTTTTGTGTTCGTTCATTCCTATTGTTTGGTTTCATCCCTTGATTAAGACGAGCATCTTCAGTCAGAGGAACGGCATGTTTATCAGGAACAATACGAGAACCATACTTTCTCGCATAAACCTGGGTAAATTCAGCACCAAAAAAGAGAATCTGGGCAGCATAATTCACCCAAGCGAGGATAACGACTACAGAACCAGCAGCACCGTAGGCTGATCCAAAACTGCCGTTACCCAGATACTGTCCTAAAACATATCTCCCAATAGAAAACAGAAATGAAGTTAGAGCAGCGCCAATCAAAACATCATTCCAAGTAATTTTGACATCAGGTAAGACTTTGAAAATAAGTCCGAATAGCAATGTGGTGATGACAAAACCAAGAAGAAAATTCACAAACTGCCAAATAAAATCGACACCAGGGAGCACATTTCTAAAGTAACCAACCAACCCCACTAACACTCCACTAATCACAAGTGACACAAGTAATAAAAAACCAATAACTAATACCATCGCAAACGATGTCACACGTTGGCGAACTATGTTTTTCATAACCCGTCCGGGTTTTGGCTGCACTTCCCAAATCGTATTCAGTGCATCTTGCAACTCAGTAAATAAACCAGTTGCACCAAATAGCAAGACTATAACACTAATAATAGAGGCGATAATTCCTGCTCTTGGCTGGTTGGCATTTTTGATAGCTTCTTGGATAACGCCTGCACCATCACGACCGACCAAACCCTCAAGTTGCTGTCTAATTGCGTCCTGTGCTGCTGCTTCTCCAAATACCGCACCGACGATCGCAATTACAATAATCAGTAATGGGGCAATAGAAAAAATAGTGTAATAAGATAATGCTGCGGCTAAACGCGACGCTTTATCCTTACTCCATTCTTGGAATGTCTCTTGGAACAGTTCTACAACTGCCTTTAAATTCATTAAAATATCTCCTTTTGTGGTGATGTACTGACCAGCATAAGCGAGCAGTACTATAAGAATCCGGTTTGGTTTATGTTAGCTTGCGTGGCAAAGCCATACGAACTCGTGAGCAGTGGGAACACAACGACCACGCTCAGTGCATCGCACTTAACGCTTAACGCTTAACTGAGAACATAAATAAACTTTACCTAGCTGAACAAAAATCTGTGGAGGAATCCTATAAAAATATTATATGTATTGCATCTTTCCCCAATGTTGATGTAAAGTTCTTTTTAAGAAGTTAAAATTTTTGCCACTTTGATCTACTTTTGTCTGACGTTAACATCTGGGATATATATTTCCCAGACAAAGTGCCGGACAAGCTTTATCCAGCTCGTTTGGTCTTGGCTGTTCTTTGAGGCGGCTATACCGCCTCAACCTGGACAATTTTGGATAAAAACGAGTTATACCCTTTGACAAAAATCCTGATACATTTGACTCCCCCAACTCCCCCGACTCCCCTGACTCCCCCCACTTACCCGCGTTTGTTCTAACTTTAAAGTGAAACGGTATTAGCTGGTGGGGCGGTATGATCAAGCTTGTCCGGCTTTGTTTAGGAGTTCCCCTTCCCCTGTTTTAAAGGTACCGACTGAGTCTTGTAATTCTAGCGCTACTTGTTGTGTTTGCTGTAGAGAACTAGACACTATGCTAGACGACTCGGCAGTACGTTCACAAGCGATCGCTACCTCTTTTATGGATGACACAACTGTTTGAGATGTTTTTGTCTGAGAAACTGTTTCTGTAAGAATTAACTCTAAGCGAGAATTCATTTCGCGGGACACATCTATAATCTGATTGAGGTTAAGCTTGGCATTTTCAACAACTTTTACTCCACCCACCATCTGAGTTGTTCCTTGTTCTATGGCTTTGACAACTTCCTTGGTTTGCGATTGAATGTTGTCGAAAATTTGTGAAATTTCCTTGGTAACTTCAGCAGACTTGGTAACCAATTGAGAAATTTCTTCTGCTAATTTGATAAAGATTGGATTTCCACCCATCCACGCAGCCTCAACACCAGTATTGACAGCTAACAAGTTGACTTGTATATCAATCTGGTTCATTAAGGATACAAGGGAGGAAATGTTTTGAGAAGTTTCGCCCACACACTTGACTCTGTTGGCTGTTTCCACAATAATTTGTTGTAAATTCCAAATAGTGTCGAGTGTAAAATCCATTGCTTTAGCAGTCGCCTCTGCTTTATCAGAAGTCGTTTCAATCATTTCTGTCGCAAGGCTTGCACCCTGTGCAACTGTTTGGATTGACACGCTCATGTTATCCATTTCTTCAAGAGTGTGGTTAATTTCGTTAACCTGTGTGATTGCTTCATCTGCTAAGTGTTGGAGCGCACTAGAGTTTGAGCCGATAGCAACATTCACGCTGTCAGCAGCTGTTTTTACTTGAGTTACAATCCGCTGGAAACTGTCAATAATTGTATTTAAAAAATCTGCTACTACACCAATTTCACCAGATGAAATTTTAGCTCGAACCGTTAAATCACCATGAGTTGCTTCTTTAACGTCAGTAATAAGTTCTAAAAGCTGCCTTTGGAGAACTTCTTTAGTTTGGCGAAATCCTTCTTCCGCCTGCTTGCGTAAAGTAATGTCAGATAGCACCCCAATAAAATTTGTGACTCGTCCAAATGCGTCTCGTACTGGAGAAACTGTTAATTCATACCAAAATGGAGTATTATCTTTGCGGTAACTTCTGACAGTAATCTGGTATTCACTTGAATCACGCATAGCGTCGCGTATTTGTTCAACAGTCGTTTGATTTGTGTCGGTTCCCAGTAAAAAGCGGTAGTTGCATCCAAGCACTTCTTCTTGTGAATAGCCTGTGATTGTTTCAAAAGCAGGATTGCAAAAAATGATCGGATTGTCGCTTTGGTGCGAGTCGGTAATAAAGATGGCGTTACTAGCAGCTGCAATTGCTCGATCGCGAAGCCGTAAGACTTTTTGCGCTTGTTGAAGTTCATCAAAAAGACTTGCTTGTTCTAAGGCAATTCCGACTTGAATTGCCAGTTGTCCAAATAAATCAATTTCAGATTTTTGCCATTTTCGAGGTTTCAAGCATTCATGGGCACATAATAAACCTGTAAGCTGATAATTTTTTAAAATCGGTGCAACTAAATTTGCCTTGATTTGAAAACTTTCTAAAAGATTTTTCTGGTAATCTGTCAAATCCGCTTGAGAAATTTTGCTAGTGGCTCGAACTCTACCATTTTTGTACACTTCAATTTCATCTTCTTGAAAAGCATCATTGATTTTTTGTCCTAAAGTTTTTACAAAACCCTCTGCGACTGACTCGGCGATGATAGTAGCACTCCAGTCTGAATTGAAGCGATAAATAATAACACGATCTGTAGTTAATGCTTGACGAATTTCATTAACTGTTGTATTGAAAACATCATCTAAATTGAGCGATCGCCGAATGCCTAAAGTAATTTCTATAAATTGCTGGGAACGTATCGTTTCGACTTCTTGTTGTTCCAAAAGCTTCCCTGAGGCTGCTAAACGCTGATCGACAAACGAAGTTAGCAATGCAAAACCCAAGATAACAACAGTGGCGACACCAATCCCAATAGCCAGCCAACTTAGGGAGTTAGTTATTGCTTGGGAACTCGTAAATACTTGTAAATTGCTAGCTTTAAAATGAGCTGCTGCCATTCCTGTGTAGTGCATCCCAGCAATTGCTACTCCCATGACGACTGCACTGCCAAGCTTTGTCCACCCTACGGTACTCGTCTGCATGCGTAATTGAAACGCAATCCATAGTGCGATGATCGACGCACCAATGGCGATCGCCACAGAAAGCATAAACAGCGGTGGGTTATACTCAGTGGTTGCTTCCATTCGCATCGCGTACATTCCAATGTAGTGCATCGACGCAATACCAATACCCATGAGCGTACCGCCAATCAGCAATTGCCAGAGATTCAACACTCGGCGACTGGCAAGAAAAAGTGCGCCAAGCGAAGCGATGATCGCAGGCAGTATTGACACCACCACAGTCCACATGTCGTAGAACATCGGTATCGGCAAACTGAAGGCAAGCATCGCGACAAAATGCATCGACCAGATACCGATTCCCATCACAATCCCGCCACCAATGAGCCAAGCTATTCTAGCTGACGCTCTAGCTGCCGTGACCCGCCCAGCTAAATCAAGAGCAGTGTATGATGCAAGAACTGCAATGATAATTGAAAGCCCTACAAGCCGTAAGTCATGGCTACTACTGATAACTAAATCTTGCTGAAGCATCAGCTTAACCTCAAGCTATATGATCGATGAAATTTGATTTCTTCGTGGTTTGATGCATATTGATTAGGCGTTCAATACCACTAAAAGCATCACTATTTTGGCACTTTTTTTAGATAATGTTTGCTGACTCATAAAGAAGCGTTATAATTGACTTAAATTACTTGAAAATAAACTAATTTGGCTCGATATATATAAATTTTTCTGAGTTTCGCTTTTTTCATAATTTTCTTATCCAAATATTCTCTGTAGAGAGTATTTAAAAGAACTTATTTTGAATTTAAAATCTTGAGTTGATATAAAATTTAATTGTTTCTCAAAGTAGAAATTACTGTAATATTCTGCTATTGACAACTTTCTATGAAAATTCTATTAACATCATTGACAAAAATCCGAAAAGGTACACTGGATTTGTAAAAATTATGATTTTATCTTGTCAATTATTTAGAAAACACAAAAATTAATATGAATCAAGAAAAAAGAACGATACCAGCATTACTGAGTGAGCGTTATCACATCATCAGTGTACTTGGATCTGGTGGGTTTTGCGACACGTTCTTAGCAGAAGACACCCAAATGCCCTCGGCACGCCGTTGTGTAATTAAACAACTCAAACCAGTGAACGAGAGTTCTCTGATTCAAGAACAGATACAAAAGCGATTTCGACGGGAAGCTATCACTTTAGAGGATCTCGGAGCAACTAGTCATCAAATTCCCAGTCTGTACGCTTACTTTCAAAAGTTTGGACAATTCTATTTAGTACAAGAATGGATCGACGGACAAACCCTCTTTGAGAAAGTCCAACAAAGTGGATGTTTAAGCGAAACTGAGGTTGTCTCGATTTTGATCAGTTTGTTAGATGTGCTGGAATATGTGCATGACAAAGGTCTGATTCATCGCGATATTAAACCAGATAACATTATTTTGCGCTCATCAGATCACAAACCAGTATTAATTGATTTTGGTGCAGTGCGAGAAACGATGGGAACAGTGGTGAATTCTCAAGGATCTATCAGCAGTTCAATTATTGTTGGTACAGCGGGGTTCATGCCTAATGAACAAGCAGCAGGGCGTCCAGTTTTTGCTAGTGATCTATATAGTTTAGGATTAACAGCTATTTATTTGCTCACAGGACAATTGCCGCAACAAATGACAACAGACTTATACACTGGGGAGAGTATCTGGCAGCGCGATGGAGTCAGTGCAAGTTTAGCAGCAGTCCTAGATAAAGCAATTCGGAACAATATTAAAGAACGCTATCCCAGCGCTAGAGCAATGATATATGCTCTACAGAGTATAGCAAGTTCTCTGGCATTTGGGCAGGTAGCTAAACGTACTCAACCACCAGCCCAGACTCTTCCTACAACTCTAAGGCCTGCCGCTGAAAACAAAAGACAGAACAGCATATTTATTGGCAGCGTTTTTATGATAGGTGCATTATTCGGTACATCCATAATTATTGGTCTTTTGTTAACAAACTTTCGCCAACCAACAGCGTATAAGAAAGAAACATCCTCTGGGTTAATCACAAAACCACAAAGACCAGATGCCTCTTTTAGGTTATCTCCTTCTGGAAACCCCAGTTCTCAAATGGTGCATAAACAACTAATGACTGGTGCTTTGCCTAGTTCATTTCATTTTATAGCAGACTCTACCTTCCCAAATTTACAAAGTGCTGTTAAGCAAACGAAAACTTTGCAGGGAGCAGGTTATTCTCAAACAGATGTGTTTTGGATACCAGATTATCCAAATCTGGTTGACAGGCATTTATTTGTTGTGTATGTAACGACTTTTAGCGATCGCTCTAGTTGTTTAAGCTTCCTCAGGGATTATGGAAAAGCGAATCCAAGCGCATACTGCGCTTTCGCAAGTAAAGATCCTAAAGCACCAACAGCCCGCGTATCCTTTAGAGAAATTCAGTAGTTGTCATCTACCGCGTTTTTCCAATACGTGATATATGATACTAATTCTCGATGATAGCTTGCGTGGCGTAGCCATAGATGCACTTAATATTTATGAAACGAACCGCGAAGACGAGCCAGCGCTGCAGGCTGTGCACTGAGCGTGGTCGTTGTGAGGGTTTCCCGACCTAGGCGACTGGCGTCGCCAAGAACGCCAAGGGTGGAAGAGGTAAGTATTTAGTGCAAGTTTACTCCAGAATTGGTATGAGTAATCAGCGTGAGTTTATTTGCTTGCTGATGATTATCTGATCAGTTACCAGTTACCACTGTTAAGCGTTCCCTTTATAAAAAAAAAGCCCGCTAAAAGCGGGCACAACAACACAACACAAATGGTCTAGCTCAGAGGGTGGTGAAGCGCTTACTCTGTGATAAATTAGTTGTCTTACATTGTTCAAGTAAAATCTTGGTGTTCATTGTTTCAGTTTCCCTTTTTTGTTTGTGTGGCAAAAGTTATTGAAATCGCTTCTGATATTTCATATGGGTGACTTTTGATTTTTATGCACTTAAGGCAAATGCATTTGTTTAATTTGTCTGGTCGCAGAAAAAAAGTCGCCAGGAAATTTGGGAAGAATGCTGTAAAAGGTGATTTAGGAGTTGAACGGATCTTGTTAAGAATCAAGCGATTGCTATCTATACTGACTTTTTTCTCTTTTCTCGCACCATACGCTGTCGTTGCTGCACCACCCAAAACACCAGACAAAACAGTCAACTGTGACATCCTTGTTGTAGGTGGAGGACTGTCTGGTGTCGCTACAGCTTATGAGGCAATACTGGCAGGGCAAACGGTATGCCTGACCGAAATTACTGATTGGTTGGGAGGACAAATCTCCTCGCAAGGAACTGCTGCACTTGATGAACGACCAACTCAGCGTCGCAAACTCTTCTACTCTCGCGGTTACTTAGAACTGCGAAAGCGTATTGAGAGTAAATACCGTGGTAATATTAACCCTGGTAACTGTTGGGTCAGTGACTCGTGTTTTCTGCCGCGCGATGGTCATGAAATTTTGACTTCAATGCTCAAAGATGCTGAAAAAAAAGGCAAAGGAAAGTTGCAATGGTTCCCGAACACGGTGATTAAGGAATTGGAATATAGTAGCGACGGGAAGCTCATTAGTAGTGCGATCGCCATCCAACATCAACCAGTTCAAGGTGCACCACCCCTAAACACAACTCCATTATCTCAAACCATCGAAGACACTTATACCTACCAAAACTCATCCCGCTTTAGCAAAACTATTGTTCGCCTCGCCCCCAAGCAAACCAAAAGTAAAGCTGGAAGTAACGCCCCTAACTGGTATGTTGTAGACACTTCAGAAACTGGCGAAATTATCGCTCTTGCTGACGTTCCTTACAGACTAGGAATTGATGCTCGTTCTTATTTGGAACCTTCTTCTTCCAGTCCTCAAAATGATCCTTTTTGTACTCAGGGCTTTACCTACACCTTTGCAATGGAGGCGACCAAAGACCCGCAACCGCAAACAATGCCCGCATTTTATCCAGAATACTCTCCATATTATAGTTATGAATTGAAGCGCTTAGCAAGTTTTCCCTTGGTTTTCACCTACCGTCGCATTTGGAGTCCCACGAAAGGACAACCAATGGAATTTGGTGGTGTCAAGTTTAACGCTCCCGCCCCAGGGGACATCTCAATGCAAAACTGGACTTGGGGCAATGATTACCGTCCCGGAACCTCTGCTGATAACCTCATTTACACTCGTCAACAGTTACAAGCGAGTGGGCAACTGAAGCCAGGAGGTTGGATGGGTGGACTGCGAACAGAATCTTTACGCAAAGCTGAGGAAATCTCTCTGGGATACTATTACTGGTTGACCGCCGGGGATACAGATTCTCAATTGGGCAATGGTGTCAAGCAGCCACAACCAAATAACCGCTTTTTATCGGGGTTAGATTCCCCAATGGGGACAGCGCATGGCTTGTCAAAACATCCATATATGCGAGAAGGACGACGTATTATTGGACGCCCTAGCTGGGGACAACCCGAAGGCTTTTCTATTTGGGAAATTGATATCTCTCGTCGCAACTACAATGACGAGTATTACCGCAAAACACTACCACCAGATATGTATCGCCGCCTAAAAGCCGCATTAGGAGGTTTGGAAGCAGCATCCGTTCTTTCAGGGCAGATCAGTCCGGATAAGGTAGCGCGGCGAACTCGTTCCACTATTTTCCCTGATGCTGTGGGTATCGGTCACTACGCTATAGACTTCCATCCTTGCATGACCAAAAGCCCTCCAGAAGCGCCCGGAAATACAGATCGTGCCGGTGAAAGACGTGGTGCTGGGCAAGCTTATCCTTTCCAAATTGCACTCAGGGCGATGATTCCTCAAAAAATCGACAATTTACTCGTCGGTGGTAAAAGCATTGCAACCAGTCACATCGCAGCAGCAGCATACAGGGTACACTCTTTTGAATGGTCTGCAGGTGCAGCAGCGGGCACGACAGCAGCTTTTGCCCTGAAAAATGGCATCGCACCCTACCAACTCGTAGATAAATTGCCCTTACCAGAACCGCGATTACAACTCCTCAAACAGCTGTTGGAGAAAAATGGTAACCCCACTGCCTTCCCGGATACCTCGATTTTTAACCAAAATTGGGATGATTGGAAGTAATTAGTCATTTTTGAAAAGAACTCAGTTGTCAGAACGCAGAACTCAGAAAACATCCTGTAAGGCGTGGCGTCAGCCATAGAGTCACAACTCTTTTTCTTCTTTCCATAAATGAATAATGGTGCTAGTATCCCTTTCCTTATTCCTATTCTGACTACTGAGTTCTGTTAGCGTAGCGGGGCGTTTGCGTAGCGCCCCTCTTAGGGGCTAGCCCGTTCTGAGTTCTTTCTTCGGTTATTAGACTATTGACTATGGACTACACTAGTTAATTGTAGTTTAGTTTTGTTAAGCTTCTTGGCTAGGTGTACTATGGTTACAAGACTAACAGCCGCTGTTTACGGGATGGCAACAGCACCAACTAAAGCTCCTGAACGGTCTAGTCAAGTGACCCGTAAGCCATATCCAAATTATAAAGTGATTGTATTGGATGATGATTTTAATACTTTCCAGCACGTTCACGATTGTTTGGTAAAGTATATTCCGGGTATGACTAGCGATCGCGCTTGGAAACTGACAAACCAAGTGCATAACGAAGGTCAAGCAATTGTCTGGACAGGTCCCCAAGAACCTGCTGAATTCTATCATCAGCAGCTTTCTCGGGCTGGTTTGACGATGGCTCCCCTTGAAGCCGCATAATACTGTAAGAAAATGGCAAAACCCACTGAGGGCAGACTTGTTTGGAATCACTCAACCCACATTAGTGGTCTTATCCCAATCCTAGAACGTCTCATACGCCAGGATGGGATTCAAACCGTGACACCGGGACAAATTGGGCGAGTCAAAGGTCATAGCCCTCATTTACAATTGCGAGTTTCTGTACCAATTCGCGGTGGGTTTAAGGCGATCGCACGCCACGGCAAAACAGTGCAAGAGGTGTTTATTGTGACGACTTTGGATCAAAATCAACTTGAGGAGGCGATCGCCTTTGCGATGAAAAAGTAATTTCTAGCCTTTTGTCCAAAGTCCAATGGTTAGTTCTACTAATGACTATTCCTGAACACGACGCATTGCAAATTTATGTAGTGGCAGACTGACAACGCAAGAAAATGTTAAGAAATATGACAGTGCAGTCGTTATCCTTAAACTCATGACTACAGTTTCCCAATCAGGTAAAACTATTTTTTGGATAGCGAAAGCAACACAGTAAACTAGCCAGTAGGAAAAGCTCATCCTAAACAGAATCTTCTCTGTTTCTTCCACTTCATCCTTTTGCTGCTTGCGTTCCCATAGTAACAATAGACCAGTAATACAAGCTACGAAAGACAGAAGCACAAAGGAATCATGAGAAACTAAATTTATTGAATGCATGCGTTTCTATCCCCAAAAAATTTTTATTTCTATAGGAGATCAGTCTAAAGGAATAATCTTTTGGAATAAACAGATAGTTACAAACTGAAATAGATAACTCCCAAATTTGTAAATAAGTGCAAATAATTTCTAAGTTTGTTGTTAGTCGTTTGTTGTTAATTGTTATTGATTAACAACCTTGAACTTCACAAGCGCCAATACTCACCCAGCTACTTGAACCATCTGCCCAATGTTCTTTTTTCCAAATAGGGGCGTTGTGTTTGAGAGTATCTATCGCATACCGACAAGCTTCAAACGCTTCGGAACGATGAGGACAACCCACAGCAACTAAAACGCTGATTTCACCAACTCGCAACCGCCCAACACGATGATAAATGACGATACGGTTCACAATAGACCATTTTTGACGAATATCAGCAGCAATTTGATAAAACACCCGCATTGCCATCGGTTCATAAGCTTGATATTCTAGAGCAATCACAGCTTTACCATCTGTTTGATTACGAACCATGCCACTCATCACCACAATAGCGCCATTTGCGCTAGTTTCCGCTTTGCCATAAACCTCTTCAATAGACAATGGCGCAAAGCTAATGGCAAAGCTATCTTCAGCTTTGGGCTGAATGGCAGAGGTAACAGAAGCTACGAGACCCAAGTTCATTTGAATAATTTCTATATGTATGGGGAATTTATTATTCTAAGTTTAATTCTAAATAAAAAATACCAACACTCATGTAAATTTGCTTGACCTTACGTGATATCACTGAAAATAAAAAAGTTTGTCATCCTCCTTTAGGCATATTACTATAATGAAGTGATTCAAATGGAGAATTCGATAGTAACTTCGTCGAACGATCAAGTGCAGCAAGTACCGATTTTACCTAAAGGTAAGTTCCTAGTTCAAGCTACCAGTTGCAAGTAGTATAAGTAGCCGTCATGAACTTTGTACACCCTATGGCTGACGCCATAGATCGTCAGTTGCGCGACTGTCGGGAAACTCGAGCCAAGCAAAGCCTCACCAAAACAGATGAAAATATTTCTCCTTCACTCACTCACTCACTCCCTGCCTCGTTACTTTCAAGTCAGGTATGTTTAGTTTTTGGAAATAAAAAAGCAAATGTACATGGCAGTTTCAAACCGACTTACAGTAAACATTCAACTCATGCCGTCACCTTTAAACTTCACTTGTTGAAGAATCTGGAGAACCCTATATCACATCAAGACAAGCGATCATTCAATATTATAGGAAAAGATATAATGAATCTTTTATTGTCTAACAATGAAGCAGCAAGGCTTGTGGCTCTCCATCAGTATGACATTCTCGACACAGCACCAGAACAAGCATTTGACGATTTGGCATTCTTAGCCGCCCAGACTTGCGCAACACCGATTGCAGTAATAACTTTGATAGATACTAACCGTCAGTGGTTCAAAGCTAAAGTCGGGTTGGATGTAGAAGAAATGCCTGTGGATATTGGGTTTTGTCCCCTTTGTATCCAACAACGTGATATTTTAATCATTCCTGATACTTTGAGTGATGAACGGTTTGCCACTAATCCCGTAGTAACGTCTGCCCCTTATGTGAGATTTTATGCTGGAGTTCCTTTAGTAACACCAGAAGGACATGCGATCGGGACTGTATGTGTTGTTGATCGCGTACCGAGGAAAATCAGCCATGAACAAGTGGAGTCGCTAAAAGCAATTAGCCGTTTAGTGATCAGACAACTAGAGTTACGCCGAAATTTAACTCAGCTAGCTAGCATAAAAGCAGAATATCAGCAAGCCAAACAGAAATTGCCTTGGAAAGAAGAACTTTTGCGCTCAATGACTGGCGTTTCTCCACTAGCAGAACAGCAAGTTCGTGAACAAGCAGTATTAGTCGATATTGTTACAGACGCAATTATTGTACGTGATTTAAGTAGCAGTAGAATTTTACTGTGGAATAAAAGTGCCGAGAACCTCTACGGTTGGAAAGCAGAAGAAACTCTTGGTAAAAAAACAGACGAAATTTTCTCTAACGAACCCTTGCCGCAATACTGGGAAATTTATAAAAATGTCTTGAAATCTGGCTCATGGCAAGGTGAGTTGCAAACAATCACGAAATCTGGCAAAAAAATTATTGTTGAAAGTCGTTGGACACTAGTACGCGATGAGCATTTTCAACCCAAATCAATCGTTGTAGTTGATACTGATATCACAGAGAAAAAACAATTAGAAAAGCAATTTTTACGCCATCAGCGCCTGGAGAGTATAGGTACTCTCGCAAGTGGTATTGCTCACGATTTAAATAATGTGCTGTCCCCAATTTTGATGTCAGTACCAATGCTCAAAGCAAGTTGCGATGATGAGCGTAGTAGGCAAGTGCTAACCATTGTAGAAAATAATGCCAAACGCGGCGCAAATTTAGTCAAACAGGTGCTGTCATTTGCAAGGGGAACTGAAGGCGATTGGGAAAACTCCAGCTCCTCTACGGGCGATGCACATAAGGGAGCCGCCTTCGGCGATCGCGTCGGTTGTGATTATCCAAAGCCTTCCTCCCATAGGGGCGGCGAAGCAGGAAATGCTTGCGCTGAACTTCCTTGCGGGAGCCAATCTTCGGTTGGCTGGGCGTATACGAGCGATGCACATAAGGGAGCCGCCTTCGGCAATCGCACTGTACTTCAATTAAACGAATTGATCTCAGAAATGACGCAAATTATCGAACAAACTTTTCCCAAATCAATAGTCGTCAAAACTGAAATTCAGCCAAGTTTATTACCTTTCTGTGGTGATAGCACACAAATTCATCAAGTGTTAATGAATTTGTGTCTCAATGCTCGTGATGCGATGATCAATGGCGGAACTTTGCAAATTTCTGCTAAAAATATTTTCATTGATCAAAACTTTGCCAAAATGCATCTTGATGCTCAAGTCGGTTCTTACATTGTCCTCACAGTTTATGACACAGGAATTGGTATCCCTAATGAACTCTTAGATAGAATTTTTGAACCATTTTTTACAACAAAAGAGTTTGGTAAGGGAACCGGACTTGGATTGTCAACTGTCATGGGCATTATTAAAGGTCATGCTGGGTTCATGACTGTATCTAGTAGCGTTGGCAAGGGCACAAAATTTCAAGTTTACCTGCCAGCAATCAAGACAGCTGCGACGCAGTTAACGGAAGACCGAAAAAATACACCAACCGGACACGGAGAATGGATTTTGGTTGTAGATGACGAACCTGCGATCAGAGAAATTACAAAAGTTTCTTTAGAAAAGAATAATTACTTTGCAATGACTGCCAGTGATGGTATAGAGGCAGTGGCACTCTATGCTCAGCATAAAGATAAAATTAGTGCGGCAATTGTCGATATGATCATGCCAGATATGGATGGAATCACGACTATCAATACCTTCCACAAAATGAATCCACTGCTGCATATAATTGCTGTTAGTGGACTAGCAACAAGCGAACAGATGCTATTAGATAAAGCCTCTGAGTTAATAGCATTTTTACCCAAGCCCCATACAGCACAGGAGTTACTAAACACTTTGCATTCGGTTATTTCTCATCATTAGATAAAGTTAAGAATTAACTCATCCCACAATTGCGGTACTAGTCATAAAAGCTCAGAGATTTCGAGTCATTAATCATGACTCCAAGTCTCCTTAGTAAACAGGAAAATATCCTTGTTAAATAGTTGAGATTTTTGATTGTTTCATGACTGTGATCTATCACGAAACTAATAACTAATGACTAAAACGGCTGGCGTTTACCTTGTCCACTCTCACGGATAGCTGACTCCAGCCGTTTTTTGTTGAAGTCGGAAAAGATGAGGGAGAATAACAAATAGCTGATAACAAATAACTGATAATAAATATCTAATGACTAATTTGATTCTGGTTGTAGACGACGACGCTTTGACGCGGTTACAACTACGAACTTTGCTACAACAAGAAGGGTATCAAGTAGCAGAGGCAATCAATACTGAGCAAGCTTTATATTTGTATATAAAATTACAGCCAAATATAGTGTTGCTGGATGCCCTGATGCCGATGATGAATGGCATTAGCTGCTGTGATCAATTGCAAACACTTGCTGGTGCTACGGAAATACCTATTTTAATCATGAGTGATCCCAACGAGTCAGCATCAATGGAAACCGATGGGGGTGCTGGTGCTATTGATTATATTACCAAGCCAATTAAGTGGCAAGTCTTGCGTCAAAGAGTGCGTCGTCTTTTGGAAGCTCATCACGCTATACAGAAATTGCAACAGCAAACCGAACAGGCGCAGAGTCGAGAGGCGCAACTGGTGATGGCATTAGAAGCAGCCAGCATGATTACTTGGGACTGGGACATTCTCAATAACAAATTAACTTGGCCGGATAACCTCAAACCACTCTTTGGCTTAGAAAGTGCTACGTATGATGCTTTTATTGAACGCGTTCATCCCCAAGACCGAGATTTTGTCAACCGTTCAGTGATGCAAACTCTCCAAGAAGGCACAGAATACGATATCGAATTTCGTGTTGTTTGGCACAACGGTATGGTTTGTTGGATAGCAAGCAAAGGTGTCGTTTTTCGTGATTCTTCTGGAGTCGCAGTGCGGATGACTGGAATAGGGATGGACATCACTAAACGCAAGCAATCGGAGGAGGCGTTAGAAGTTTATGCCAAACGACAAGCACTTGTAGCAGAACTCAGTCAAGTAGCACTCGGTGGTGTAGACTTAACCACGCTGATGGACGAAACTGTTGCCCTGGTTGCTCAAAGTCTGAAAGTTGAGTATTGCAAAGTTTTGGAACTCTGTAGCGATAATAACACCTTACTGCTACGGGCGGGAGTGGGTTGGGAGCCAGGGCTTGTAGGATACGCAACTGTTAGTGCTGGAATGGACTCTCAAGCTGGTTATACCCTGTCTTCCCAAGAGCCAGTCATTGTTGATGATCTGGGCACAGAAGAGAGATTCAACGGACCTCCCCTGCTGCATAAGCATCAAGTCGTCAGCGGTTTGTCAGTCATCATTCATGGCAAAGAGCGTCCTTTTGGCGTTTTAGGGGCACATAGTACCACACAACGTACTTTTAGTAAAGATGACATTTACTTTTTGCAAGCTATAGCCAATATGTTGGCTACAGCCATTGAGCGTCAAAAAGTCGAAGATGCTCTTAGAGAAAGTGAGCAACGCTGGCAGTTAGCTTTGCGGGGCAATAATGATGGTATTTGGGACTGGAATGTTAAAACGAATCAAGTCTTCTTCTCGACTCGCTGGAAGCAA
Organism: Brasilonema sennae CENA114; assembly: GCF_006968745.1. Taxonomy (NCBI): domain Bacteria; kingdom Bacillati; phylum Cyanobacteriota; class Cyanophyceae; order Nostocales; family Scytonemataceae; genus Brasilonema; species Brasilonema sennae. The sequence continues at coordinate 6,449,400 of NZ_CP030118.1, read as the reverse complement.
ATGCTCGGTTACTCTGAGCATGAGATTCCCAATCATTTTGATGAATGGATGAACCGCGTGCATCCAGATGATATGATTTCGGTAACACGAGTCATTCAAGACCACTTTACCAAAAAAACCCCTTTTTACATTAGTGAGTATCGAATTCGGTGTAAAAACGGTAGCTACAAATGGATTTTGGATCGAGGTCAAGCACTCTGGGATGATCAAGGTACAGTTGTGCGGATGGCTGGCTCCCATACAGATATTACTGAACGTAAGCTGGCAGACGAAAAACTACAAGAAAGCGAAAACCGTTTTCAAATACTTGCTCGTGCTACGAATGATGCTGTCTGGGATTGGGATTTACTGACAAATAAACTGTGGTGGAATGACAACGTACAAACTCTGTTTGGTTATTCAACACAGCAAGTCAAAAGTGAAGTAAGTTGGTGGCATGAGCATATACACCCAGATGATAGAAACAGAATTATTTCTGACATTGATGCTGTGATCAACAGCAATCAACATTTCTGGTCAAATGAATATCGCTTTCGCCGTGTAGACAATTCTTATGCCTACATTTTTGAGCGCGGTTATGTTGTTCATGACAACACAGGCAAGTCAGTGCGAATGATTGCGGCAATGATAGACTTTTCTGAGCGCAAGCGGGTTCAACAAGAGCTACAGCGCCAGAACTTGCGATCGCAATTGTTTGCCAATATTAGTTTAAAAATTCGTCAGTCCTTACAAATTAATGAAATTCTCCAAACCAGCGTCACAGAGGTACAAAAGCTACTGCAATCTGACCGTGTCCTTATTTTTCGGCTGCTTCCACATGGTTCTGGAGTGGTGATGCAAGAAGCTGTGGTTCCTGGTGTGCCTGCTGTTGTCGGACAAAACATTCATGATCCCTGCTTTGTCGAAGATTATGTCCAGAAATACCGTAATGGACGGATTAGTGCTGTTACCGATATTGAGCAAGGTGGTATCGAGCCTTGCTATATAGAATTTCTGAAAAAACTTAATGTTAGATCTAACCTTATTGTCCCTATTCTTCTAAAAAATCAACTTTGGGGGCTGCTCATTGCCCATCAGTGTATTTGTCCTCGTCAATGGACGAACTGGGAAACTGAGCTTTTGCGACATCTGGCTGATCAAATGGGCATTGCTCTTGCGCAAGCTCAACTTCTAGAACAAGAAACTCGCCACTCGCAAGAACTCATCCGTTCTAATGACGAGCTGCAACAATTTGCCTTTGTCGCCTCTCACGATTTGCAAGAGCCATTGCGTAAAATCAAAACATTTGGCGATCGCTTAAAAGCGACTTGTGGTCATGCTTTAACAGAACAAGGACTAGATTACCTAGAACGGATGCAAAATGCAACCCGTAGAATGCAGGCTTTGATTGAAGATTTGTTAACACTTTCGCGAGTGACTACCAGAGGACAGCCTTTTGTCCCAGTGAATTTGACACAAATTACAAAAGAAGTTTTGTCTGATTTGGAAGTGCGTATCCAACAAACCCAGGCGTATGTGGAGGTAGGCGAGTTACCTATCATTCACGCCGATCCGCTACAGATGCGTCAACTACTACAAAACCTCATCGGCAATGCTCTGAAATTTTGCTGTAAAGAAGAACCACCTATTGTTAAGATTTACAACCAGATATTAAACCAACAAGATGTTGTCCAAGTGTGTCAGATTATTGTAGAAGATCATGGCATTGGTTTTGATGAAAAGTATCTTGACCGCATCTTCAACGTTTTTCAACGCCTGCATGGTCGCAGCGAATATGAAGGGACTGGTATAGGTTTGGCTATCTGCCGGAAAATTGTTGAGCGTCACAACGGGAGCATCTCGGCACAAAGTACACCTGGGCAAGGATCAAAATTTTTGATTCTACTGCCAATGCATCCTCCGGCATAATATGCTCTTGCTTAAAAGAGTTTATGATACGCCCAGAGGTTGTCGAGGATTTGGCAACCAATCTTCATTCATTTGTTGCAATTTAATAATCAATTAATCCTAAAACCAACGCAAAGGAGAAAATGCAGAGTGAAGGGTCGGCAAATAACCGTCACAATTTTGATGGCTGATGATGATGAGGATGATTGTATGTTAGCTCGCGAGGCGTTGGCAGAAAGTCGATTAGCAAACGAGTTACACATCGTTAACGATGGTGAACAATTAATGGATTATCTTTATCATCGTGGTATGTATACCCACAAAAGCACTGCACCGCGACCACATATAATTTTGTTAGATTTAAATATGCCCAAAAAAGATGGTCGTGAGGCGCTTAAAGAGATTAAAGCTGATCCACATTTAAGGCAAATTCCCGTTGTTATTCTGACGACCTCCAAGGCAGAAGAAGATGTTTATAGTAGTTACGATTTGGGTGCCAACTCATTTATCATCAAACCTGTCACCTTCGCGTCTTTGGTGGAAGTTATGAAAACACTAGGAAAGTACTGGTTTAACATCGTGGAACTGCCACTATAAGCAAAGGGAGGCAGAAATGAAAGAAAGTCAATTCAAAGTTCTTCTTGTTGATGATGACGAAGATGACTACGTTTTAACTCGTGATTGGTTCGGTGAATTCCAAGTCGCTTGTGGGGAATTGGAATGGAAAAATAATTATCAAGCAGCAATAGATGCAATTGTTAAGAATCAATACGATGTCTGTCTTGTAGATTATCGTTTGGGTGCCAGTAACGGACTAGATTTGTTGCGTGAAGCAATTGATCAAGGCTGCTCTTCCCCAATCATTTTACTTACAGGAAAAGGAGATAGGCAAATAGACATTGAAGCGATGAGAGCAGGTGCTGCAGATTATTTAGAAAAAAGTCAGTTGACAGCTCCCATGCTTGAACGTTCTATTCGTTACGCAGTTGAGCGCAAGCGAGCAGAACAAAAGATTCGCGAACACGCCGCACTCCTTGATGTTGCAACCGATGCCATTTTTGTACGGGATTTAAACAAGAGAATTTTATTTTGGAATAAATCAGCCGAACAACTATATGGTTGGAAGGCAACTGAAGCGATTGGCAAGAATACATCAGATCTTTGGCATGAGAAAGATATAGTACAATTTCAAGAAGCTATTGCAACTTTATTGAAAAATGGTTCCTGGGAGGGTGAACTGCATCAAATAACAAAATTTGACAAAGAAATTATTGTTGAAAGTCGCTGGACACTTGTGCACGAATTTGATAAACAGGGACAATCAATTCTTGTTGTTAATACTAATATTACACAAAAAAAAGAATTAGAAGCACAATTTTTTCGTGCTCAGCGTTTAGAAAGTATAGGAACTTTAGCAAGCGGTATCGCCCACGATCTAAATAACGTTCTTGCACCCATTTTAATGACCGCTCAACTTTTAGAATCGCAACTGAATGATCAGCGGAGTAAACGACTCCTGCCAATATTAATATCTAACGCGAAACGAGGAGCAAGTTTGGTTAAGCAAGTGCTATCATTTACTCGCGGAATTGAGGGCGATCGCACTCTTTTGCAATTAAGGCATTTAATTAGAGAAATTCAGCAAATTATTAAAGAAACATTTCCCAAATCTATTGAAGTTTCCACTTCACAAGACCAAACCCTTTGGACAGTTTCAGGTGATGCAACTCAATTGCATCAAGTCCTGATAAATTTGTGCGTTAATGCTCGTGACGCAATGCCTAATGGCGGTCAATTGACAATCTCGGCGGAAAATTTCATTATTGATACAAATTACGCCAAGATGTATATTGATGCTCAAGTTGGTTCGTATGTTGTCATTACTGTTAGTGATACTGGAGGTGGTATTCCACAAGAAATTATAGACCGCATTTTTGAACCATTTTTTACAACGAAAGACTTAGGCAAAGGAACAGGACTTGGTCTTTCTACTGTACTTGGGATTGTTAAAAGCCACGGTGGTTTTGTTAACGTGTATAGTGAGGTAGGGAAAGGCACCCAATTTAAGGTGTTTTTACCAGCACAAGAAGCTAGGGAAACTCCAGAAGAACGAGATTGCGAATTACCAAACGGTAATGGAGAACTCATTTTGGTTGTGGATGATGAAGATTCCATTCGGGATGTTACGAAAACATCCTTAGAAAGCTATAATTACAAAGCAATAACTGCTAGTGATGGGATTGAGGCGATCGCTCTTTATGCAGAACATCAAGATAAAATCTCTGTGGTCTTAACAGATATGGTTATGCCTTCTATGGATGGAATAACCACAATCCGGACCTTAAAAAAAATGAATCCTGCAGTCAAGATTATTGCCGTTAGTGGACTCGCTTCTAGTGAAAAGGTGAATACAGTCAATAACATGGGTGTTAAAGCCTTTTTATCTAAACCGTATACCGCAAAGCAGTTATTACAGACTATTAGTGCTGTCAAAAGTGGGAATTAAAATAAGGGAAATCGTTAATTGTTAGTAGTGACTAACTACTAACAATTAATAAACAACATTTGCTATTCCCAATCTCCACGAAGAATAATGACTAACCAATCTTCTGAAGTTTTAGCCGTCAACGCAGCTTTTTATCGAGCTTTTGAAAAAAAAGATATTGAGGCAATGAGTACTGTCTGGTCTCAAGGAACTGGCAGTTTTTGTGTTCATCCCGGATGGAATGTACTGCGCGGTTGGAAGGAGATTCGCTCCTCCTGGGTTAACATTTTCAAAAATACTGCTTACATTGAGATAAATACGGAGATAGTGACGACAGTTGTGCGTGATCACATCGCCTATGTTGTACTTGTAGAAAATGTTCTTCAAATCATTAACGGTCAGAGAAGACTAGAAGCACAATCAATTGCTACGAATATGTTTGAGCTTCTAGGCGGTAAGTGGTATCTTGTGCATCATCATGCCAGTCCAATTATGCGCTAAAGGAGTGATAGGAAGATAAGGAACTAATCTCCAATCAACTCCACTGCATCACGTCTATCCCAATTGTCTAAGTAAACTTTGACAATCTCTTCTTTAGCAGTGGGTAGTTGCTTACCAACAAAATCTGGATGAATTGGTAACTCCCGATGACCTCTATCTACCAGCACGGCTAGACGAATAATTTCTGGTCTGCCATACTCGTTTACCGCATTCAAAGCAGCACGAATTGTCCGTCCTTTATAAATGACATCATCGACGAGGACAACTGTTTTCCCTGTTAAATCAAAAGGAATATCAGTTTTTGCAGGAGTCCGCAACCCAATTTGGTCGAGGTCATCACGATAAAATGTAATATCCAACGCTCCGGTCGCTATCGGTATACCTTCAAGCGCCTCAATTTGACGCGTCAGTAACTGAGCTAAAGGTACACCTCTAGTATAAATACCTAACAGTACGAGTTGAGACAAATCACGCGTTTTTTCTACGATTTGAGAAGCGAGACGATTCACGGTACGACGGAGTTCTTCAGGTGAGAGAATCTCAACCACTTTGGTTTCGACAGACGCAGTCATAGACCAATACCCCTGAACAATGAGTTAAACGACAACAAATCGGTCATTGTGACTGGTAGCTTTGGTGGTTAGTCGAATTTTCTACTAACCACTAACTATTCACAACTAGCCATTCCCAATTCCCTATTTCCATGATGATTCACGTTCACGCTCAAATTCAAAGTTTGCTTGTTCAAAATTCAAAAAAATACATCTGATGAACTGTGTTCACCAATTTGTCCCCTAAAAAATGGGCAGGCTTTGGCGCACTCAAAGGACGCGCTTCACTCCCTCAGTTACTCAGCAGTAAAACTACTGCAACCCCCAACCACAGCAAAAAACAATATCGAGTGAGTTGCAAAGCTTGATAAATGCAATTTGGGGTGATGGGATGGATGGCGTCTCCCAGGAGAGGTTTATGTTTTGCTACCCCACGATACCAATTTGTACCTCCCACCTGCACACCTAAAATAGCAGCATAGGCGCACTCACTCCAGCCAGAGTTAGGACTAGGATCACAAACAGCATCCCGACGGCAAATTTGCCAAATATATAAGGGTTTCCCGGACAGAAGTGCCAAAGTCATCACAGTGAGGCGACAAGGAATCCAAGTTAAACAATCTTCTAACCGTGCACTGAACCATCCTAAATATGTATAAGGTTTTTCTCGATAGCCTACCATTGAATCAAGAGTACTGCTGGCTTTATATGCCAAAGCCAGGGTTGTCGGACCGATAACAGGGATAAATGCACCAAGAATCGCATAAAAAAGAGGAGCCATAACTCCATCAGTCGCATTTTCTGTTACTGTTTCTAGAACGGCTCGTAAAATTTCTAGTTGTGTTAAATTTTCTGTATCTCGTCCTACGTAATGACTTAAAGTAGAGCGGGCATCTACAATATGTCCTGTTGTTAATGGTTGTAAAACTGTTTCGGCTGCTCTTCTTAAACTTTGAAAAGCAAAACAGCTAGCTAAGAGAATACTTTCTAACGCGACTCCCAAAAACGGATGCAGTAATCTAGCTCTTTGAATAAGTAGGTAGCCTATAAACCCGCTACCAATTATTAGGATAATGCCTAGCACAATTCCAGCAAGGCGCTGTGTCAGGGAATTTTGACAATATGTGATACTAAATTTGGTAAAGCGAGAAATTGCCCACCCCATGACTCGTACTGGATGAGGCCAACCCCACGGATCGCCAATAAAGTAATCTAAAGTAGCAGCAATAATTAAAACAGCAGCTGATGTCATTAGTCAATGGTCAAAAGTCAAGAGTTAACGATCAAAACTTAAGAGTCAACAGTCAAATTACTAATGACTAAACAATAAAATTGGCTTCTTCCCCAAGAGAAGCCTGCCAACTACGAGCGTCGTAATAAAGATCTGCCAAGGTAATACTGTACAATGCTTCTTTGAGCTTTTGGTGCAGCCTTTGCCAAAGAGTAAATGTGACCCAATCTTCTGCTTGTGTTTGAGAAGCTTGGTGGTGGGGTAAAGGTTCAATAGTTTCTCCAACTGCTTCTAAAACTTCTCCTAGAGAGATTTGTGCAGGTTCTCGAGCCAATTGGTATCCACCGATGCTACCACGCATTGATTTTACTAATCCAGCACGACGCATTTCTATGAGCAGTTTTTCTAAGTAAGGAGCTGGAATATCTTGACGAGAGGCGATCGCCTTAGTAGAAACAGGACCATACCCAGGCTGTAAACTCAAATCGAGCAAGGCTTTCACACTGTAGTGTCCTCTAGTTGTTAGTTTCATTTTGCTAAGCTTTGTCCTTTGTCTTTATGTAATGACTAAGAATTAGTTTTGCTTATCATTGTGTGTGCCAGTGATCAAATTTTGTAAGTAGACAACTTTTTTAGGTATGCTTTATGAAACTTAAACAAATACAGCCTAGTCGTCACCACCAAGCCAGAACTGTAAAGTATGAATTATCCTGTACCATCCATCTGGGGGGTGAAAACAGTGAACAGTGAACTAGGGGTGGACGAGTCCGTTTCCTACCTGATAACTGATAACTGATATTGCGCTTCCTTGATAACTGATAACAGGTTGAAGTAAGGATACTGCACTGGAATATTTTCTCTAGGGTTCAATCGAGGACTTGTTTCCTCTTACTTGACCCTTAATTTGGTCATTGACAAACATACAAACTATAGTTATCACCATTGCCTATCTTCTTTAAAATATATTGTATTGTTAATGTTGGTCATCCCGTCAAAATTTTGCTATCTGGGTGCAATCTACTTGGCAATAGGACCAGATAAAAAATAAATAATGGCGCTCGCATTAGCATAACATCAGCTAAAATAAAATCGATTCACTGTATTTGACCATTCGTTTTTGAATTAAGTTGATGGCTAAACAGAAAAAAATTGAACCCCTAGTTGGTGAAGATCTGCTCAAGAAAGTCAAAGAGCTAGAAAATCTAAGCAAAGAAGAAAAAGCTAAACACTGTGGCTACTATACCGTAACCAAAAACGGTATAGAGCGTGTCAACATGATGAAATTCTTAAATGCTCTTATTGATGCTGAGGGCATTCAGTTAGACAGTGCTCCCAGTGCAAATGGTCGAGGTGGACGCAGTGCAAGCTATAGAATTAGCGTGCAGTCAAACGGTAACTTGCTGATAGGTTCAGCCTATACCAAACAAATGAATCTCAAACCTGGAGATGAGTTTATCATTACTTTAGGCAAAAAGCATATTCGTTTGAGACAAGTAGACTCAGACGAGAGAGAAGAGATCGAGCTAGCAGAAGTTGCTGTGTAAATAGTTATTAGTCGTTAGTCAAAAGTCATTAGACTGTAAAGCTGTTGACTAATGACCGTTACGGCGAACCCCAGTTCCCTGCGGCGGGAGACCCGCCTACAGGACTGGACTAACTTTTGACTGTTGGCTATTGACTAATGCTGACACCTGTTTTGCGAGTCATTGGTAAGTAGTGGCGAAGTGCTCTGCGCGTTACAGCGACGTTGCAGGTTAATCCAATTTGCTCTCTTTCTAGTAAACCTAAAATACGCTCTTGGTTATCTCGTGAAACCACTGGTAAGTGATGCAAACCTTTAAGAGCCATGCGGTCTAATGCTTCGGCTAGAGGTTCATCTTGTAATGCATAAAGAATATCAGTGGTACAGATATCCATGAGTGTTTGATTGCCTGTGTTAGCTTGGATTTCACTTGAGGAATTTGGATATTTTTCCCAAAGGCAAAGAGCTCGGTTGACATCTTCTAAAGAGACGATACCGACTAATTGCCCTGCTTCATTAATAACTAAAGCACTCTGGCAGAGATCACCGCTCATTTCCAAAGCTGCTTCTATCACATTCATGGTCGGTAGCAGCTTTTTCGGACTAGAATACATAGCATCTTCTACCAAGATTTGCTGCAAAATTTCTGCTTGCTCGTCTTTTAACTCAGGAAGACCGATTTGCTGTAAGTTTGAATTAGAGTTAGAAGTTGGTTTGATTCGTTCTACAAGCCAAACACTCAAACCCACTGCTGCCATTAAAGGTAAAACAATGCGATAGTCTCGCGTTAATTCAAAGAGCAACAAAATTGCTGTTAATGGAGCTCTGACAGTTGCAGCTAGAACTGCTGCCATCCCCACCATTGCGTAAGCAGGAGGAGCTGCCATATACTGTGTAACTACAGGTACTAGGCTTGCTAAAATTTTTGCATAAGCTGATCCAAAAGAAGCACCTAAAAACATGGCTGGTGCAAACACACCACCAACAAAACCACTACCAGCACTAACAGCCGTCATGAAGAGCTTCACCACCAGCAGCACGAGCAACAAGTTTAGAGAAAACTTCACATCCTGAAGCATAGCTTCTATAGTGCCGTAACCGATGCCCATAATTTGAGGAAACTTTAAAGCAACAATGCCAACAATGGTTCCACCAATAATCGGATGAATCGGTTCGCGTATGTTACCTAGCCATCGCAAATAAGGTATTTGCCCATGAAAGCAGGCTTTTGCCAAAGCAATGAGTTGGGTATAAGCTAGAGAAATTAAACTGGCTCCCAAACCTAAGCCGAGATAAAGCGGTAATTCCAGAAGGCTGCGGACTTGGTAAGCGGGTAGGGCAAAAGCAGGCTGTGCACCCAAACCAATTTGAGCAACTAATGCCGCAACGACCGCTGCAAGCAGCACGACACTCACGGCAGAAGTGGCAAATGATGTTGCGCCTAACACCACCTCTAAGGCAAAGAAAACTCCGGCAATGGGCGCATTAAATCCTGCAGCTAAACCAGCAGCAGCACCAGCAGCCAAAAGCAACCGCTGTCGTTCTTGAGATACTTGTAAAACAACAGACAGCAGCATACCAAAACTTGCGCCAATTTCTACACTTGGCCCCTCTGGTCCTAGAGAAGCACCACTTCCTAAAGATACTGATGCTGCCAGCATCTTTGTGACTGGTCGTAATTGTCCCTTGATCTCTCCTCCTTGGGATGCGGCGATCAAAGTTGACAGTCCAGGACCAAAATCTTGCGTGCGCCAGCGCATCAATCCGATAATCAGTCCACCAAGGATGGGAACACAGGCTAGAGTCCAAGAACCCCAAGCACCAATGACACCCATAAAATTTTCCAAGGTCAAGCGGTGAATCAGCTCAATCAAAAAGTGAAAGGTCACCACACCCATCCCAGCACCACCGCCTATAAGGACGGCTAAAAGCAGCACAACAGTTTCTGGGGATGGTTGAAAACGGTTAAGCAGATCAGTCAAACGGGCAGAAGGAGTGGTAAAAGCAGGTTGTTCTACCACCTTCCTTAGTTCAGTTGAAGGCAGAAGAGTCATTGAGTGGAGAAGTAAATCTAATAAAAAATTTAAATTTTTCCGTCTTACATTTCATTGTGAGTGATCATTTAGCAACCAGACAAGTCAATTGCATATGTTAGTTTTACAAAGCTTTGGTAAATTAATTCCCGTTGCTGGCAATTTGTGTAAGGACAATGCTTAAATGGGAAAGAATTGAAGGTGAATGGTTATTTGCAGCGCTCATTTAGAGTTGTGAGGAGTAAATTGAAGGTTAAACAGTGTAGACGCCCTATCACCATGAGACAGCGCTATGCACGAGGGCAGCCACTGCAAAGGAAGCGGGTTTACCGACACTCAGTGCAAGTGGCGTTTTTCCGTGTCTTGGCGATTGTATGTCTCTTTGAGAGACGCACTCACCTTGGTGTAAGCGCAAAACGCACGAACTCTTGCGTTGCAAGAGCATGTGCCTTTGGGATTTACAAAGCAGCGGGCAAGGCAGGGTGATAAAAACACCTAATAGCCCTCCGAGTGTGCGCTCCACCATAGGGGTTGCCATAGCTACGATAAATCATTAACTAAAGGCAAAAGTGGATATACACCTTGAGGATGACTCCCTACAGAATGGTACTCACGATAATGTGAAGTATGGAGTTATTGATCCTTTATTATTTTTTGGTCATTCTCACAAAAATCTAGCTATACTCGTGTTGCAATCACTCAGCCATGCTTGTAGCACAAGCTTTTGCTTGTCTAAATTATGGATATTTTCTGTGTGATTTCTGACTGATGTCAGATCACACTAGGTAATTTACACACATTTTGAGCAGAAATTATCGCTCAGGTATTGAAAAGAGCAAGTAAGTGGACTAGACGGACGAGGTAGATGAATACACACACCTTTGATAATCATTATGTGACTTGCCCAATTTGCCAAAAAAATACTAAGCCAAAGCTAGTAAAAACGTGCATGGGATTGTATACCTGTTCGTATTGCCAGGAAAGGCTAGTAGTCTGTCAAAGCGGTCATTATGTCCGCGACCCGTTTGCCTACAAACAGATAATGATATCGTCGGTACTCCGTCGCCAAAGCCGACCTTTAGCTAGGATTCTCAGGGATTTTACCATCCTCAAGGGCCCCTTAGTCGCTCTGGTTATAGGAGGTGCTATTCTCTTGAGTGTCATTGGTATGACACAGCAAGCCTCAGACCAGAATTCTCCAACGTTGCCAAAAACAGAAAAGCAACGTTGACATTAGCCTTAGCTTAATTCAAAGTATGCCCTATATTCACAAAACACGCACTCGCGTGTTTAACAGCTTCTCCCGACAAACGTAATTTGGATCAGACGAGTGCTGTTAAACAGCCTCTCTACTAATATATATTGACAAAAACAAAATTATGTGGATAAGGTCAAAATGATTTTTTGCGGCTTAATTTTTCGGTCTGGTTTTTAGCAATACTCTAAAACTTCGATTAACACAACACCCATATCCTGCATTTTACGTCAAGACTTCTACTAGCTACCGCTCCAACAGTTGTTGGAGCGGTAGCTAGTACAGCACGGCGTAAGTTAACCAGGTATTACTGTGGGAGAATGAGTAATTAGATTAAAAGTAGTTTTTGCTGAGAAGCGGAGAATTAGGATGTGGCAGGATTAGCTCCAAAACAATTAAACTTAAGCGATGGCGATCGCTCAGAACTGCAAGAGTTGGTAAACCGACACAATACAGGGCAACAAATAGTACTACGTGCAAAAATAATTCTTCTAGCGTCAGAGGGGAAAAATAATGGCGAAATTGCTCGAACATTAAATATAAGTCTGGATATGGCTCGTTTATGGCGAAACCGATGGTTTAAAACTAGCGATAAAAAGTTGCCTACTTTTGAGAGACTACGAGATTCGGAGCGTATTGGGGCACCAGTAAAATTTAGTATGGAGCAAGTAATCAAACTGTTTGCCCTTGCATGTTCAAAACCCGAAGACTACGGACGACCAATAAGTCATTGGACACCAAGAGAACTAGCAGACGAAATTATAAAGCAAGGGATTATTGAAAGCATATCTGTCCGCCATGTTGGAAGATTACTAGAAGAGGCAGAACTTAAACCCCACCAGAGTAGTTACTGGTTAACCCCCCCCTAAGGACGAAGAATTTGACGTAAAAGTTGAAGATATTACTGGTTTATACATAAGTGCGATTGAACGTTATCAAAACGCAGAGCGTACAATATCAATTGATGAAATGACGGGTATTCAAGCTACAGAGCGTCTAGAAAAAGATTTACCGATGCGACCTGGTAAAGTTGAAAGAAGGGAGTTTGAGTATATTCGTCACGGTACACAGAGTTTAATTGCTAATTTTGATGTCGCTACTGGTAAGATTATCGAGCCTACTTGTGGAGATTCTCGAACAGAAGTTGATTTTGTTCTCAATATTCGTCGAATCATTGAAAGTGAACCCAATGCTAAAAAATGGCATCTAATCATGGATTGTCTGAATACGCATCAGTCTGAATCGCTGGTTCGTTTGGTTGCAGAAAAAGAAGGTTTGAATATCGATCTGGGTATTAAAGGAAAAAGGGGAATACTCAAATCCATGAAATCCCGTGCTGCTTTTTTAAGTGACAAAACACATCGAATTGTTTTCCATTACACCCCTAAACACTCTTCTTGGCTCAACCAGATTGAAATTTGGTTCAGTATTTTGGTTCGTAAGTTACTTCAGCGTGCTAGCTTCAAGAGTCAGGATGACCTAAAAACCCGAATTCTTGAATTTATCGACTACTTTAATAAAACAATGGCTAAACCTTTTCAGTGGACATATAAGGGTAAAGTGTTAGCTGTCTAATACTTGGTTTATTTACGCCGTGCTGTACTAGTAAGTTCGATCCTTTGCTTATTTGAGGGGAACTCTGACCACGCATCGGGCGTAAGTGCTTAGCGTACGCTAAGCACCCCCTTATTCACTGCACGGCTAAGGTCTTTACATGCTGTTGTGTATGTGATTCAAATCACAAGATTTATATTTTCTTGTCTTTTTTAAGATTATTTAGTATTTTTCGTAACTAGTGACCAACCAGAATCATGTTTAACTACCTTTATCGACTCTAATTTAAGATTGTTAAGTGCAGTTTTATCTAGCAGAAAGTAAGGTTGTTTGTCAGATTGCCAATAATCCTTTAGTTCAGTAGAGGAAGCTGGAAGAATAGTGCGATCGCTATAAAAATCCAATGATGGACGACGGTAATCAAAAGATGTGTAAATTTTCTTTGCGGGTGGGTTTGCCTGCTGGATCATCTGTGCTACTGGCTTGACTGGATAAGCTTCATTCAGTTCCCAAACCCAGTCATTGGATTTCATCAACAACAATAGCGAAACATAACTACCCCAAAATAGAATTTTGAGGAATTGCCTATCACCTCGCCTTGCCAAAATAGCGGCTATTGCCATTGTGATCGCGACTGCTGCAAAAATCTGTTGTAAGTCTGGTTGTGTTCTATCCTCTAAACTATAGTAAATACAAACTCCACTTCCCAATATAGATATAAATACTAAAGATAAGAGCAAATACCGAGGATAAGATGATAGTATTGGGGTATTTTCAATTTCCGCAAGCTTAGCACCACAAGCTAAGGCTATGCCTGGGTAGATTGGAAACACGTACCAGGGAAGTTTTGTTTCCATCAATGAAATAGCGATCAAATAAACAGCACACCACACCAATACTAGTTTAGCCCAGCTCAAGTTTCGATTTTCCCAAGTGAATCGCAAACTAGAAGGTAAAAAAATGAGCCAGGGCCATGTGTACTGGAAGATCTCTAGTAAATAATACCACGGCGGTCTAGAATGACCTTCAACAGATTTCCAAACACGCCTCAGGGATTGCTCCATCATGCCAGTTTCGGTAAAACTGTTGCCATAGTGTACAAACTGGGCACCATACCAATAAGCCACAGGTAAAATGCCAAGTAAAATTCCTGTCCACATGTATCGACTGGTAAGCAGTCGGGGTGTGTCCCAAAACAGAAAAACTAGTGCGATCGCCCCTAACAAGAAACCCAACAGACCTTTGGTCAGGCAAATTAACCCAAAAGCGATGCCAACACCCAGACAGTAGCGTAAGTTGCGGCGCGATCGCAGCAAACACAACATCATGACCATGAAAAAACAAACAGCCACCCCATCCAACATTGCTAACCGCCCATGACGTACCACTGGTAGCATTGTTAGGTAAGTCAAGGCGCTATAGATAGCTGCCCAACGTTGGTGAAATATTTCCCGCCCAATGTAATACAGTAAAGGTACTGACAGAGCGCTCAACAGTGCTCCAGGTAAACGTGATGTCCACTCATTGACTCCTCCTAAGGAGTAAGCCCAAGCAATCAGCAAGTGTACGAGCGGTGGCTTATTATGATATGGTTGACCCCCAAGCGTTGGGTAAAGCCAATGCATTGAACCAAATGGGGCACGCCATATTTCGCGCGCAACTTGTGCGACAGTACCTTCATCCCAATCTCGCAGCGGCAAATGTCCCAAATTTATGGTATAGAGTAAAACTGCGGCTAAAAGTAGCACTAGGACCCATACCCAATCAATCCATTTGTCTACTGTGCGATGTTGCTTTTCCAGACGACCCCAAATAAAGCTTCCTTCTTGCATGTTCGGTGGATATTTATTGTGCTTGCTGGTTTGATTCAACTCCAGACGCTTTGGAGTCTTGAATGTTGCCACTTGTTACCACAAGTGTTGTTAAACAATCTCTTCTTCTTTAAATTAACTTATATTTTCTCGTCAATACATAAGATTTCTTACGAAAATTTTCTCTTTTTTTCATTTTATTTCATACTCTTTGCTTTGGCAAAAGTGCTACAACTATTACTAATCAAAATACCCAATTCGTTTTTTCGGGAGAAGATGTATGAATCTACCTGTTATTGTAGATATTGCTGTTGGCTTGATTTTCATTTACTTAATTTTGAGCTTACTGACTTCGGAAGTTCAGGAATTAATTTCCACTTTTTTACAATGGAGAGGTAAACATTTAAAAAAATCAATTCAACTGCTTGTTGCCGGTGGTAGCGAAACTCAACAGCAAGATATTGATGATGCCACAGTTTTGGTACATAAGCTTTATCAAGATCCTTTGATTAACACGCTGAATCAACAAGCCCAAAAACTAGTAGAAAAAGAAGTACAAGAAATTAATCAATTTAGATACAATTCAAAAGCCTTAAAAGAAAAACAAAGTTCTCCGTCTTACATTCCTTCAGAAACATTTGCCATTACGTTATTAGAAGCTTTAAGAATCCCAGAGTTGGTTAATTTTGTTCAAACTCCCTCTGAGAGAAAAACAAACTTGTATATGGTTTTATCTTCTTACAAGCAACTGAAAACAGCTATTACTGATAAGAACAGTGATAGCTATCAGCAAATTCACAATATTTATGGAGACATTACTGAAAATAACGAATTTAAAAAGCTTGTTCAAGATTTACCTGAGTACGTACCAAATAATCTCATCACGAGTCTTAGTGTTCTTGCTCAGCGGAGTAAGTTAAAAATTGATAATATTAAAGATGAGACGAGTCAGTTTCAAAAAGAGGTTGAAACATGGTTTGATCGTTCTATGGATCGCGCAAGCGGTGTTTATAAACGTAATGCCAAAGGAGTTGCCATTTTAATTGGCATCTCAGTTGCTATATTAACCAATACCGATACATTTTTCCTACTCAAAAGACTGTCGCAAGATTCGGCTGTCCGCTCTGCCATAACTGAAAGCGCTATTCAACAAAAGGATTTTCTGAATGACCAAAATGCCAGAAGTCAATTTCAGGAACTTTTAGGCAATGCTTCTGTACCTATTGGATGGCAAAATATTAGTCAACAATTTGAGCCATTAAAGACTAGTCGGGGGAATAGCGCTCAAATGTTTATACTCAGAATTTGGCTAGCTTTTAAAATTCTTTTTGGTTGGATTGTAAGCGGTTTAGCTATTGCTATGGGTGCGCCTTTTTGGTTTGATGTTCTCAATAAAGTGATCAATGTGCGTAATTCAGGACCAAAACCTGTTGCATATACTAAGGATCAACCACCTGAAAAGTAACATTTCTATTCAATTAAAAAATAAAAAGTATTTGCAATTTCCACTCTTTATCTTGACGAAGAATCTCAATGTGCCGAATAAACTCTCGGAAGTAAAATCGTCGCTCTGTTTCAGATAAGTCTAACCAAAATTGCTGAATTGAAACAGCTTGGGCGACAGAACGCAAATTAACAGGTGGTAAAGTTGCTAGTTTTGCTTGAAGTGTAGAGATTTCCGTGCGAAGTTTGTATGCTCTTAACTGAGCAGTTTCTGCATCCAAAACTCCAGTTTCTAACAACGAGGGTAGCTGATTGAGTATTTCTTGATGACGGGTAATGTTTTCAGTTAAGCTATTTTTGACTGCATCCAACTGAGGAAAATTCATCCCCGCCACAGCAAGAGGTAAATCACGACAAACAGCTTGAATTGTCTGTTCTAAAATTTCTTGGTAGCGAAGGGCGCGACACTTGGGATTTTTGGGACAGTTAATCGGACGCAAATAAAGATATTCTTTGTCTTGGTTGCGCATAGTCACACGAGTGACACTCATATGAGACTGACACTCCTGACAGACAACCAACCCAGCCAGAGAACGCGGTGCGCTAGCTGTGCGACGAGGTAAACGACTGTTGCGGCGTAACAGTCGATCAACTTGGGCGGCTTCTTCTTTAGTAATAATAGGAGCATGGGTATTGGAGATAATTTCTCCGTTTTGATAAGCTGTATCACCTCGATAAACTGGATTTGTCAACCAACGGCGTCCAGTGGTGACAGAGATTTTCTTGCTGTATTTTTTCGCTAGGTAACGTACTGCTCCCCGCAGAGAACCATACAATAAGAAATGTTCAAAAAAATCTTTGACAACTGGTGAAGTAGTACGGTCAATGATGTATTTTGCTTTACCTCTGCGGTAACCGTAGGGTACTCTACCGGGTGGTGGCGCAGCATTCAAACGGTTGCGGGCGTGTCCTTGGCGGATGCGGCGGCTATGTTGCTGACGCTGAATTTCGTTGAGTAATTTCAGCAACTGGGCGTGGAGGTTGGGATTTTGTTGGGAAGAATTGTAGCCTTGCTCAACAGCAATGAGTGTTATTCCCATTGCTTCAAGTTCTGCAAGGCGCGAACTGACTTCTTCTACAGTATCTCCTAATTCTTCTAGGCGACGGATAAGGAGACAATCAGGCGGTTGTGTTTTGCAGTCGTTGAATAATTGTTGTAGTTGAGAGCGTTTTCCTAAGTCTTGGTAAATAAAATCTAACTCCCATCCCCAGGTTGTGGGGTCAGGAGTGGGTTCTAGTATAGGGTTAGTGTAGGTGTAGGCGAAGATTTTCATGAGGCGATGTGCTACTTTCCCTAACTCAGATCTTGCACCTTGACTGAGTACGCCTTGAACTTCAGTTCAAGGCTTATAGGCAAAGTCCGTTAAAACGGACTGGGTAAGTTTTTGAGGAGGCACTGCGTTGGGGAGCCAGTACTGCAGGAGGGTTTCCCTCCGTAGGTATCTGGTGAGACAGCGCTGCAGGAGGGTCTCCCTCCGTAGGCGACTGCGAACCCGAAGGGCATCCGGCAATGCCCGACTTGTAGCATGTGCCGTTCCGTTTTAACGGACTTGAGCTTTGAGCCAAGAAATTTATTTCTTGGCGGACAAAAACTATGGTGCAAGATCCTATCTAATGAAAATCGTAACCGTTCAGGAGGGGCTTGTCGCCAGATATAGCTATTTACCCAATAAAAAATACGGCAAAATCATTTACTACTTGCCCCACGAGACTCATCTCTTGATTGTGCAGCACTCTTTCTTTTTCTTTTCTCTTCTTCTTGCTCGTTATGCATTTCTTCATACGCTTCCACTGCTTCAGGATCTATTCCGAGATACTCGTTATTTTTATCTATCATTTCTTTTATATCTGCTAACGGGGAATTTTTGGATGTAGGCATACCTTGTTGAGTTAAAACATCTATTGATGGAAAAAACACTTCATCAACCAATGCAACTGTTTTTGTAATTAATGTACCTGTAATAGATGTTGCTAGCATGAGAAAAGCTGGTAAATTTTTACTAGTATCAACAACTTGTTTCAGAAAGTTTATCAAATCTGTAGCGTAGTCTACAGGTTCTTTAGCTTGTTCATTCCGAGGTGCTAAATCACCAGCTTCTACTTGTTTAGTCTCATTCTCAGATACCGTTGCTGATTGCGTGGATGAATTTCCACTTTTAATTGTTGAACCAGTCGTCTGATTAGTATTCTGTTTTTTCTCTGAATAGTGCTGGAGAGGTTCAGAACCCCAATGTTGATTAATTTCAACGAGACAATCGGCAGTATATTTAATTTGAGTTTGGGCTTGCTCGCATAAACTTTCTATTTCAGCAAACAGTGAGGCTAATTCATCTGTGGAACATTCAAAAAGCTTGTTTGCTAGCTGATTGACTTCTTCTAATGTTTCGCTTGACTTAGCAGTATGCGTTTGGAATTGCTCAATATCATCAGTAAGAGTCATATTTTTAGCCCCAACGTGAGCGGATATCTTCAAGTACATCATTAGCAGAGCGTAGTTCCCTCTCTATTTCTCCTAAATTATCCATAAGCCCTGAAAACTTTTTAGTTAGCTCACTTGCAGATGTTTCAGGAAGCGTTTTAGATGATGAATTAATTTCCTCAAGTTGGTCAACAATTCTACTAATCATTGTGCGGAATTCTTCAATATCGGATGAAAGGCTCATGTAAGTATCTCCAGTTATTTTTCAAAAAGATTTATTTTTTAACGTGAATATTAGCCCAAAGAGTGTCAGATATTTTGACTTTTGATCCAATAGGCATTTTGATGAGAGGAGTGTTCACAAACTTTGCACCACTATAACCACTCAAGTAAGCTCTACCTTTAGCATCTTTGGATATATCGCCTGCGCTCGCATCTTCTAATATGCGATAGCTAGCATCTGGACTCACCCTAAAAACGACTTTTTCTTCACATTGGTCAGTCACTTGTTTAGTTATAACTTCAGTAGTTGGTCTTTGGGTACAGTAAATGATATGAATTCCAAATTTACGACCTTTACGAGCATACTCTTTCAGTCGCTTTTCAATGGTGTCTCGCAGTTTACTGGAAACATCTGCAATGTCAGCGGCTTCGTCAATAATCCAAAGTGTACGGTCAATTTCAACTCCTTCCTCCTGCAATTCTTTCAGGTTAGAGACTCCATACTCCTGCATTAACTGCAAGCGTCTTTCGTACTCTTGTTGATGAATTTTCTCTACTAAATTTGGGCAATTCTCTGGAGTTGTCTCTATCTCAACATTAACTTTCATATGATTTAACCATTGAAAGTCAACTCCACCAAAATCAGCAATGTAAATCCTACGTTTTGGGTTAACGTATAAAAATTGGAAGATGATCCATTTCAGAAAATTGCTTTTTCCAGCGCCAGACACCCCAGCTACTAGGCGATGGGGAATTTCACTCCAGCTAGATATTACAGGATTATCTTCATCATCTAAACCAACTATATATTCGTCTTTTGTCATCAGGTGTTTATAGTTGTTGAAGATTTCCTCAGCAGTGCTGTAAGCCAAGCGAGTTGTCGCCATACCCGGAACTGGAGTATTCCCAGGAATGACAAGGCGGAAGAATCCACTAATTTCTTCCAGTGTTGCAAGACGGTGTAATGGTTTTAAGTCTTTTATTTGTGCAAGAGGAAGCCTGCGTGAATTATTTGAAGATTGAGTTATTGCTGAAGCGCCAGTCCGGATTATTGCGCCTCCAGATGAGGGTAAAGCTGGATGACCAAAATTTGCAGAATTAAAAGAGTTTGAGTAAATATTTGTCGAACCATCACCCAAGTCATTGCTAAGTTTGGGCTTCATAGGTTGTCTTATGTACTTCTCTCCAAAGTCACCTTCCCAACTTTTGCGTTCAACAGCAGTAGAAATGTCTACATTTTCAGTTGCTCTCAAGGTTTCTAAAAACTTTTGCTCGTCTCTATCCCGACTGACAATTTCAATATAATCTTGTTCTCCATAACTATTAGATTTGGTTGCACTCTGTACTAATGTCATTAAAACAGTACGAATATTGCTGCGGGTTTCTGCCAGTGCTTTGATACTGTATTTAAATAAATTTCTATTTACATATGATTCTTGATATTGTTTGTAAGTTTTTAAGGCTGTGTCTATAAAACCATCCTTGCTTTTAGTTGTGAGCAGTTGCAGTTGAGCTACCATTTGACTAAGAGCATTAACCCACGTTTCCCTATCTTCTGAACTTTGACAGACTTGAAGAGTGATTTCTAGTAAAAACTTTTCTTTTAATCTATGGAGAACATCACAGACAGCTAACATGTTGTTATCTTGGTTAGCTTCAAATAAGTAAGGTAAATAGTAACCTTGCAAATTGAAGATTTCTGGCTTGATGACTTCTCCAATGTGGCTAACCCATTTGAAATCATGAATTTGAGATAACTCTTTTTGCAATAACTCAAATTTATAAAATGTGCTTAAGTTCCCAACCTCAAAAAAACTAGCTATCTCATCTCTCGCCTGTTGAAGGTTATGAAAATCATTAGCTGAATAATTAGCGATTAGATAAAGCTTTAATTGTTGTTCACTGGATTCTTCAGGATTATGAAAGTAACGTATGGATAGCGTTGAGTTATGAACGTTGTTTAAGCTGAGCCAATGCAGTAATAACTCTCGCTGACTATTTATCACTAATTTATTAGTTGAAGTGCCATATTGTTTAGTAAATTTATGAGAATTGTGATTAGGTAGTTCTACTACTTTCACAGAAAAAACACTGCGTTTCATTTTTATCTATTATAAAATAACGCTTACCTATTTATATACTGTAAAGATATCAACCAAAGCATCACGAAATACATCAATAAAACTATCAATAACAAAAATACAATGAATAAAGCAGGTGGATATATTATACTTAAAAACAAAAGTCCAAAGACTGCGAAAGCAGTAATTAGTACATTCTTTCTTTGTTCTTCCGCCCGCCTTCTTCGTTTTTCGGCTTCTTCTTCAATCTGCCTTCTTCGTTCTTCCGCCCGCCTTCTTTGTTCTTCAGCTTCTTTTCTTTGTATATCTTGCTTCTGGGCATCTAGCTTATTGATACAACTTTCTATATAACCGTTATACTCTTTCAGCTTAGTTGATAAAAATCTTTTGACTTCAGTAGCATCAGCTTTACAGCTAGAGATTGCATTTTGAAATCTTTTGTCAAAATCTTTCTGATACAGCCTTTTGTCCCCAATCTTTCTATCAATTTCTCTAATCGTCATAGTTTTTACATCAAAATCTTCCAATTGAAATTTAAAATCTAGTCCTGTCAGGATGTAATTTGATTTCATATCAAGTAAATCTTGATGCGGTTTCAGAAGTGATACAGTTGTATCTCTTATCTTTTCTTCAGGATGTTGGAGAAATTCTGAAAAAGTTGTGACTTGTTGCTCAACATTATAAAAATAAATTCTACTAATACACCGAACTGCTTCTACTTGTTCTCGTAAGTTATCTTGTGTGTCAAATTGAAGTGAACCTCTAACAGCCTCTATCAAAAATGGAACTGATGCTTCACCTAGTTCTTCTAATTTCTTCCAGTCCCTTAATATAATCGCTGCTTTAGCCCTGATAGTATCATTCAACCAAGACCATGATGGCTCTACCTCATTAATTAATTCAGCAGCAAGTCGCCGTAAATCAATATCACTATTATCTAAAAAAGGAATCAGAACATCTGATAATCTTCTTTGTGTGCCAGCATCCTGATATTGTCTATATTTGATAAGTAAGCCGGCTAAATGCAAAGCAGCTTCTACAACAAAGTTCTGTAATGTAGAAGCGGAACGAGCGATAAACTCAACACCTACAACACCGAGTCTAGCTATAATTCTCTCAACAACATCCAGGTAAGATGAAGGAATTGTCTGCAACAGTCGTAACAGATGTCTTTTAGGTGCATAAACCCAAAAATCAATGTATTCTTTAGAGATTGACCGATTGTTAAGATGATTTAGACTTTCACTAATAACTTGACTTTGAATATCCTCGGCTGACTTCGGAAGAAATCTTCCTGTAATCATCGCAGAGTAACCTATTTGCTGAATTGCCCAAGCCGCTGATAAACGAATCAAATCGCTACCCGATTTAGCTTCTTGACACAACTTTTCAAGTATCCTGACATTATGCCGCTTGTACTCTTCTGGATCAGGTAGCAGAGAGATTTCCTCAAGAGGTTCGTCAAGTCCCTCAATATAGTTGAGTGTTGCAAGTTGCGCTTTGATTTGCGGGTTAGTAATATAGCCAAAACTCTGAAGCCCCATAGCCAAGATGAATTCATCTTGGTAGTTCAACAACTCTTCGATCGCTCTTAGCGGTACATCTTGTCTTTGGGCTGTTTCCAAAAATAGCTGGATTTTCTCCCCATCGTCACGACATTGGGCGAGGTTGTCAAAAAAGTCTTTGCCAAATTCGACGGGGGTGAACTTACTTACACTAGCGCCTTGTCCCCCTAGTTGGATTTCTGAGAGATTGTCCATAACTCTGGATTATAAAGATTACATCCGTGACATTGTTTATTTTTTTACTTTTATATTGTAAGCGTTTTAATATGTGAAGTATAAATAAGAACTTTAAAATTTTGATTTTGATTTTGATTCAAGTTACAGCTCTTTTCAGTTCTCGCTCTACCTCACCCCGGTTTTGTCTTGCGCCAAAACCTCCCCTCTCCTTAGTAAGGAGAGGGGAGGTAAAGCGTAGCTTTAGGGGGGTGAGGTCAAACCAACGTGGAATTTACTTGAAATGCGCTCTAATCTAACCTCTGCCCAATCACTTACTGGTTTTTACTCTGCTGCGTAGAAGTGCTGAGGCTTGTCGCTAGATATTGCCCAATACTTGAGAAAAAATAGGCGATGCAGAAGCCGCCGGCTTAAACTCAGATCTTGCACCATACTTTTCGTCCGCCAAGAAATAAATTTCTTGGCTCAAAGTCTAAGTCCGTTAAAACGGACTGAAAAACTTACGAGAGTCCGTTTTAACGGACGCGTGTTTATGAGCCACGAACTTGAGTTCTGGGCGTACTCAGCCGGAGGTGCAAAATCTGAGTAAAGGCGATCGCCCCAATATCATCCGCCCAAAAAGTACAATTTCCCCAACTTCTCCACTTTCCACCTCACTGCTGACTGAGTTCCACAATATTCCCATCAGGATCTTTGGTGAAGAGGGCTGGGCGTCCGGAGGCGCTGGGTTGAATCAAGCAGTTGTTATCTAAAAGTTGTTGTTTGGCTGCGTCTAAGTCAGCAACTGAGAATGCAACGTGGGGATTGCGCCCCCATTTTTCGTTTTGCTCCTCAGTGGGGACTCCCTGGGCAGCTATCAGGTGAATTTGATGATTCCCAACTTGGTACCAAGCGCCAGCATATTTCAGAGATCGCTCTATTTTGGGTAATCCTAACACCTCTGTATAGAAATGTTCGGCTCGTTCTAGATCCGTGACAAGAATGGCTGTGTGGAGACACTGAGTAATCTGCATTGGTCTTGGTAGGTTGAGAGTTTTATCATAGAGCTAGCTTACAATCCTGGCTAGCTTTAAGTTATTTCTTCCATCACCTGCAAGTAGTAATTGTAGGCATTTTGCCCAAAACACACGAAGATGATTTGTTCGAGAGAGTTATTGCTGTGTAAAAATTTATTAACTTCATTGACAGCTATTTTAGTAGCACGTTCTAGTGGAAAACGATATGCGCCTATGCTAATGGCTGGAAAAGCAATAGTTTTTATTCCGTTTTGTACTGCTAAGGCTAGACTATTGCGATAACACTCTGCCAATAACTCATCTTCTCCAGAATTTCCACCTTCCCACACTGGACCAACAGTGTGAATCACCCACTTTGCTGGAAGATGATAACCTTTAGTTATCTTTGCTTGACCAGTATCACATCCGTGTAACTTGCGACACTCCTCCAAAAGTTCTGGTCCGGCTACACGATGTATTGCGCCATCAACACCACCGCCTCCTAGTAAAGAATTATTGGCAGCATTGACAATAGCATCTACCTGTAGGTGGGTAATGTCCCCTAAAATAACGGAAACTCTATTTTCCATAATTAATACCAAGCAAGTTGCAGGTAAAAAGCCTCACCCCATCTTTACGGGCACCCCTCTCCTTAATAAGGAGAGGGGTTGGGGGTGAGGTGACACGTATGAGTACAACGCGCGTATGAGGCACAGTTGCTGCAAATGAAGTGTTCTGGTTAATCATATTCCCCGCTTAGCAGAGGTGGTAAGGTTTATAGAGGAATATCCTGTATTTTTTACCTATTTATTATATTTTTATGATTGATTTAACATTTTAATCAACGGATTTTTGATAAAGCCTTGTAATAATTACACTAAACTGAACACCAGCGCTATGCAAACCGATGAAACTTGGACAACTACCAATGTAAGTGCGGTTGAGGAAAATTCCTCCCTCAACTCAGAACAGTACCGTAAAAAGATGCAGCGACGCCAAGAAGTCCAGGAGATGCGAATCAAGAATGCATCTAACGAAAAAGGGTTAATTGTTGTTCATACTGGTAATGGTAAGGGAAAAACCACAGCTGCACTGGGGATGGTGTTGCGGGCGCTAGGTCATGGGTATAAAGTTGCTATAATCCAATTTATCAAAGGAGCCTGGGAACCTGCAGAAAAAAGAGTTTTCAGTATATGGCAAGATGATTTATTAGAATTTCATGCTATGGGGGAAGGCTTCACTTGGGATACTCAGGATCGCGATCGCGATATTGAAAAAGCCATAGCCGCTTGGCAAAAAGCATTAGGATATATCCGCAATCCACAGTTCAAACTGGTGCTGTTGGATGAAATTAATATTGCTCTTAAACTTGGTTACTTACAAGTTGATGAAGTTTTAGCTGGGCTAGCTCAAAAGCCAGTTAACAATCATGTTATTCTCACAGGCAGAGGTGCACCTGCGGCATTGATTTCACGCGCTGACTTAGTTACGGAAATGACTTTAGTCAAACATCCCTTCCGAGATCAGGGTATAAAGGCACAACCAGGAATTGAGTATTAAGAAGTGCTAAGTGAGGAGTTAGGAGTTGTATTCTTACCTCCTGACTCCTCACTTTTGAACATTTGCCTGACAGGTTTGTAAAACTTGGCGATCGCTACTACTAATATTATTTATCTGATTATAATCTTGCAACGTCACAGAGTGAGCATAAGTGCTTGACTCACCATCTTTGACCTGAGGTAATGTATTGTTTGCTGCCACTTGAGTTGGGCTTTCGTCACCTGCGAAACCATTCACTGTCATTGCCAACTCTCCAGAGGAACGGAGTGTGCCATTAAAACAACTAAACTCAGAACTAGGCATATATAACGCACCTGTCACTTTGTTTTGGTGCTTTTCAAATATGATATATCCTTGCCCCAATTGACCAGACTTGGGTGATTGACCGTAGAGGTAAACGCCATCTTGTTGAGGGAACCGGGCTGCTGTAGGCGTAATACTGGCAGTTTTGGTGGGTGTTTGGGGTTGTGCAATTGCGACTGTGCTTGTGGCTGCTTCCAAACCATTTGATTTGGTGACATCAGTTGGAATAGTAACCGAGGCGAGTGCTTTACGCAGTCGGGTTTCTTTGTGTGCAGTTAATTCAGAGGATCTAGAAGAGGCTTCAGAAGAATTTTGGTGCAACCAAGTGTAAGTTGGTAACCCAGAATCTTCAGCCGATTCAGCGGATTGGTCAATATATGCAAGCTGATTACTCATTACTGGTTTTGGGCGATTGACAACTAAGCCAACCAACACAAGTGCACCTACTAAGGGGATTCCTAATAAACCTGGGGAAACAAATTTTTTTATGTTGTTTTGTTTTCTTATGTTGTTTTGCATCTGATTCCTCCTGTGAAAAAAATCTTTTGGTTTTCTGGAACTTACCTACAAACGTATCAAAGTATTCATCTGTATAGGCTCCCTCAATGGTTTGATTTATCTTGTATAGAAAATATCTCGGCTACAAAATCAATTTTTATTGTATTTCTAAGGGGTCATTTTGAGTGATAATCATAACTTACCATTGTTCGGGCTATTATTACCTCATTCATAAGATTTACTCAATTGGATAATTTTTTGAAATGAAAACTCAAAACGAAATGCTAATTTTCCATATTTTTCTTCTTTTGTAATTTAATTTAAAAAAGAATTGACAGCTTCTTGGTGTAGTCCTCTCTCTAATGTCTGAACTATTTGAACAAGGAAAACTACACAAGCAATTCTCTTGATTCCGGATGTGATTCAAAGATTTTGGCGAAGAGTAGGGGTGTGGGGGTGTAGGGGAGAAGAAATTATAGCAGGGAGCAGGTGAGACAGCGCTGCGGGAGGGTTTCCAACGCCAGATACCAAGTGAGGGAAACCCTCCTATGGCACAAAGTGCCACGCTGCGCGAACAGTACTGGCTCCTCCGCAGGCGACTGCGTTCGCCGAAGGCGTGTCGAAGACATACCCGAAGGGGAGCAGGCTGGGAATTGTCCCGTGGTTTCCGTGTTTTCTCATTAGTTGATGTCCTAATCTACCTGGCAACTGCTATACATCGGTAATCTTACACGCAGTCAGGGAAGTCACCCCTAGCCCCTCAAATTTCTTGATGGGGTTCCCCTACACCCCTACACCCTTACACCCCTACACCCTTACACCCTTACACCCTTATATCAAGTTCGCCTAATTAGTTACGATAAAACGACCTCACCCCCAGCCCCTCTCCGAACTCCGGAGAGGGGAGCGTTTGCGATACTCAAATGCGGGGTGAGGTTCTTCGTTTTTTATAAGTGTTCATCCGAACTTGATATTACACCCTGCCCAAAGGGCGTTGACAAAAAAAATCGCCCCCTGAATTCAGAGGGCGTATGATCACCTTGTGACATAGCGCTGCTACGTCTTAAGTTTCACTTTGAGTGTTAACTAGCAATGTACTCTTTAACGTTGGCACGACGGCGACGCAGATGAGCAAGCGCTTGATGTTCTAACTGACGAACACGTTCGCGGCTAAGGTTCAAGCGTTCGCCAACTTTTGCCAAAGACATTTCGTTACCATCTAATAAACCGAAGCGCAGGGCTAAAACTTCTCGCTGTTGGGGGGTAAGTTCTGAGAGCATGTTATTTAAGTCTTGGCGTAAGAAGTCCTGCGTCATGTAATACTCTGGGGATGGGCCTTCATCTTCGAGCATTTCTTGCAGTTCGGTATCTTGGTTATCACCAACCTTGACATCCAAGGAAACTGGTTGACGCGCCATGTTCAGATACTCACGGATCTGAGCTGGTTCTAATTCTAGCTCTTTGCCAATTTCAGCAGGAGTTGGTGATCTTCCCAACTTCTGAGCTAGTTCGCGCTGGACTTTCTTAATTTTGTTTAGCTTCTCGGTGATGTGGATAGGTAGGCGAATGGTACGACCTTGTTGGGCGATCGCACGAGTAATGGCTTGGCGAATCCACCAGTAAGCGTATGTTGAGAACTTATAACCCCGAGTTGGGTCAAATTTCTCTACACCCCGCTCTAATCCTAAGGTTCCTTCTTGGATAAGATCCAGAAACTCCATGTTTCGCTTCTGGTACTTTTTGGCGATCGCTACAACCAAGCGCAAGTTTGCTTCTATCATCTTCTGCTTTGCTCGCTTGCCTTGGTGTACAATCTGTTTGACATCTGTCTCAGACTTACGAACATGAGCAGCCCACTCTTCTGAGCTAGGTTCGCGGCTTAATTTCTTCGCCAAAGCCTCCTTAGCATCCACGAGTGTCATCATTTGTTGAACCTGCTTCCCAAAGACAATCTCTTGCTCACGGGTTAGCAGTGGTACACGACCAATCTCGCGCAGATAGGTTCGCACCATATCAGCCGTGAATTTGGCGTTAAGGTTTTCGGTTTGGGTTTCTACAGTGGGCATTGGTGCGTTTTCCTCTACTCCGTAAACAAAAATTAATACTCAATAACTAAGGCGGATTGGGAAAGTTAGTACACGTATTACGCAACCAGGGAAACGATCAGGTGAAAATTGATTTCTACAGACTCTACTTAGACGATCACTCTCTTGGATTGGTTTCCCTACCTTCCCTAAATTTTGAAATCACTTATGAGCATGCTGGCTTGTTTTCAATAATTCTTATAATCCTTATGTCGCTAAGACGACCCTAATTATACGAACTCGGTATGACTTCTACTTTATCTATGATACGACAAATCATCCCAAGAGTAAAGTAGTTCTGTTAAATCTTTCTATTGTAGTGCAAATTTATCTAGTTACACAAAAAAGCTGATTTTTTTTTCCTAACTTACTACATATATAGTGACTCTAAGATCCCATGATCAGTCCTCCATCTATAGCCGGATAACCGAACAGAATCGATTCTCCTGATGGAGGGATGTCACGAAATCTATAAATCAGGAATAGGATATTGGGAATTGGTAGTTGATATGTTTTTCCGTTAAGCCGCATTTACAGCTAGCACTTTTTCCACTAAGGACTCAATCGTTGAAAAACAAGCCCCTGATTTTAGAGCAACTTCAAAAGCCACGTAGGTTTGTGGATCATGAATTTTAAGCCAGTTCCAACTCTCTTTTGAACCAAGATACCACTTCTGACGTAAAGCAAAGTAGTCTTCAAGCAGTGCATACAACAGCCACACACGACGGTAGTCAGCCTCAATATTTCCTTGCGAGATGCGCTTTAACATTTTACTGAACCAAGTACGTCGCAGTTGAATTTCACTTGCTGATAGCGCCGCAGGACCAGTGGCAAATAACTCATCCATTCGCTTGAGGAGTCTTTGCCCAAAACCTTCGCATTCTCGCAATACTACGCCCCCGAGAATTCGCAGGAAGGAACTATCTACTATAATAACATCTTTCTCGTTATAGATGAAAATATCCAGATAGTAATTATTCCAGAGGCGAGCATCGTGTAGACTCTCGCCAGTTTCTCTCACGGCAAAGAGGTCGTAGTCACTTTCAGCAGTGTGTGTGCCTTTCGCTCTTGAACCGTATAAAATCACAGTATGACAGTTATGAACATGACACAGTTCATCTACCAAAGCTCCAAGATAGTGGTCATCTTTAAGTGGATTTGAGTGGCTGGACATAGTCGCATTTATCTGGCAATTGGGTAATGGGTTTGTAGTGACGCTTAAATATTAACTACCAATTACCAAATCGCAAATCCCTAAAAGCCAAGATCTGCTTTAGCTAGTTCAGCCGCAGCAAACACTTCTTCATCTGGCTTTTCCTCCCAAGCAGTCTCGCCAATTTCTTCATAAAATATGGTATCGTAAGGACGAGTACGCACAACCACAGGCATCGGAACAGCGTGTCCTAAAATCAAGGCTTGTTGTTTAGAGTCTAACTTTGCCAACACAGAACGCAAGGCACCTCCACCAGACACCCCAGTAAAAATCGCCTCAATATCTTTTTCATCGTTCAGCAAAGCGGTAATACGAGTACCAATCTGGGACATGACTTCATTATCTATGCCCGATGGACGTTGATCAACCACAAGAAGCGTTACGAAGTATTTCCGCATTTCGCGGGCGATCGTTCCGAAAATAGTACTTTGTACCGTTGCAGGGTCGAGGAAACGGTGTGCCTCCTCAATTGTAATCATCAGTTGCGTTGGTTTATCGTTGGGATTTTTGGTTTGTAAAAACTTTTCTGCTTTGGTGACATAATGTTGGTGAATCCGCCGGGTAATCATATTTGTCACCAACATATAAGAGAGCATATTTGACTGAGAGCCAAACTCCACGACAATATTCTTCCCAGCTTCTAGGGAACGCAACATTTGATTGACATAATTTTGCGGACAAGCTGCACGCATATACTTTAAATTTTCCAGTCGCAGGAGTTTGCGCTGTAGTGCTGTAATCGAACCTTGGTGTCCCCGCTTCTCTTCGCAGAAAGTCTTAATTTCTTCGTTCGTCATATTTATCAATTGAAGAATCCAAGACTTGCCAAATTCAGCAAATAAAATATTGGCGTTATCTAAACTTGCTTCTGAAAGTCCTAAATCACGACTGCATAATTTTATATCTTCGACTTCAATTTGATCGTAACTTAAATAAAGTTCTTGAGCATGAGGTACGCCTCGACGCTTGGTGGATTCTGGATCAAGAGTGTAGACTTCAACTGAACTGGGAAAAAGCTGTTTTAATCCTTTGACAGTACTCATTTGCTTGCCTTCAGAAACGGCTTCCCAGCCATACTCTGAGTGCATATCAAAAATCAAGTTCACCGCCGCATTTTTGCGGATTGTCCCAGCTAAAAGTAAACGTGTCAAGAAGGATTTACCAGTTCCTGATTTGCCAAAAACGCCGTTGCTTCTTTCCACAAACCGATTTAAATCAAGACAAACAGGTACCTCCATGTCCAGTGGTTTCCCAATAGAAAAATTCTTCCTTTGAGGATCGTCTTCCCAACCAAATACCCGGCGAAAATCTTCTTCAGAAGCTTCATAAACTTGGCTAAAGTGGCTGGGAATCGTTTTGACTGGAAGGAGTTCCATTGTTGTACTGGTTTGAGGCTGGAATGATGCCAAGCCAGTCGCTGATGGAACAAAAGGATTTGCAGATTTGCCGTTTGTTGCAGAATAAGATTCTTCAGATTCGGGGGTAAACATCAACATCGGTGCGAGGTTGATGGTACCGTATGTCCCGCCTCCTGCTAAAATATCTCGTAAAAAAGTGTCTTCCCAACTCGGAGGATTCGCAATAATTCTTTGGTTGGCAATTCCCAATGCTACGTCTGTGAGCATACAAAAAAAACGCGATCGCACCCCTTGGACAACTAAAAACTTACCAACGCGCA
The DNA here is from genome assembly GCF_006968745.1 of Brasilonema sennae CENA114. Taxonomy (NCBI): domain Bacteria; kingdom Bacillati; phylum Cyanobacteriota; class Cyanophyceae; order Nostocales; family Scytonemataceae; genus Brasilonema; species Brasilonema sennae. Next base: position 6,418,275 of record NZ_CP030118.1, on the reverse strand, counting down.
TATCTTCTACCGAAACGTCGGGGTGCAATCTAACTTCTAATCCTCCTGTGAGAGAGCCTTGTATAACTGAACCTAATGGCTGTCCCAAATTCATTTCATTAATCACACAGTGATGAGCTTGCTCTTATCAGTTATCAGTTATCAGTTATCAGTTATCAGTTACCAGTTATCAGTGAGGCAGCGCTCTTTGGAGGGTCTCCCGACCTAGGCGACTGCGTTCGGGCAAAGCCCGTCGTGCTGGAGGCATACCCGAAGGGTTATCAGTTACCAGTTACCAGTTTCCACTGTTCACTGTTCACTGTTCACTGTTTACAGTTGCATTGTAATTGTAAAAGACAAAATTGGTGATGTAACTTTTGTCTTTTGTCATTTATTGAGAACGAATGATTAATGACTCATGATTAATAACTAATCAGTCAATGTTAATTGAAGTAGGCGCACTTGAACCTCCTGTTGTGGTATAACTTAGAAGCGGTCTACGATATTGGGCGTAAAGGCGATCGCGCCAAGTAAAGAACGGTTGATAAAGTAGGTTATCAGCCAATTCAGGGACTCCCTTACCTATGATGGTTTCTGGCAAATTCAAATAAACAGCATTAGGAAACTTCAGCAATATTGATAAACCAGCGACAGCAAAGTCGGCTAAAGTTGGTTCATCTCCTACTAGATAGGGACTATCTGCTAATAATAATGTCAGGGCTTCCAAATCTTGCTTTAAGTCGGCGATCGCACTGCGTATTGCATCTGGACTATAACCAACGCCAAAACCCAAAACTTTCAATAGATCGTTAGGAACTCCTTCTACCAGACTTTTCAGGACATCTGGTGTCGCCCTAGGTAGTAAGGACTTGCGGAAATTCTGGTTTTGACTAATGGCAGAAAACAGTGCTTTGCGACCTTTGATGCCAATTGATTCATCCGCCCATTCTTCCATCATTAAACATAAGCCCCGCTTTTTTGGATCGGTTGGTATCAATGGGCGTGCTGGATATTGTAAGTCTAAATACTTAGCTATCTCCGTTGAATCTGCTATATATCTGCTACCATCTCTTAATACGGGTACTTGTCGCTGACCAGTCAGCCGATATAGTTCTACCTGTCCTACTCCTGGTGTTACCTCGATTTTACGGTACTCCAGCCCTTTATAATCAAGGATAAGACGCACTTTCTCTGAGTATTGAGATAATTCAAACTGATATAATTCGAGCATGTTTTGTTTCCAGTACGTGGTTCACTTAATAAATTTTACAAGTTTATTTTGGTTCGGATAATTTATCTTCACGATTTACGTCTGAAAAATTGAATAAAAATGGATTTATTTGTGAGGTTCTTTTGTATTCTCAGTTTTTTTGACACAACTCTGCGGTGAAATTCTACTGAACTGAATTTTTCTCTATCAAAGTCCATCTGTTACGCCTTCTACAAGCTGGCATAATGCAACTATGCGATATTTTTGCTTTTGCACAAACATGCGGGGGTAATTCTATCGTCCTTGGCTTCCTTCGTTCTTTATACAGACAGGCGATTATACTCATAATGAGGCAAATTATTCAATGTTTTAAGATTGATATATAATGAATTCCTGCTTACAAATCTTGTTTCTTTAGTTAGATTTTCTGTGTGGCAAGATGATATAAATCATTATTGTAATGTGTGGAAATGAAAGCCAAACAAAATTTATGAAGGTTGAAGACAGCAATTTGCTGACCAAGTTGGCTGGTATAATAGGAGTGACGGGCATCAGTCTTCTTACTGGTCTACCCACTGGAGCAAACGAAGTATTAAATTCTAACCCTGGTATTTTCAAAGAAGCGTCGTATCATGGCGAGCAACGTCTTTTAGTAAACGCTGAGTATACTCAACCTAGTGAGGCCACAACAGCAGCAACAAAGTCCAAAAAAATCTCACCAGCTAAAGACACAACAGTAACACAGAGACCGAGAGGATTAAACCCTCGCCCGAGTATTTTGCAGGAGTGTCCTTACAACCGTGCTGCTTGTCCTGGTGGAGGTGACACTTCTACACCTCCTGCGTCTCCTCCACCAGGGGTACCCACAACACCTGGTGGTGAGATACCCACAACACCACCACCTGCCACACCCACGCCTCCTAGTCAGCCAGGAGCGGGTACAGAGAGTAAAAATATCGTAGCAGTTGCAGAGTCCAATGGTTCCTTTACAATGCTAACCAAGGCTTTGAAAGCAGCTGGATTGGTACAAACCTTGCAAGGCAAAGGCCCTTTCACCGTCTTCGCACCTACAGATGCAGCATTTGCCAAATTGCCACAAGACGCTGTACAAGATTTATTAAAGCCAGAAAATAAAGAAGTCCTGGTGAAGATTTTGCGATATCATGTGCTGCAAGGTTCAGTAGTATCCAAAGATTTGAAATCTGGTGAAGTCAAAAGCATTGAGGGTGGTCCGATTAATGTCAAGGTAGATCCAAAAACTGGTGTAACAGTCAATGACGCCAAGGTGGTTCAGCCTGACATCAAAGCCAGTAACGGCGTTATTCATGTGATTGACAACGTGATTTTACCTCCTGACTTGTAAGTTTTTGACACTGGTGCATTATGTAACAAAACTAGGTTGAAATAAATATTTCAAAAAACCCGTATCAAGAGTGATTTGGACGGGTTTTTTCATATTGGGAAACCTGTTATCTCAAACGATGTTCCTAACGAGATCGATATATTGTAATAAAAGAGTTGGATGAATCTTTATGCTATTAGAGTTAAGACAATTGAGGATTCAACCGGGACAGCAACTACTACTTGAGGACGTTAGTTGGCAGCAATTTGAAAGTATTTTGGCGGAATTGGGAGAACATCGTGCAGCCAGACTTTCTTATAGTCATGGATTTTTAGAAATAATGGTTCCTTTACCCGAACATGAAAAAGCCAAAGAAAAAAATTTTATTGGAGGCACGACAAATTGCGTTTGAGTCGTTGGGTTCGACAACTTTGAAAAATGAACGCATGACTCAAGCAGTCGAACCGGATGCCTGTTTTTACATTCAAAATCAAGCGGCAGTTATTGGTAAAAATCGCCTCGATATGAGTGTCGATCCACCCCCAGATTTAGCTATAGAAATTGATTTAACTTCCCGCACGCAGTTGGAGAATTACCAAATTTTGGGAGTACCAGAACTTTGGCGATATGGAAAACAAGGGTTACAAATTAATGTCTTGCAAAGTGGAAAGTATGTAGAATCGAATTTTAGTCCTACATTTCCAGAGATTCCGATAATTGAGCTAGTAAATCAATACGTCCAGCAGAGTCAAGTTGTTGGTAGCAGCCAAGCAATTCAAGCTTTTAGAAATTGGGTGCGGGATAATATTTAATTTTGGCTTTAATTTGAGGGAGTTAGTGGAAATTGTTGGATGCCTGACTTACAACTTCATTCTCTCGTTCCCATGCTCGGCATGGCAAGGCCCATCAAGAGGTTCTGCCTCCAGAAGAATAGTGAGGTAGAACCTCACAGTATGCATTTCCAGCCGGGGTCTGGGAACAAGAAATCAAGTAAAATCAAAACTTACGCCACCAACCCACCATCAATCAGTGTGAAAACAGACACAATATTCTACCGCCTATTCCAAAGCTTCCCCAGCATTTTTTTTGAACTCATCAACCAACCTCCCGAAACCGCTGACACCTACCAATTCTCATCCGTCGAAGTCAAACAACTTGCTTTCCGCATCGATGGCGTGTTTCTCCCCAAAAGTAATCCATCATCCCCCATCTACTTTGTAGAAGTCCAATTTCAGCCCGATAAAAAATTCTACTCTCGCTTGTTTACGGAAATCTTTCTTTACTTGGATAGAAGCGAACTTACCAACAACTGGCGCGGGGCGGTGGTTTATCCAAGCCGCAGTCTTGATGTGGGAGAAACAGAACGCTATATTGAATTACTCACATCTGGGCGAGTTAGCCGCATCTATCTTGATGAATTAGACTCCGCAGCAGAACAGTCGATTGGTATTGGTACAGTTAAACTGGTTATAGAGCCACAGTCAGGCGCAGCTACCAAAGCCAGGGAATTAATCAACCTTGCTAAACAACAAATAGCTGATGAAATTACCCAACGGGAATTTCTCGAATTGATAGAAACGATTATTGTCTATAAATTCCCTTTGAAAAGTCGGGAGGAGATAGAGCAAATGTTGGGATTAAGCGAGTTAAAGCAAACTAAAGTTTATCAAGAAGCTAAGCAGGAAGGTAAATTGGAAGCAATTCCTTTTATGTTGACTTTAGGTGCAACTGTAGAACAAATAGCTGATGCGTTAAAGTTGGATGTTGAGTTAGTTAGGTTGGTTGCTGCTAAAGCTAAACCAAACCAAGAACAAAGCCGCGAATAGAACACTCTCTCCTACTTGCGGGTATAGCGATGCTTCACCCCAACGGGGAAATATTCTGGATCGCCTGTAGGAGCTAGTGCAACTCGCGGGATTTGGTATTCTGGAGGAACGTAGTTAGCAAATTCGCTATTGAGGCGCTGGAGTTGGGTGAGAATGGAAGATGCGATCGCCTCCCTTTTCTCTTCACTTTCCTCCATTCTCGGTGCTAACTCCACAACCACCGATAAAAATCGGTTCTTGTCTGCATCTTCTTGCACTTGCAACACGAATTTACCTGTCACCCATTCTCTAATAACTGGTTGCTCTAATCCCACCGTCACATTTTCTGGGTAGATATTCGCTCCAAAGTAAGAAACTGTAAAATTAGAGCGTCCGAAAATATAGACGAATGGTAGCGCACGAACACCTCTTCCACCCATCTGTTGTATTTCCGCCACTGGATTGAAGCCCCATTTTGCTAAAAACTGGAGCATGGCATCATAACTCATTATCCCTCCAGTATCCAAGATGTTGTAACGCACCAGAGGAATGCCATTATTTCCAGAAAATAGCAACGTGCCGTCTATAACTTCAAAAAAGCGGCTGATGGGATCATATTGTACCAGTGTGGGTAAACGAGACTCCCCAAACAAGGCACGCGCCGCTTCTGGATTTTGTGCTAAGAAACGACGAATGCAGATACTCAAAGGTGTTTCGTTACCCAATACACCTGCATCTGCTGTTCCATAAAGCGAGACAGAGTCGTAGCAGCAATGTTGGGAACCAACTCTTTCACTCACTAAACTGCGCCATTCCTCGCTGAATACTTCTCCCGCCATCACCAACTTTATCTGATATCGCTGCCATTCAATTCCACGGGCAATTCCAGTATCAATAATATCTTTGAGAAATGGTGGATATCCTAATAAGACAACCTGCTCAAAAGCCGAACCGAGTTCTTGAACAACTCGAAATATTTCTTCTTTATTATTACCAGGAGTTACCAAAGTAATCGGATAACCTTTGCTGGCAAGATAGCGGCAGCAATTGGTTGTGAACATTCCGCCTACCCAGGTACCTAAACTGAAACAAATCACAGCTAGAGTTCGTCTACTATCTGCATGAAAACTATCATGAAATACCTGCTCAAAACGGGTAGCAATTTGCATTTCATCTGCAAAAAAGCGAGGCCAAAATGTTGGTTTTCCTGTGGAACCAGAAGAAACAGCTATCATGTCGCATGTTTCTAGCTGTCCGTTGCGGCATAATTCAGCTAGAGGATAACGTTGCAGGTAATTTTCTTTTACGAGTTGCGGTAATCTTTGGAAATCTTCTAAGGTTTGGTATTCATCAGGATTAACTGCGTGATTTGCTAAAAAATGTTTGTAAGCAGGTACACTAGCAGCCATATCATGAAATAACGCCAAAGCTGCCTCTGTTGTATCAGTGTTTATATGCTGTTGTAGGAGTGTGTCTAAGGGAGTATGTAAAAAATCTGTAAAGGCTTTAATTGCCCGCTGGCGTTGTGCTTGCGAATTCATGGCGTTGGTTTGTGTAAAAAATTTCGATTGTTCATCCCACCAAGTAAAACTCAGACCACTGCTACCTACTGTCAGTATTTTAACCTTTGTTGCATTCTTTCTCATTCTCCTGAGCAAAGGAGTGCAAAATATATAGAGAGAGTATGCGTAATTGTGGCTTTCTGTTTTGTAGCAACTTATAAAAACCTTCTATTCATGCTTCAGCATCATGGATGTTTATTGCAGCAAACAACACGTAAACAACGAGAAGAACCGCTTTTGCACTCAGTGTGGGGAGCCGTTACCTCTGGCGGTAGGGCAAGTTGTCGATAACCGCTATCGGATTGTACGTCATTTGGGACAGGGTGGCTTTGGACGCACTTATTTGGCTGAAGATTTAAATGAATCTCAACAAAAGTGCGTGCTCAAGGAGTTTGCACCCCAAGTTGAAGAACAGGATTTAGAAAAAGCCAAAGAACTGTTTGAACGAGAAGCGACTGTACTCAAAAATCTACAGCACCCACAAATTCCACGTTTCCACGCCTCGCTACAAGTGCAGTTGAGTAACAAAGATTTTTTCTTTTTGGTGCAAGACTATGTAGAGGGTGACAACTACTGGGATTTGTTAGAAAGCCGTATAAATCAGGGACAAACTTTTAGTGAGGAAGAAGTTGTCAAACTGCTGCAACAAATGTTGCCTGTTTTGTCTTACATTCACAGAGTGAATGTTGTTCACCGTGATCTTTCTCCTGATAATATCATTTTGCGGCATAGTGATCAATTACCCGTGCTGATTGACTTTGGTGGAGTGAAGCAATTACCAGCTTCTAAGGGTTTTTGGTTTACGCAACTCGGTGGAATTCGGACTATCTTGGGTAAGAAGGGCTACGCACCAGAGGAGCAATTACGTCAGGGAAAAGCATTTCCCAGTAGCGATTTGTACTCTTTAGCTGTGACGGCGCTTGTGTTATTAACTGGTCAAGATCCACAAAAACTGTATGATTCTTATCAGGGAAATTGGCGTTGGGGAGAACAAATAAAAGTCAGCCCCAAAATAGAAGCTGTGTTGAAAAGAATGGTGGAATATAAACCAAGCGATCGCTACCAAAAAGCTGACGATGTTCTCAAAGATTTACAGTTTTACAAGGGCGCTACCAAACCTATAAATACTCAAATGACTAAGCTCAAGACGATGATCGCTGCTCCTGGCGGTAAACGTGTCAAAACTCTTGTTGGTAAGTTCCATAACAACACTCAAATGGCTGCTCAGGCGTTACCTCTGCCTGTTTGGCTTCGTCCTTTTGCAGTCAGTCTGATCAGCACAAGTGTGATTGTTTTGACACTAGCAGGGACTTGGGCAGTTGTCAATGCAGTTTTTCACGCTGTAACATCTATTTCTCTACCAACAATATCATTACCTACAATCCCCAAAGGTTCAAATCCTCCGGAAAAACCAACTACTACTAGAAGCCAAGAAAATCGCGGTAACCAAATTATCCGTCGCCGTCAGGAGCTAGAAATACCAGAAGTCTTTTTTACAAAAATGGTAGATCGAAAATTTTATACTAAAAATCCGGATGCAAAAGGACGTACTCTCACGGGGAACTCAGAAGATAACGCTTTACGAAAGGAATGGTTTGCGATCGCACAAGATGTGTTAAATCAACTAGAACAAGCGAATCTCAGCAAATCAGCGCGTCGGAAACTGGGAAGCTACACTGCGCGAGATTACGACAATTGGAGACAACAAGCACAAGCAGGACAACTGGGTAACTATACCATTGACCAACTCAACAAAGACACAAACAAAAAATTTGACCGATTGTTTCCGGGAGAGCGACGCAATAATGAGAAACTTGATAAACAGACACTCGGTCAAATATGGTATGCACTTGCTGCTGACCAAGTGAGTAAAGTAGAATCTGCGAATTAAAGTAAAAGTCAAAAGTACCTGACTTATGAGTCATGACTCATGAGTCATGATTAATAACTATGAATTCTGTTTATTGCTCTAAAGGACACGAAAATCCAACTGGTAGTCGCTTTTGTTTACACTGCGGCGAAAGTTTGGATCACCCAGTGAGTCAAGGTATTCAAAATGGGCAAACTTTGGGCGAACGCTACTTTATTGTCCGTCAATTAGGACAGGGAGGTTTTGGACGTACTTATTTAGCTGAGGATGTTAACCGCTTTCGCGAACCTTGTGTTTTAAAGGAATTCTCCCCTCAAGTTCAAACACCATACGTTTTACAAAAAGCTGAAGAACTGTTTCAGCGAGAAGCCAGCGTTCTCTACAAGCTGCAACACCCGCAAATTCCCCGCTTCCGGGAACTTTTGCGCATTAACTTAGGTGGTAAGGAATACCTGTTTCTGGTGCAAGACTTTGTAGAAGGGCAAACTTACGGCTCTTTGTTTGATGCAAAGAAGCAGCAAGGTTTACGATTTACAGAAGCAGAAGTCAGTTTGCTCATGCAGCAAATTCTGCCTGTTTTGCAATACATCCATTCTATAGGAGTGATTCACCGTGATATCTCTCCTGACAACTTAATTTTACGCAACACTGACCAACTCCCAGTATTAATCGATTTTGGTGGAGTTAAACAAGTCGCTGCAACAGTCGTCTCGCAATATTATCAACCTGGTGCAGTTTCTCACGGACTCCCAACACTATTGGGTAAGATAGGATACTCACCTCCAGAACAGATGCAGACTGGGTTAGTAGAGCCTCATAGTGATTTGTATGCTTTAGCCGCAACAGTACTCGTTTTGCTGACAGGTAAACAACCCCAAGAATTAATAGATGAGTATACCCTCACCTGGCAATGGCGACGAGAAGTTAACCTCAGCCCGAGTTTCGGGATGGTGTTGGATAAAATGCTATCGCCAAAACCAAAAGAACGCTATCAAAGCGCTAATCAAGTTCTGCAAGCACTAAACTTATCACCTGTCAGCTATCCTTCTCCACAGCAACCTGTTCCGATTTCACCACCACCACAAACACAACAAACTCTAGCTGTATCCCCGACTCCCACTCCTCCCACTCGACAGGAATCGTCACCTTACACAAACCCACCCTCTCCTACTCCCACCCTCAGCTGGTGGACACCTGGTAAAATCATTGCCATAGTCGTGGTTTTGGCTACTGCAGTGAGTGTGGGTGTGTGGGGAGCAAATCAGTTATTTGATTCTTCGTCCCTGTCGCCTAACGATCCAAAACTTTCCTTACAAGAACAACAGCGTAAGGAAAAATTAGATCAACGCCGTCAACAACTCAATATCGACAATAAATTTTTTACTAACTTAGTTAATCAAATTTTTTGGGAGAAAAATCCAACTCTACGCAACCGTACTTTGACAGATGAGCCAGAAGATGAACAATTGCGGGCACAATGGGACAGTTTAGCAGAACAGCTGCTAGAAAAACTCACGGTTTTGAGTTCAGATGCACGTCAAAAATTGGGTAGTTTTGGACAAGCAGAACGCGATCGCGCAAAAGTCGAAGTCAACCAAATCAACGTTGGTAGTCGTTCTTTATATGATTTAGCAGATGCAGCATTTTATCGGCAATTTCCACAACAGCGCGGCAAGAATTTTATTGATCAGCCGATTGGACAAGTTTGGCAAGGTTTTGTCAGCGACAAACTCAATGCTATCCTTTCTGGCAGTGCCTTCAAGAAAATAGCCTTTGACAAAGGAGCTATTACTAGCAGAGTCAGTGGTACTCTCAAACCAGGAGAAGGTAAAGTTTTTATCGCCCAACTTAACGAACAGCAATCGATGAGAGTCAGGCTCAATGCGAATTCTAAAATTTTGCTTTCCGTGTATTCCCCCAGTGGAAAATCGCCATTTTTGGAAGATTCAACACAACGTAGTTTATCCGTTCAACTTCCAGAAAGCGGATTTTATGAATATGTGATTGTTGCGACGGGGTCAAACACATCAGATTATACACTTGCAATTACAGCAGAAAATCCTGCTCCACCTCCATCGCCTACCCCAACTCCTATAGAAACCGTTACACCAACACCCACACCTACAGAAACACCGACACCCACACCTACAGAAACACCGATACCCACGCCTACAGAGACACCGACACTCACGCCTACAGAGACACCGACACCCACGCCTACAGAGACACCAACACCAACATCAACACCAACACCAACACCAACACCAACATCAACACTCACACCGACACCGACACCGACACAGACAGCACCATAAAATACGCTTGCTGTTAAGGATTGATCCCAATACCTCTTTGTTAAGGGGAAAAGGGATGAAAACCAAGCTATTTCCCCTTTGCCTTTACCCCTTGCCCTTTAACCGAAAAGTATTGGGATTGATCCCCTCTAGGGCGTGTTTTCAAACTCGTTATTTGTCTCGGTAACTCTTGAACAAACCCATAATTTTGAAAGTGTAACAAGAGCATAGAAGGTGAGGGAAAGTTACTCGCTCAAACCTCCACTACCACCAAGCGATTCTCTTATATTTTCTTGCGGAGAATTTTTAATTTCCCATTTCAAATAGTACAAATCGACATCTGATAAATTCAATAATTCTTTTATGAAATCAACTGGATTTTCAGGATATTTCTCCAATTTCCAGTTTAACTCTTTAACACCTTGACTACAATAACAAACGGCTGAAAGGTTTAACATGTTTTCTTTGTTAAGTTAACTTCTCCTAGAATTCTTCTCCTTTTGATGTTTTAATTTTTTACTATAGGTTGTTGAATTTTGACTCTTACTTTAAAACCATTAGCTTGAATAACTAAAGTAACACCTCCTATTACAGCCCTATAATTCGTATCATTCAGTTTATTAAAAAAATCCGATTTTTATTCAATATTTTCGTTAATAATGATGTCTTCTAAATGTATGTAAAAAATGATTTTTAAAAATTATATTTAAGTAGGAAACGTCATTAAACTAACACGAATAAAAAAAAGACACAAGGACAGTTAAGACAGTTAAGACAGTTAAAAAAATAGGTTACTCAAATTTTCCCGGAGTCAGCTAAAAAAGGGTTTCTTTTCTTAAACGCCGACCTAGGTGACTGGCGTCGCCAAGGACGCCAAGAAAATCACAAAGAAGATAGGTAATCTTGCACGCCTGATGGGAGTAAGACAGGAAGTGATTGCCGCATTTTTGCGTAAGTCCTAAATGTATCTTTGCTTCTCCAATCTGGGAATAATCAACCCAGTAGACTTGTTGAGGATGGGGAATTGGGACAAGAACGTGCATATTGGCTAGCTTGGTCGCAAATTTCAGGAGTTGGTCCAATATTATTACAACGGTTGCAGCAGCATTTTGGTACACTGGCAGCAGCTTGGGACGCAAAACCTACAGAGTTGGGACAAGTAGAAGGTTTTGGTTTTCAAACGCTGCAAAAAGTAGTGCAACAACGTTCTCGTTTACATCCTGAACAATTTTTGCAGCAACACCAACAGCAAAACCCGAATTTTTGGACACCAGCAGATGCAGACTATCCTCGCTTACTATTGGAAATACCTAGTCCACCGCCGATTGTGTACTATCGTGGTGAAATAGATTTGCAAGAAAATCTGGCACAAAAACAACTCGTCGGGATTGTAGGGACACGCCAACCCTCAGAGTATGGTATGCGATGGACTCGCCAAATTAGTACGGCTTTGGCAAAAAATGGGTTCACGGTTGTTTCTGGTTTGGCAGAGGGAATTGATACTGAAAGTCACGGCGCTACTGTGAAAGCTGGAGGACGCACAATCGCAGTTTTAGGTACAGGTGTAGATGTTGTCTATCCATCTAAAAATATCGAACTCTACAAACAGATTTTGACTGCAGGCTTGGTTGTAAGTGAGTATCCAGCAAAGACACCACCTGATCGCACCCATTTTCCTCGTCGCAACAGAATTATCGCAGGTTTAAGTCGTGCTGTGCTGGTGATGGAAGCACCGATCAAATCAGGTGCTTTGATTACTGCAAGTTACGCAAATGATTTTGGGCGAGATGTCTATGCACTTCCTGGAAGACTGGATGATCACTCATCGCAAGGGTGTTTAAAACTGCTTAGCCAAGGCGCGACTCCGATTGTTAAGGAATTAGACGAACTATTAAAAATGCTGGGAGCAATACCACAACTAGATTCTGTTGAAGCATCCCCATCAGTGCAGCAGTTAACTTTACCAAGTTTACCACCAGAACTTCAACGAGTTATGGATGCAATTACTTCAGAAGCTTTAGCGTTTGATTTTATTGTTCAACAAACGGGCATAGCTACGCCTGAGGTTTCGAGTGCTTTGTTGCAATTGGAGTTGATGGGTTTAGTTTCGCAATTACCGGGGATGCGGTATCAGCGGTGCTCATAGATTTTTGGATTTTTGATTAGTCAACTACTTCCTCACCCTGCCTTAACCCCGCAATTTTGGGTTGGTCGAACACTAGTAGTCCACCATACTAACTTTGCGGGGTAAACCCATTTTTATATTTATTCTTCTTTCTCTTCCTTTGCGTTCTTGGCGCTTTGGCGGTTCGTTCTTAACTCATCAAAGTTGCTGTGGTCGAGTACTAGTAGGACATAATTTCTAAAAACCGTGTTTTCATTCCTCATGGAACTTGCGTTGAATAAGCGTTTTACAGAAAACAAAAACACGGGTTTTAACGATTAAGAACTACTAGGCCGTGTTTTCAAACTCGTTATTTGTCTTGGTAACTCTTGAACAAATCCAATGAGTTGGTACTGATGCAGGCCATCCCTTTTGTATAGCTTCTGGACAAATGGCATGAAGCGTTAGCTGACAGTCGATAAGTTCCAGCCCAGCTTTTTTCACTTGTTTGGTCGCTTGTTTGATAATAGCTTGATTGCCAAATTCAAGACCCTGATGACATTGGACACAAACAATATGATGGTGATGAAAATTAGAGGTGGTGTTGAGTTCGTAGTACTTTTGTGCCTGTGCTAATTCTAATTCTCGCAAAATTCCCATCCGCGCCATAATTTTTAGAGTGCGATACACTGTAGACAAACTCATCCCCTCTCCACGCTCAACCAGTAACTGGTGTACTTTTTCTGCGCTGAGATGATCACCTTTAACCACATGTTGAAAAATTTTAAAAATAACTTGACGTTGCGGGGTGAATCGATAACCTTTTGCCTTGAGTTCGGCTTTCAGTGTGTCAGAAGTATACATATATAGTGATTTTCATTTGAGTTTTATACATTTCCACGAACTGCTGTGAAAGTGGATGCATTTTCACATTCACAGCAGTTCGTGTGTATTGGACTCATGTGCGATACCGTTTGCGTCCAGTGGTTTATGGCCTACACTAACTTTTGCCCGATAGCGATACCACCACATGACAATACCACTCACGAATAGAACCAACGGTATATATCCAACAAAGACGTAGAAAATGCGAGTAGGCAAGCCACCAAATGTACCATAGTGTAGGGGAGTAAAAGAGTTGAGGATGCGATCGCCCAATGACACCTTCAAAGAACTATCAACTCGCAAAACCTTACCACTATATTGGTCAAGATAAACACTGCTTTGACCATAGTCCTCAGTTTCGTGGGGAAGTTTAAAAGCAACATTTAAAGCTTCTTCTGGTTTAGTTGGAAAATAAATTCTCCTGAGTTCTCCTTGAGGTAAGGCAGCAATAGCTGTTTGTAATTGTTCTTTAAGTCCTAGTGGAGACTTACCAGCAACAACAACAGAAACTGGAGTTGGTTGCTGCTTGGAGAAACTGAGTGTGTAAATCATCGGGTTGACGACTTCAGAGAAGCTCCAGCAAAATCCTGTGAAAAATGCGAAGATTAAAAATACTGATGCAATAGAGCCAGCAACTTTGTGAATATCAAAATAAAGCCGCTTGGGATGGGCATTCCACTTGATTTTGAATCCAGATATCAACTTACGCCAACCAGGCCAAAGGATAATACCTGAAATACTCATAAACGACATCAGTAAACCAATAATCCCCACAAACTTATAGCCAATGTCACCGCCTAAAAGAGCATAGTGGAGTGGGTAGAGGATTTCAAAAGACTTTTGGATGAAGCTTGGCTGCAAGTTATTACCCAGAATTGCTCCAGTGTAAGGGTTAACGTAGTTTTCTGTCCATTCCTTTTGTTTGGTTTTCAGGATTACATTCATCGGCTCATTTGGCTTTGAGGGCAAGTGAATCCTCTGCACTGTTGCGTCTGGTTGATCGGCATAAATTTTTTTGACAGTGTTGAGAACAACCTCAACTGGCAGAGGTTCACCTTGAGGGGTGATTGTGCCAAAAAGGCGCTGCTGATCGAAGGTGCTAATTTCGGAATGGAAGACTAATAAACTACCGGTTAAGCCGACAATAATTGCAATCAGTCCCACCGCTAAACCGATGTAGCGGTGTAGGGTAAATATCAAGTCGCGTAGTTTTTTAGAGTTCATAGTAGGTACCTTAAAATATAATTGCTAAGCTAGAGGAGAGTTGGGTATTTCCCCTACACCCCTTGTTGGTCAAAACTCCCAATAAATCGTTCCTTGAACTGTAAACGGTGCTGTAGGATAGGCTGTGTCAAAAGCAGCTGTCTCGAATTTTTGTTCATGAGCGCTGTATAAGATAGTATTGAAAGATTTTTGTATTAAAGAAACAAGCTTAATGAAACTAAAATCAACAAAAGTTTACATATGTGCAGGTAAGTACAACACCGCTTAATGAGCAACAGCACTATGGCAATCTGAAGGGGCGATCGCTCTTTTGAGGTTACGCAAGGCTTAAAAAAGCGATCGCTCTTTTGAGGTTACGCAAGGCTTGAAAAAGCGATCGCTCTTTTGAGGTTACGCAAGGCTTAAAAAAGCGATCGCTCTTTTGAGATTATGCGATCGCGAAGCGCTGACTTGTCAGTTGGCGTTGGCGTGGGATCAAAACTGTACGGAAACTGTCCCTAGTACTGTAAACGGTGCGCCGGGATATACGCTAGTCCGGCTCAAAGCACTTTCAAAGTAATACACATCAGATAAGTTCTTGAAATTCAGTCCCACTCGCAAGTTGTTACGACGGTAATAAATAGCTGCATCGGCTCGGACATAGCTAGGCAATGCGAACGTATTCGGTAAGTCTCCTTGTCGCTCGCCTACAAAAAACAATCCGGCTCCAAATCCCAGCCCTTTCAAGCTTCCCGTCTGAATTTCATAGGTTGTCCATAAACTGGCACTATTTCGAGGAACATTACTCGGCTCGTCACCTTTAAAAGCAGGTCTGGGATCTTCGGTGAATTCCGAATCAATGTAGGAATAGCTGGCAATGATGTTCCAACCGGGCAAGATTTGTCCGGCAAGGTCAAATTCAATACCCTGACTTTGTTGTTCACCGACTTGAAGGCTGAGTCTTGGATTCACTGGATCAGTCACAACAATGTTTTGTTTAGTAAGTTGGTAAGCCGCCAGTGTTGCTGCAAGTCTGCCGTTGAAAAATTCTGTCTTCACCCCAACTTCAAATTGTTCGCCCGTGGTTGGTTTAAACGGTGTACCGTCTGCATTGCCTTGAACCGGACGAGAAGGTTGAAACGATCTCGTCCAACTGGCGTATAAGGAGACGGGTTGAATCGGTTGGTAAACAATACCAACACGAGGGCTGAAGGCACTATCTTCTTGTTCGCTGGGTAGACCCGACGAGAATTGATTGTTAGTGGAGCCTGCTGCATAATCAAAGCGACCACCTAGCAAAATTTTCAGATTGTCACCAATTGAGATTAAGTCTTGGGCATAGACACCAATGAAATTTTGAGGTTCATTTTGATTTCTCGTCAATTGGCGTTCAAGGGGAGGGCGGCTATAGTTTGGATTGAAGATATTGATCGGCGGTACAGCAATACTAAATCTTTCTAGTGTGAGATTGTTTCTAGCCAACTCTAAGCCGAATAGCAAATCCTGCTTTACACTACCCGTTTGAATCTTGCCAAAAACATCTGTTTGCAGAACGTAATTCTCTGAGTCACTGTTGTCGAAGCCAGCACTACGATTTAGGGTTCGATTGTCTGCTTGCAGGCTTCCTGCAAATACATAACCCTCCTCATAATTTTGAAATTCGGCTCTGAACCCATTACGAATTGACCAATTATCACTGAATTTGTGTTGCAAACGATAGCCGAGCGCCACTCGATCAAGGTCTAGATCCAATTCTGGGTCATCAAGATACCGGGAGCGAGGAATTTCTCCAAAAGGACTCTTAATTACTGAACCAACTGCTGGAATACCAGCAAGATACTCAACTTTAGAGACATGGAAGTATTCACCTTCCAGGGTCAAAGTGGTATTTTTACCAAGTTCAAAGCTGATAACAGGCGCAACAAATATCTGGTCAGACTCAACAAAATCTACATAGCTACCAGAGCTTTCATAAGCAGCATTCAACCGATAGCGAATTGTTTTATCTGCATTTAAGGGACCAGAAATATCCAGGGTCGGACGGTAGAAATCAAAGCTGCCGATGGTTGCATCAACCGCGTAATAAGGGGTTGAAAGGGGTTGCTTAGTTGTGATATTGAGAATGCCCCCCGGTTCACCCTGACCATAAAGAACAGATGCGGGTCCTTTGAGAATCTCAAGTTGCTCAACATTCGCGGTATCCGAAGCGCGGTTGCCAAAATATTTTCTAAAACCATTGACAAACGTGCTACTGGTAATAGCGTTTTCTGCAAACCCTCGGAAAATCAAGGTTGCACCAACCGCAGTTTGAGAACCTGCGCTTCCAGGAGTCACCCCACTGACGTTCTGAACTGCTTCCCTGGGTCGCGTAATTAGTTGATCCTTCAGCACGGTTGCTGGGATGACCTGAATCGACTGAGGAATGTAGAGGATGGGCGTGTCAGTTTTCGTCGCAGTTGTCGCATTAGGCACCTTATACCCATCTTGCTCACCCGTCACCACCAACTCAATTGGTTCATCACCAGTAGAGTACGGTTGAGTGGGTTGTGTCTGACTTTCTGGCTGCTGTGCAGGTGATCGTTGTGTTTGAGGTTGCTGCCCCTGTTGTGCCAAAGATGCAGTACTGGCGACACTGAAGATCAGACCTTCTTTTGGACTGTCATACAACTCTACAATTGGTGCAGCTGCTGAACCTATCACCGTCACCCGGATAGTATTGGCATCAAAGTTTGTTACGGTTATCTCAGTAATACCCGCAATTGGTTTTTGTGAGCGGAATACGAACGGGCTGTTATCAGGTGAACGCAGTTGAGCGTTTGGAATGTCAACGATGAAGGTATTACTATTTACCTGAGTACGATTCTGCAGTTGCAGGTTAGCAGCAAGTGATGTTTGTAAAACTAGTTCCAAACCTTTGTTTGTGGGATTTGCCTTCACGAAGCTGACTTGTACGATTTGTTCAGCAGGTGTTGTTTGTGGGGTTGGCGACTGCACCAGCATTCTGGCACTACGAAGTGGATGCTGTATCTCGCTGAGTCGCGGAATTTTTGTTGTCGGCGTCGGTTTTGAATTACTGTTTGCACCAGAATTGCTCGCCGTGCTTAAAACGGGCGACTGTGTTGTCTGATTTACCCCCTGTTTAACCCTGAGCGTAGCCGAAGGGTTAACTTTGTCGCCTAAAATCGTGGGAGCTACAGCATTTTGGTAAGAATTTTCCCTACTCTCTAGTTTTACCTGTGCCGATGCACTTTGAACAACAACAGCACTCAAGCATCCTGATAAACCTACTGCCAGCCACTGATGAACACCACACTTCAATTGCCAACGCTTCATCACAACAGTCCTCAAACATTAAGTTAGCAAAAGTTCAAATTCCCTAACTCTGCTTAAAAACAGGAACTCAAATTCCAGTTCCCTTTTTTATCCGGAGCTAAGGCAAAGTGAAATCTTTATTGCAAACGCTTTCTAGTATTGATTCATTGAGTATAGAGAATCGCTAGCAACTGAGTCTATGACAAAAACGGTATCATGGCTCTGAAACGGACATTTTACCTAAAAAACATTCACTTGGCGTGATACCATACTTGCGCTTGAAGGTAAGAGCAAAGCGCCCCTGATGGGAATAGCCAATCCGATTGGCAACTGCAGCAACGGTAGTGTTACCTTGTCGCAAGAGCTGCTCTGCCCACTCCATACGTTTATCAGTCAGGTAGCCAAATACTGTTGTACCAAAAAGTTTCTGAAATCCGCGTCGGAGGGTGCGATCGCTCACCCCCACCTGCTGCGCTAATTCCAATATCGATGGCGGATTCTCCAAACTAGAGAGCAAAATTTCACGGGCGTAATTAAGTCGGGCGATGGTTTGTGCCTTCAGTTGCCCGGAAGAATGCACTCCACCCTGATCCGCCAAAATCGGGGCTAACTGCAACGCCATTAGTTCCAACACCTTTGCTTGCAAATATATCCGCTTTGTCATTCCTTGGTAGGGACAGTTAATCATTTGTTGTGCCACAAAGTTTATAGCTGTCGTCGTTTCTGGATAAAGCAATGTCTGCCAATCGTTGGCCTTCACCAGCAGACTCAACTCAGGGGAAATTTGCCCGTCGTGTGTGGGGAAAAAAGTTGCCAGCAAATCTGGCTGCATATGGATGTCAATGCCAACGTGCTGAGATTTTCGTATTTCAAAAGTCATTGCTCGTTGCACACCACTGCCAGAGATGAGCGTATACCCTCCACCAAAGTACTCACCTGTTCCATCTCCCACCATGCCAGAAAGCAGGACTGAAAATTGCACGGGGTGATTGCGAGCAGGCGCTTTCAATAACACATCATCGTGATATTTATAGTCGGAAATTGAAAGCCAGAGTTGGGGATACACCTCGATGTCTCGCACATAACCTTTACCCAGTTGCTTAGGTATTTGACATATAATTTCAAATGGTTCTGATGCTGCATTCCATGTACTGTTTTGCTCAGCTTCCGCCCACAATTGAGCACTGTCTTTTTGTGTAAGGGTAATCGTCATGGCAAGTATTAATAAGAAAATATATTAATAAATGTATGACAGTATGACATGCCGCAGCAGACACAGCAGGCGTCTCTTGCTGCTTTGCTCAGCTAGGCGAACTTGATATAAGTCCTAAATGTATCTTTGCTTCTCCAATCTGGGAATAATCAAGCCAGTAGACTTGAGGATGGGTAATTGGGACAAGAACGTGTATACTGGATAGCCTGGTCACAAATTTCTGGAGTAGGTTCAGTATTATTACAACAGTTGCAGCTGCATTTTGGTACACTGGCAGGAGCTTGGGATGCAAAACCTGCACAATTGAAAGAAGTAGAAGGTTTTGGTTTTCAAACGCTGCAAAAGGTGGTGCAACAACGTTCTCGTTTACATCCTGAACAAGTTTTCCAACAACTCCAAGAACAAAACCCGAATTTTTGGACACCCGCAGATGCAGACTATCCTCGGTTACTACTAGAAATACCCAGCCCACCGCCCATTATCTACTATCGTGGTGAAATAGATTTGCAAGAAAATCTGGGACAAAAACAACTTGTTGGGATTGTCGGGACACGCCAACCCTTAGAGTACGGTATCCGATGGACTCACCAAATTAGTACGGCTTTGGCTAAAAATGGCTTTACTGTTGTTTCTGGTTTGGCACAGGGAATTGATACAGAAAGACACGCTCATACCACGGACGCCAGGAGATTTTCAAGCCTGTTTCCTGTTAAGCGTTAAGCGTTCCCTATTCCCTGCCTCCCATAACAACTATTGTGATTCACCGTATACCATATCATTCACCTGGGCATAACGATTCATAAATCTCATGAATCGTTCCCAATGCTCTTCTTGGTCTACTTCAAATTTACATTCTACGCGCTGCAACTCATCACCTTCTGGACCGCCAAAAATGAATTGTGTGGAAGATGGAGTGACGCTGATTTCACCTTCTTCGTCTTTTAAAAGCATGGAATTTAAAGGTTGTTTTGTAAAGGTATTAAATCCTTCCAACGCTTTGAGTTGCTTAAAAATCATCACAACAATACGCTTACCAGAGGTGAGATTACGTCGCAAGCTAACATTGTTGAGTTCTTCAGTAATGCCAGAAAAAAATTGGATTGACGGTGTGATAGATGTCATGAAAAAGAAAAATTTATCGCTGGTAAGGATAATAATACTGCGGATTCATAACCGGAGGTGGAACCAGTGGCGCAACGGGAGGCTGATAACCGTTGGGGGGTATAGTGCTTCCCATACCATTGGGTAGAGGCGCAGTGATCACTGGCGGTTGATAACCGTTGGGGGGTATAGTGCTTCCCATACCGTTGGGTAGAGGCGCAGTGATCACTGGGGGTTGATAACCAGTTGTAGGGATTGTGCTTCCTGTGCTGTTGGGTACAGGCGGAGTCATTACTGGGGATTGAGAACCAGTTGTTGGGATAGTGCTTCCTGTCCTGTTAGGTACAGGCGGAGTCATTACTGGGGATTGAGAACCAGCTGTAGGGATTGTGCTTCCTGAACTAGGAGGTATGGGAGCATTTGGGCTAAATTGTTGATAAGCCGCACGAGAAATTGAGCTAATGAGTTTTTCGGCACGGGGATCGTTATTAGGACGTTGTACCATAACCGCAACTACATAACGCTTACCACTGGGCATATCAACTAAACCTGCATCTGCAAGTGTTGTGCCAATATCGCCCGTTTTATGGGCAATAGTTGCGCCTGCTCCTAAACCAGTAGGCAAAAGCTGATTTCTCACAGTGCGACGCATAATATTTAGTATGCGATCGCGCGATGCGACACTTACCAAATTTCCTTTATTCACCATCCCTATCAGCTTCGCTAACTCCTTTGGACTAGTCGTGTTTGTCCCTGACAAATCAGGTAGGGGATTGCGAATTGTAGTTGTTGTCAAACCCCAATTGCGGAAACGCTGATTCAGTGTCTCGATACCACCTAAGCGCTCAATCAGCATGTTTGTTGCTGTGTTGTCGCTGACTGTTATCATCTTAGTCGCCACTTCCATGATTGTGAACTGAGTTCCGGCTGGTTTATATTGCATATCCCCAGAACCACCAACAACCATTTGCTTGGTCATGGTCAGTGTTTCATCTAAACTAATTTTGTTATCATCTATATCTTGGAAAAAGGCAATCAAAATAGGAATCTTAATCGTGCTAGCAGCAGAAAAAGTGGAGGAGCCATTCACATCTATATAATTGCCACTGTCTAAATCTACTAAGAAAACTCCTGGTGTGAGATTAGGGCTAGCAGCTGCTAAATTTTGTACTATAGTTTTTAAAGAAGAAATTTCTTGAGTCAGGAATAACCCTGAAGCGGTTTCTGAGGGATTTTGGAACTGTCGCTGTGCCTGCCCAATAGTTGTATCAGATGATCTGCCATTTGATGTGTTGATGCGACTTGCAGGATCTAACACTGATAACGCCGTACCTACGATCGCACCAATACCAACTCCTACAATTAACAGCCGTAGGGCATACAAAAATGTTCTTGCCATCGGCTTTAAGCGCTTCTTTTGTCGAGATGCACCGATTTTTCTTGGTAACGGCTGCTTCCGCATTTCCACATTTTTTGACTGTACTTTCTTTGGATTGTATGGTGAAATCCTTCCTTTGGCAGCAGCTGTTGGTTTGGCTGGTGTTGGTGGTACTCCTGATCGCTTTGTGGGCGAAGTCACAGGGATTAAGGGGGGAATCGATTTTATACGTGTAGGCATTGTTCGGCTGTAGGGGGCTTGCTGCTGCTTTGTCGCTTCGACTTTATTTTGCCCCTGCTTTGGAACTTTGCTTTTAACCGGACGGCGGCTGGTTTTTGGACGCCGTGAGACTGTTTTTATAACGGTTCTCGTTGGCATAAGATAGGGTAGCAATAAAAGTGTAAAATAAAGAACACATCTAGAAAGGTTTTACTTTATTGGCTAAAGTCGCTTTCGAGCAATCCCTGATGGGAATTGAAATGTCTTTTGTGTGCGAACTTTGTAGCCCACTCTTTCAATTTACCTCTAAGGCACCTTATTATTTACATTAATTTTTGCTTATAATAGTTAGTTTTTTGAGTTGAGCTTAAGTTATTATGACAAGTTTTGGGACGATAAGTTAGTATACAAGTTAAGATGAGTTAAAAGCCTTGATGATTGTTCCGGTTCTCTAGCGCCCATTCTACCTGTCGTAAAATACCTCGCAACATCGCAACTTCTCTAGTTTGTAATTGAGCACGATTATACATTTGCCGAAATGTTTCCATACGGCTAGCTGCTGTATGAGGATAAAGATATCCAATCTTGAGTAGTAGTGATTCTAACTGTTGGTAGTATTCTTCCAAGATGTTCAAAGGTGCAGACTCGTTAACAGATGCGGGGATGGGCACAGCAAAAGGTACAGATAATTTTTCACTAGGAATCTCCGTGTTTTCTCTAGGCGTATCCTCTTGATTTTCTGTGTCATTTTTTGCTAACTCATAACAGCAAATAGCCACAGCAGTCGCCAAATTCAACGATGGATAATTAGAACTGGTAGGAATACGAATAAACCGCTGAGCATAATTTAATTCTTCATTACTCAGTCCTCGATCTTCCCTACCAAAAATTAGCGCGGCTGGTTGTTGTGGTTGCTCCAGTAACCAAGGTAGTGCTGTGGAGGGATTTTCCAGGGGGGAATCCCAGTGACGAACACGAGCGGTGGTGGCGATCGCCCGCGTACATCCTTGCAATGCTTCTGGTAGCGTCGTCACTGAGACTGCTGACTCTAAAATATCCTTAGCATGAACCGCCATTTTAAGTGCTTCACCTGACAAAGGTTTACATTGAGGATTAACCAACACAAGATGATTTAACCCAAAATTTTTCATCACCCGTGCGATCGACCCGACATTAATTGGTCCTGCTGGTTCTACTAGGATAACTCTCACCTGGTTTAATGCCATTTACTGCCCCTGTGTGTATTTACCTGGTTCAAAAAGAAGGCTTCTGCCATGATCTTGTTGGGTTTGCTGGCGTAAGCAAAGGTCCTCTGTTCGGGTTTTCTAGTCCACGGTTTAATCCTCCATTCGGGTTTGGTGGCGTCAGCAAAGGTTCTCTGTTTGGGTTTTCTGGTACACGCTTCAATCCTCCATTCAAGCTTCCGGGTGTGATTACAGCCCCGTTAGGGCTAACTCTATTGGTGTTGATGTTAACGCGCGTCCCATTCTGATAATAGTAGGTGGTAGAGCCATTGCCATTATTGATTGTTGTGGCAGGAGTAATCGTACTGCCATCTGGTGTGTTAATCACACCATTTTGATGAACGCGCGTCCCATAAGGATAATTGAGAATGTTGCCTACACCAGGACTAGAAGTGGAATTACTTTGTGCCTTAGCCGCAGATGGTGTTAAAAAACTGACTCCTAATGTTGTCAGGGCTAATATCAAGAGCTTGAAGACCTTTGGGCGATGATATGTAGAATATCTGGTTACAGGACGCGGCACAAGACAATTAGCCCTAGATATTTCACCTACCTCTACAATAGGACTTTTGCTAGAGTTGGGTAAAGGGTAAAGAGTAAAGGGTAAAGAGTTTTTATTTTCTCTTCCCCGTTTCTCAACCTTTTGCCTGACTTGTCCAACAAGTCTAGTTGAGACTTTACTGAACAACTTAGACGACAGCTTATTTATCGAAAAAACCTTATTCATCTTTCTTTTGTTCAAAGCTTTTTTTTATAAGTGTTGCATTATGGAAGCAAGCCTTGTAAAAACTTAGTGGGGCTTCTATATCTATGATAGAAAACTCTTGAAAAAATCAGATCCCCGACAACTTTTAAAGTTGTCGGGGATCTCAATAGGACTTAATTTTTAGACTACCGAGCTAGTGGAAACTCATATAGCTGTGATCAACAACACCAGTGATAAACTACATATTGGGTTGCTGACGACGAGCACCGTACTTAACTGCTTAATAACTCTTTAGAAATTCCTCAATTTTCGCTCTGGTTGTCACACACCTGTTGTGCGGTATCTTTTGACTCCAAATTGTCAAGGAAAAGTTGAGTTGATTACAATTCAGTTATAATATATAACTCTTCCTTGATTCGATTCCAAGCAACGGGTAGCAACGTTTAGTGTACCCCGACGCTGATTTCTTTGGTCCCAAACCAATACTTTCACTCCATTATTACCACTGCGAGAAAATTTTCCAGTTGCTACTACAGTGTAGTATTGACCAACTACTAATGGTGAAACTGCTTGTCCACTCATGTTGTAAGCCATGCAATTGTTGATAACATGAACCCTCGGAGGAGCAGCAAAAGCTGACGTAACAGACAAAGAAAGAGTTACAGTAGAGACAGTAGCGGCAGTAGCAACAGTAGCAATAAATTTGTTAAACATTTGAGTGACTCCTTATACTTTTAATAATGTTGTAGCTAGGACTTACGCATTGACGAAAGTCTGATTATGTGCGTTAAGTTATACCGGTTTACTGAACGGAAGTTTGTGATTAAGAGCTAACCTTCGTATCTTCTTTCTTATAGGGGTCAGACTCATCAAGTTATGCAATTAGGGGATTATATGGGAAAAAATGGCAGCAGAATTTGAAATGTTAAGCAGGCGAGACTCGTGAAAAAACAAGATCCCCGACTTCTCGCGAGAAGTCGGGGATCTTAATAGGACTTAATTTTTAGACTGCCGAGCTAGTGGAAACTCACATAGCTATGATCAACAACACCAGTGATAAACTACATATTGGGTTGCTGACGACGAGCACCTTTTTCCTGGCGGTATTTTTGCAGTTGTTCTTTTTGTTGTACAGTCAGGACTGCTTCCATTTGCGTTTTCTGTGACTGCATGATTTGTCGGAATTGGTTTTTCTGATCATCAGAAAGATTTAAAGCAGCAAATCCACCTCGTCCCTGGCGGTTTTGCATAGCGGTTTTTAACTGTTCCCGTTGTTGTTCGGTGAGAATTTTGTCAACTTCAGCGCGGGCATTGGTACGAATTTCTTTTATTTTAGTTTTTTGCTCATCCGTTAGTCCCAAACGTTGGAATGGTCCTTCTTTTGGCTGAGATTGTGCAACTACTAAGGGTAGAGAGGAGTTTGCTTCTGCTTTAACGGCGAAGGAGGTTGTAGTTAAACTGAGGGCGATCGCTCCACAAATTAGTGATAAGTTTTTGAGTTTCATCCAAGTCTTTCTGTGCTTTTTTCCTAGTTGATACAACTATGGTAAGAGTTCAATTTTCAAAGCTACATGAGGAAAAAGTCATGAATAGATCCATGACTTTAGTCATAGATGTATACAATCAGTAAATTCATCCAGCAATCATGAAGTCTTTGGTTAGGAAATTATCTCTGTAACTAAGAAAAAACTCACAACTTTCTTTGGCATAGTAAAGATAAAAGGGTAATAGAAAATACTTTCTCTGTTAAAATTCTCACCAGCAAACCTTAAATGAATAGTCTTGATTTATAGTTTTACTATAAAACTAGTTGAGCTTGAGTATATTTTTGTGAGCCGTTCGATTCAATTTTACAATCATCCTTTCCGGTTTCTACTATATTTGGAGTGGGTATTGCTAGCGTTAGCTGCTTTTACAGCAGCTCTACCATCTCACCCAGATCGACATCAAACCAGCTTTCCTGAACTGACTATTTGTAGTCTGGTGCTTTTTGGCTTAATGGGTTTGAGATTACCAACTCGTAACCATATAAGTAAAGTCATTTACACCGCACTGGAGATATCTCTAATTTTGGTAACTGGTTTTTGGGGAGTTAAGGGTGATAGAATCTTTGCTTTTCTTGACATCATTTTAGTAACTCGCAGTTGTTTAATTTTTCAGTTACCAAGTCGTTTAATTATCACAGCCTTGTCATTTTTTTTATTTGTGCTAACACTGACACGTCGTTTTGCACAAATACGATTTTTTCCAGGAATGCAGGAGCGTTTTTGGTTTTTTACTCTCAATTTTGCCTTAGTCTTCGTCTTAGCGTTATTATTTGTTTTACTATTAATGAATACAGTTTTATCTGAGCGAGAAAGTCGAGAAAAACTAGCCATTGCTAATGATAAACTGCGTCAATATGCTTTGCAAATTGAAAATCAAGCTACTCTTGAAGAACGCAACCGCATTGCTCGCGAAATACATGATTCCTTAGGACATTCTCTGACGGCATTAAATTTACAATTAGAAACTGCATTGAAACTTTGGGAATCGAATCCAACCAAAGCACAAACTTTTTTAGGAAGGGCAAAAGAATTAGGTTCTAAAGCATTACAAGATGTCCGTCAATCAGTGTCTACAATGCGTTCTCATCCCTTGCATGAGCAATCTTTGTCACAGGCGATCGCTGGACTTGTAGAAAATGTTCAACGTTCAACTCCTATAACAGTAATTTGTCAAATTCACTTAGATCACCCTATTCCAGTTGAAGTTAACACTACTGTTTATCGCATTGTCCAAGAATCATTTACAAATATCTGTAAGTATGCACAAGCTACAGAAGTTAAACTGGAAATAATCACGACTCAAACTAGTTTGCATTTAAAGGTTGAGGACAATGGCATCGGGTTTAATTTAACACAAAATACCACTGGTTTTGGACTTCAAAGTATGCGTGATCGCACTTTGGCACTCAATGGTCATTTTCATATTAATAGTGCTCCTGGTTCTGGTTGCACAATGACAGCTTATATTCCCTTATCTAAAGTTACCGCAAACTAATTTCCAGATAAAAAATCAATAACTTATGACTAATATGATTAAAGTTTTGATTGTAGATGATCAAAGTTTAATTCGTCAAGGATTAAAAGCATTATTGGAATTAGAAGAAGATTTAGAAATTGTCGCAGAGGCAGAAAATGGCGAAATTGCAATTCATTTCGTTGAAGAATTCTATCCAGATGTGGTACTCATGGATATTAGAATGCCTATTATGGATGGTGTTGCAGCAACTAGGGAAATTCAAAAGCGTTTTCCCAAAACTAAAGTTTTAGTACTAACAACCTTTGATGATGATGAGTATGTAAAAACCGCTTTACAGAATGGAGCGATGGGTTATTTGCTAAAAGATACACCTTCAGAAGAGTTGGCTGTCGCTATTCGTGCTGTTAACAAAGGATACACTCAATTGGGACCAGGAATAGTTAAAAAACTTTTCACCCAATTTTCTAGTGTTCCACCAACCAAGTCACCATCTCCACCAGATAGCTTAGCTGAACTAACTCCTAGAGAAAAAGAAGTTTTGCGATTGATTGCTACAGGTGCTAGTAACAGAGAAATTGCACAACAGCTGTATATTTCTGAAGGGACAGTGAAGAATCATGTCACAAATATCTTGAATCGTTTAGATTTGCGCGATCGCACCCAAGCTGCAATTTTCGCTAATTCTTTTTTACCCTATTTGAATCATCCTAGTTAATTTTTTTTACTGAAAGACTTTGATACACTCTTCTCTTAAAACACCTCTTGTGACCTTGACTTTTCTAAAACTCTTAACGATAACCTCTTGACATGATATGTGAATTTGAGATTGATTAACTGAAACTAAATCTTCAATAGAAGCACCGTATATAATTTCTGATAAACCGGTCCAAACGCAAGCAGATGCACACATCGGACAAGGTTCACCAGTAGTATATATGGTATAACCTTCTAAAGAAGGGTTTTGTAGTTGAGTGGTTAAACTGCGAATGACATTAATTTCTGCGTGAGCAGAAGGATCGTTGTCTCGCTTCACTGTATTATGAGCTTGGGCAACCACTTGGTTATCTTTGACAATCACAGCACCGTATGGGGCGTCTCCTTTTTTTGCTTCTTCCAACGCCAAACGCATAAAATCTTCTGGATTCATAACTACCTTGAGATTCCAACATTATATTTTTCCAGAATATAGCATATCCTACGAGAACGCTTTTAAAACTCAGGATTTTTGAAAAAAACTTTTTCTATTGCTAAGCTAGTCTTTAAATCCACAATTAATTGTGGATTCTTTATATTACTGAATTTATGAGTAGCCACTTCTGAATTTTATGTTACTTAGCAAAGAAAAAACAGCATTTTACTTGAAAGACTTAGAGACACCAGTAGGTAAAATTGTGAATTTAACTATTGCTGGTTTAGTTTTATTCTCCTCTGTTATTTTTGTAGCACAGACTTATAACATATCTGATGATTTACGGCTGATTTTAAATTTCATAGATACATTTGTGTTACTGATTTTTATTGCTGAGTATCTACTCCGTATCTGGAGTGAGGAAAAGAAAATTAAGTACTTTTTTAGTTTTTATTCTTTAATTGACTTAATAGCGATTTTACCCTATTTATTAGGCGGTGTTGATATCAGCTTTGTTCGACTGCTACGATGGTTCAGGATTTTGCGTTTAATTCGATTTATAGATAACAAATTTCTCTTGGGTGTCAGCACAGAAGACAGTTTAGTTTATACACGAATATTATTTACATTATTTGCTATTATTTTTGTCTACTCAGGTTTAATTTATCAAGTAGAACATTCTGTTAATTCACAAAATTTTGCTACTTTTTTGGATGCTTTTTATTTTTCTATAGTCACGATGACCACTGTTGGTTTTGGCGATGTGACTCCAATTTCTGAGTTAGGTCGTTTATTGACAGTATTAATGATTTTAACAGGTATTGCTCTGATTCCTTGGCAAGTAGGTGATTTGATCAAGAGGCTAGTCAAAACTGCAAATCAAGTAGAAACAATTTGTTCTGGCTGCGGTTTATCGTTCCATGATACAGATGCTATGTTCTGCAAAATTTGTGGTACTAAGTTGAGAAATAATTCATAATTGATTAAACAACCAAGTATCCATAGTTACAGAAAATGCCTATAACTTAAGAAAGAAGCATTTGTTTGTTTTTTGAGGTAGCCTGTAGTAAATTTTAAATTTTCTGACTTAAAGAAATGTATTCACTCCGTTTCAGTATTTACTTAATACCTATTATCCTGACAATCATCGCTAACAATTTGGTATATTCAGCAACGGCAAAAGCCGAAGTAAAGTTTGGAACAGTAAAATCACCTCAAACAAAGTTTTTTCAAGCACAATTACTTGTACAAGAGTTATCAAAAGTCCGAACTCCCATTATTCAGTTTTCTAAGGATACATATCCTGAAGTCAACTTACCTGATATTACATCTGGGCAAATTCAAGTTCAGGAAAATCAATACTTAACTATTATTACGCTGCCAGCAGATCTTTTATTTGACTCTAATAAAGATACGATTCGCCCAGATGCAAAGAAAATCTTGCGTCAAGTTAGTCAGGCAATCAATAATCATTATCCTAACACTTGGTTACAAATCCTAGGACATACTGATTCTAAAGGCTCCAAAGATAATAATTTAAAATTGTCAGAGCAATGGGTAGCAGCAGTACAAAAGTGGCTGAGTGAAAAAGGTGGCATAGACATGTCTTTGATATCGAAAGAAGGTTATGGGGAAGCGCAACCCGTAGCAGCAAATCAAAAATCTGATAGTTCAGATAATCCCGTAGGACGGCAAAAGAACCGTCGTATTGAAATTGTGATTCAAAAGGTGGCAAATCATCAGGTATAACTGATACTTATAAAGCAAATAAGCGGCTATTAAGTTGTTAAAAACACTACTATAGACAATACTGATTTGAAATTGTATGTTGTTGTATTAAGAACTTTACTTTTATAGCTAAATAGGGTGTAACGTTGTTTTATTTAAGACAACTGTAAAAATACGTTCTTATAGTATAAAATTCATCGTGCTGTCTCACAAGCGAGACAAATACTTTTTGCATCTGCCATTTTCAAAACAGTGACTGCATCTACCGAACTTAGTTATCAGGATTTTTTCAATTCATGAGTGTGCTTCACTTGACGAAAGTGACAAAAAGACTCATGTAGGGAGCGCTATTTTACCAAGATCCAGAGTGAGGTTAACGAGATGTTGCAGGCAGATGTGGCGATAAGTAGTACTTATAATCCATTCCTTGTTGCCCTTTCAATTGTGATAGCTGTGTTTGCTTCGTACACCGCTATTGATTTGGCTGGGCAAATAACGCTAGCTAAAGCAAAGGCAAAACTAGCTTGGTTAATTGGCGGTGCTGTTGTCATGGGAATTGGTATCTGGTCAATGCACTTTGTTGGCATGCTTGCCTTGAGTTTACCAATATCGATGGGCTATGATGCGTTGACTGTGCTGCTTTCGGTGCTGCCTGCTATTGTTGCCTCTGGTGGTGCGCTTTTCCTGGCGAGTCGCCCAGTCTTAAGTACACAGCAATTGCTGAGTGGTGGTGTGTTAATGGGCATTGGTATTGTCTCTATGCACTACATTGGTATGGCAGCAATGCGGATGGAAGCAGCTATTCAGTATAATGCAGTACAGTTTATGCTTTCTGTGGCGATCGCCATAGGTGGATCAATTCTGGCGCTGTGGATTGCTTTCCAACTGCGTTTGCAAACGGGGAAAACGCTTAGGCGACGCAAGATTTATAGTGCGTTCGTCATGGCAATTGCAATTTCCGGCATGCATTACACAGGAATGGCAGCTGCCTGTTTTAAAGCAACTAAAGTGACTAACGTTGCAACCATGCAAGTATCCCTGGCTAAGTTAGCTATAAGTATTGGCGTTAGTACTATCATTATCCTAAGTTTCACACTGCTAACTTCCTTTGTGGAGCGGCGAATGGTTTCCCAAACACTATTACTTAAACAGGGAGAAGCTCAGCGATCGCAGCTACTGATGGACATTACCCTGCTGATTCGGCAGTCTCTCAAGTTAGAGGATGTTCTCAACACAGCGGTTTGTGAAATCCAAAAAGCACTGAACGCAGACCGCGTTATCATCTATCGTTTCAATGCTGACTGGGGCGGTACCATCATTGCCGAGTCAGTAGGAAAGGGTTGGATAAAAACGTTAGGAAGAACTGTCTTTACTCTGTTTGGCAAAGATGACATTCAAATGTACAAAGATGGTCAAGTCCAAGCTGTAAATAACATTTATCAGGGGAATTTTTCAGACTCTTACCAACAAATTCTTGAAGGCTTTCAAATTAAGTCGATTTTGGTTGCACCTATCTTAAGTGAGCATCGGCTTTTAGGTTTATTGTGTGCTCACGAATGCTCTGAATTTCGGAATTGGCAGCGGCTAGAAATTGATTTATTTGGGCAATTAGCCATTCAAGTAAGCCTTGCTTTAGAACAAGCAAATCTTTTGCATGAACTTAACACTGCACAGGAAGTGCTGCGAGTGCGTGACCGTGCGATCGCCGCTGCTAGAAATGCAATTGTGATAACAGACCCTCGTCAGGAAGATAATCCTATCATCTTTTGCAATCCTGCATTTGAAGCCTTGACCGGCTATTCACCACAAGAAGTTTTAGGACGCAACTGCCGATTTTTGCAAGGATATGACACTAATCCACAGACTATTGAACAAATACGCAACGCATTGCGACAAGAGCAAGAATGTCATGTTGTGATTAAGAATTACCGTAAGAACGGTACCCCATTCTGGTGTGAATTAAGTATTTCTCCAGCACGAGACGTCACTGGACAAGTGATAAATTATATTGGGGTGCAATCTGACATTACCTCACGCAAACAGGCGGAAGAAGAATTGAGACGCAGCAAAGAGTTCCTCCAACATCAGCTGATGGAACTTATTGATGATGTTAAAGAGGTAGCCAAAGGTGACCTGAGAGTTCGAGCTCAAATGACAACCGGTGAAATCGGAATAGTAGCCAACTTTTTTAATACCATTATCGAAAGCTTGCAACAACTAGTCCTTCAAGTCAAACAAGCGGCTATACAGGTCAATGTTTCTCTGGGGGACAACTCTGATGCGATTCGTCACTTAGCAGATGAAGCACTCCAACAGGCTGAAGAAATTAGCTGCACCCTTGAGTTGGTAAATCAAATGAATTTCTCTATTCAAGAAGTCGCCAATAATGCTTTTCAAGCAGTGCAAGTGGCTCGCACGTCTGCCAATACTGCTTTGAGTGCAGGTGAAGCAATGGATTATACCGCATCTAGCATCTTTAATTTGCAAAAAACAATTACTGAAACAGCCAAAAGGATAAAACGTTTTGGCGAGTCATCCCAAGAAATTTCTAAAGTTGTCACCTTGATTAACGAAATTGCATTACAAACCAATATACTAGCTATCAATGCTGGTCTGGAAGCAACGCGTGCAGGTGAACAATGTCAGGGTTTTATTGTTGTGGCTCACGAAGTTGGTCGCTTAGCAATACAGTCAGCCGAAGCGACTCAAGAAATTGAACAAATTGCAGAAAATATCCAATTAGAAACGCAAGCAGTTATCCAGACCATAGAACAAGGAACCACTCAGGTGGTAGAAAGCGCTGAGCTAGTCAAAGACGTTAAGCAAAGCATGGAGATGATTGTAAAAGTATCTCGTCAAATTGACGAGTTAGTTGAGTCAATTTCTCAAACAACAGTGTCTCAAGCTGAGACTTCCCAGGCTGTTGCTGTTTTTATGAAGGAAATTGCCAAAGCATCAGTTGGCACTGCTGATTCATCTGGTGTTGTGTCAACTTCTTTACAACAAACTGTAGAAGTCGCGCAGCAGTTACAAGCATCAGTTAGTCTGTTTCAAACTGGCGTCGGTAGTTGACTCTCGCTGAGCGCTCTTAGCGTGCGCTTTGCGCTTACGCTCAAATTCAAAATATGTCCTGCGGACACGCTGCGCGAACAAAATTCAAAGTTCAAAAATAATTAAGAAATTTTGAACTGAGAAATTTGAAATTCTTTGAATTTTGGAATAAGCGTTAAGAGCGATGCACTGAGCTTGCGTTGCCCTGAGCTTTGTCGAAGTGTTCCCTGTTCCCTGTTAAGCATTCCCTGTTCCCTGCTGTAAAACAAAAAAAGGTGGACAATAAAGCCCACCCCAAAAGAAAGAGAATAGATACTCTGTTGCTAATTAACCCAACAATGCCTTAGACTTAGCTAACACATTATCAACTGTGAAGCCGAATTTCTCTAAGGCAACTGCACCTGGAGCTGAAGCACCAAAGCGATCAATACTAACAGTATCGCCTTCGGTGCCGATATACTTGTGCCAACCGAAACTGGCAGCAGCTTCTACAGACACACGCTTGGTGACAGCTTTAGGCAGAACAGATTCTTTATAATCTGCATCTTGTACTTCAAACAGTTCCCATGAGGGTAACGAGACAACACGAACTTTCTTACCTTGAGCTGTGAGTTTCTCCGCTGCAGTTACACAGAGGCTCAATTCTGAACCAGTACCAATCAAGATCAGATCTGGTGTACCTTCAGAATCTACCACTGTGTATCCACCCTTCGCCACGCCCTCAATTGAAGTACCTGCTAAGTTGGGGACATTTTGACGGGTAAACGCCAACAGGGTGGGGTCGTTTTGTTTTGCCTTCTCGATCGCAACTTTGTAAGCGCCAGAGGTTTCGTTACCGTCTGCGGGACGAATCACCGTTAAGTTAGGAATGGCTCGCAGGGAGGCGAGAGTTTCAATTGGTTGGTGCGTTGGACCATCTTCACCTTGTCCAATCGAATCGTGAGTCATCACCCAAATCACGCCTGCTTGGGATAGGGCGGATAAGCGGATGGCAGCACGCATGTAATCTGTGAAGATCAAAAAGGTCGCACCGTAAGGAATCAATCCAGATTGATCCAGCGCGATACCATTACAGATTGCGCCCATACCATGTTCCCGCACGCCAAAGTGGACGTTACGGTTTTGGTATTGCCCTTTCTGAAAATCCTTGGAGTCCTTGAGTTCGGTAAGGTTGGAGTGAGTCAGGTCAGCCGAACCACCAATCAGCTCAGGTAAAACCGCCCCCAGTTTGTTGAGGCAAGTTTCCGAGTGTTTGCGGGTGGCCAATCCTTTATCTTCCGGGGTATAGGTAGGTAGTACCTTATCCCAACCATCGGGCAATTTGCCGCTGAGGTACCGCTCAAGTTCAGCAGCTTC
The DNA here is from genome assembly GCF_006968745.1 of Brasilonema sennae CENA114. NCBI lineage: Bacteria > Bacillati > Cyanobacteriota > Cyanophyceae > Nostocales > Scytonemataceae > Brasilonema > Brasilonema sennae. The sequence continues at coordinate 6,384,560 of NZ_CP030118.1, read as the reverse complement.
CTCGGAATATTTGCCTTTGTAGTCCCTGAAAACTTTGTTCCATTCTTCTTCCAGGTTTGCCCCGCGCTCAACAGCTTTGCGCCAGTGCTTAAGAGCATCTTCTGGTATTACAAAAGGCTCGTATTCCCAACCCAAGTTGTCGCGGGTGAGTTTAATTTCGTCTCCACCAAGGGCTGCACCGTGAACGCCAGCTGTGTTTGCTTTGTTGGGTGAACCGTAACCGATGGTGGTGGTGACTTTAATGAAAGAAGGTTTGTCAGTAACACCTTTGGCAGCTTCAATAGCTTTGGCAAGACCTTCTAAATCAGTGTTACCTTCTGCAACGTGCTGCACGTGCCAACCATAAGCTTCAAAGCGCTTGGAAACATCTTCGGTGAATGCTATATCTGTAGAACCATCGATGGAGATGTGGTTGTCGTCGTACAGAGCGATGAGTTTGCCTAATCCCAGGTGTCCCGCGTAAGAACAAGCTTCACCAGAAACGCCTTCCATGTTGCAGCCATCACCTAAAATTACGTAGGTGTAATGGTCAACAATCTTGGCATCGGGTTTGTTGAACTTTGCGGCTAGATGTGCTTCAGCCATTGCCAAACCGACTCCATTGGCAATTCCTTGCCCCAAGGGTCCGGTAGTCACTTCTACACCAGCAGTCATGAAGTTTTCTGGGTGTCCGGGGGTTTTGGATTCCCACTGACGGAATTGCTTGATGTCCTCAATGGTCACGCTGTCGTAACCAGTCAAATACAGCAGGGCATACTGCAACATTGAGCCGTGACCGGCAGACAGGACAAAGCGATCGCGGTTGAACCACTTGGGATTTTTGGGGTTAAACCGCAAAAAGCTATTCCACAGTACAAATGCCATTGGCGCAGCGCCCATTGGCAGTCCTGGGTGACCAGACTTTGCCTTCTCTACAGCATCAATTGCCAGAAAGCGGATCGAGTTAATACAAAGTTCTTCGAGGGTTTGGGTTGCAACAGCCATAATCAGATTGTTCTCTACGACGGGTTAGCAGTCTTTGAGCATCAGCTGGGGGGTTGTTTATCAGTTATCAGTTATCAGTTACCAGTTTTCACTGTTAACTGTTCACTGTTAACTGTTCACTGTTTTAAAGGTCCCCGCCAGTATCCTCATCATCCCATTGGTGCTTGTTGACCGACAAGCGGCAGATCTTGGGATTTTTGATGAAAATTTTGGATTCATTTTATGGGGGATATCTTCTATTATCCGTTGCTGAACCCACTGAATTACCAAGATTTCTGCCCAACATCTCAATGTAGACAATGCTTGAGTTTTATGCTTTTAGGTCAAATCCACGCATCTCAAATTTCCCACCCTAGACATACTTCTTAAAGGCTAGTGTCACATTATGACCGCCAAAACCGAAAGAATTAGATAGTGCCACTTCGACTTTTGCTTCCCGGCTGGTGTTAGGGACGTAATCCAAGTCGCACTCAGGATCTGGGTTTTCCAAATTAATTGTCGGTGGAATCCGGTCATTGGCGATCGCCAGTACTGTTGCTACTGCTTCAATACCACCAGAACCACCCAACAAATGACCTGTCATTGATTTGGTGGAGCTAACTGCTATCTTATAAGCATGTTCACCTAAAGCTTTTTTCATTGCAGCTGTTTCCGTCGGATCATTCATTGGGGTACTCGTGCCATGTGCATTGACATAGATCACCTGTTCTGGTAGTATATTACCGTCTTTTAGTGCCAGTTGGATCGCTCTTGCTGCACCTTCGCCTCCCGGTACTGGAGAGGTCATGTGGTAAGCGTCGCAAGTCATACCATAGCCAATAATTTCTGCATAAATTCTGGCTTTGCGACTCAAAGCATGCTGCAATTCTTCTAAAATTAAGATGCCTGCACCTTCACCCATAACAAATCCGTCACGGTCTTTGTCAAATGGGCGGCTTGCATGAGCGGGGTCATTATTGCGAGTTGAAAGTGTTCTAGCTGAAGCAAATCCTGCTAAAGACAACGGTGTAATTGCCGCCTCACATCCTCCACTAATCATCGCTTGGGCATATCCCCCTTGTATGAGGCGAAAAGCTTCCCCGATAGCGTTTGAGCCAGCAGCACAAGCAGTTACCGAGCAGGAATTTGGTCCTTTAGCACCAGTGTGAATTGCTGTCAAGCCGGCTGCCATATTGGCTATCATCATCGGTATCATGAAAGGACTACAGCGATCCGGACCACGATCCAGGTAAATTGTTTGCTGGTCTTCTAAAACTTTAATGCCACCAACGCCAGAACCAATAATAACGCCAATTTGTTCTGCGTTTAGATCGTTGATGACTAACTGCGCGTCTGCTACAGCCTGTTTTGCTGCCGAGACCCCAAATTGGGCAAATCGATCCATGCGCTTGGCTTCTTTGCGCTCCATGTATTCATGTGGATCGAAGTTTTTGACCTCACCAGCAATGCGACAATCGTGACGAGACGCATCAAACAAGGTGATTTCACCAATCCCATTGCGTCCGCTGATCAATCCTTCCCAATATTCGGCTGGTGTATTACCAATCGGTGTAAGCGCGCCAACACCAGTAACAACAACGCGTTTACGTATAAAATCAGTCATGTCGATAGTAGTAGTGGCTATTGATGCAGGCAGAACAAAACAGTGCTGAGCAATGAGTTGGTGAGCTAGTGCGCCGTTAGGGAGCACAGTGCCGGGATGAGCTGCGCTGGCTCACGCCACATGCCTCAACGCGGGGAACCCGCGCACGGTGAGACAGCGCTGCAGGAGGGTCTCCCGACCTAGGCGACTGCGTTCGCGTAGCGTCTCCGCAGGAGATACCCGAAGGGCAGTGGCTCCCGTTGTCGCACCTGGCGTACACCTTTGGTGTGCGTTTTGCGCATACCCTATGGGTGAGGTGATGAGTTTTCAAGAGGGACAAAGGGACAACGAGATTAGTCATTGCTACATAGAACTTCTCCATAGTTGTACCAAACAACTACTTGGTCTACTTCAGTGCTTTTGCCAAAGCAGATAGATATAAAAGTACTATATTTTACATTTAGAAAATAAACCTACGTAGAATCACTTCATCATTTTCAACGAGTGATTTGGTGTTAATTGGTTTATTTTTCGCCATTTTGACTAACTCTCGCTCATTCTAGCAAGTTCAATTTGCTACTTCTTCAAGCTCTTGACTCTTGACTCCTGACTTTTTACTCAGCAATGCCAGTCGCCTGCCTTCGGTTACCCTCCTGGAGTTTACGCTCTTTGGCACACTCTCCTGGAGACTGTCCTTTGGAGGAGATAGCAACTCCAGTCATTGTACCCGTAGCCTCAATAGCACTCAGCACTCAGCAATTTTTAGGCTGATGGGACACGTTGCTCGTTAATGTAGTCCACAGCCTGTTGTACAGTTGTAATTTTTTCGGCGGCTTCATCAGGAATTTCGATGTCAAACTCTTCTTCCAAAGCCATAACCAGTTCAACCGTATCAAGGGAGTCAGCTCCTAAATCGTTGGCGAAACTAGCTTGTGGTGTTACTTGTTCGTCTTTAACACTCAGTTGCTCAACAACAATTTTTTTTACCTTATCAAATGTTTCCGCTTGGCTCATAGATACAATTCCTCAACCAGTTGCTAAAATCCGCTGTTTATGGTGGATATATTTTTGGGCATATTCATCTTATCGGAAAGCGCGAGCACCCGTACACTGTTAAGGGATTTTCTTTGCTGAAAATCGTTCGACCGCTTCCTCAAAATAAACAAGTAATGATAAAACAGTTATTGACGAACTTTGATACTATGCTAACCCATACATTGAAATACGCATACTTTCCAGGTTGTGTTGCCCAAGGAGCTTGCCGGGAGCTTCACCAATCAACTGTTGCCCTAACCCAAGCCCTAGACATTGAACTCATAGAACTCAAAAAAGCTGCTTGCTGTGGTTCTGGCACGTTTAAAGAAGATTCCCAAATGTTGGAAGATACGGTAAATGCACGCAACATTGCTTTAGCAGAACAGTTAAATCTACCACTGCTAACTCATTGCAGTACTTGTCAGGGTGTTATTGGTCATGTTGATGAACACCTTAAACAATGCCAAAAAACAAATCCAGCATACCTTGAACAAGTGAACGGCTTGCTGCAAAAAGAAGGGTGTTCGCCCTATCGAGGAACAACAGAGGTCAAACATTTGCTTTATGCTTTAGTAACCGACTACGGTTTAGAAGAAATTCAAAAACGTGTCAATCGTAAGTTAACTGGATTAAAGTGTGCAGCTTTTTATGGCTGTTATCTCCTGCGTGCGCAAAAATCCATGCCTTATGATGATCCCTTCCAACCAAAGGCGATGGAAAATGTCTTTCGTACGGTAGGAGCAGAACCTATTTATTACAAAGGTCGTACGCAATGTTGCGGTTGGCCTCTTTCTAGTTATGCCACGGCTCAATCTTTTAAAATGGCTGGAATGCATATTCAAGAAGCCATAGAAGCTGGTGCAGATTGTATTGTGACACCTTGTCCTCTTTGTCACCTGAATTTGGATTCTCGTCAAAAAGAGGTGGAAAAAGTTATTGGACGGGAACTCGATTTACCAATACTGCATTTACCCCAGCTGATTGCTTTAGCTGTTGGTGTCAGTCCTAAGGAACTTGGTTTAGATCGGCATATTGTTTCCACCAAACCAGTTTTGGAAAAATTAGGATTTATTTAAAAAACTTTTAACATGGTTAGGGTAAGCAACTCTTGGGTAGCTTTTCCCCTACCATACGTTGTCTAGTCTTAGATCGCTTTGTCAAGATTCCTTTGAGCGATTATTGTGTATTCTCCGTCTTGAGTTCTGTGTTGTTCTCAATCATTGATTTTGGTGCTTGCTCAATTGGTGTTATTGTCACTGCTGGAGTCGGTGTGGCTTCGACTTGTGATGTGGGTGTTGGAGTTGGAATTGGTGTAAAAGTCGGAGTAGGGGTAGGTTCTACGGTTGGTTGATTTTTTTCAACATTGGGTGTCACCGACGGTGTGACACTTGGGGTAGGGGTGGCTTGTAGTGTGGGTGTTGGTACTGTAGTTACGTCTGGAGTTGGTTTTGTGAATGTAGGTGCATCTGATGTCGCGGGTGCTGTTGTTGGTTTTGTGAATGTGGGTGTATCTGATTTTGTGGGTGCTGTTGTTGGCTTTATTTTTGACTTCTGGCGTTTAGGAACTATTGGCTGTTCGTCTTGTAGATCTGGTGTGAGTGGTGGACTGACTTTGATTGTTCGTGGAGGAAGAGGTGACGGCGCAGTAATAATTGTGGATGGAGGTTCGACAATTGGTAGCGGTGTGGCGGTTACTGTGGGTTCCTGTTTGGGAACAGGTGAGGGTTTAACAGTTGTTGTGGGTTTAGAAGTGGATTTTGGGGGTTGTGAGGGTGTGACACGATACCAATGAAAGAAAGCGAACAATCCTCCTGCTGCTAAAATTCCAGTTGTGATGATTTTTGTTGAAGAAAGCAAAACTTTTTTAGAGGCAGTTTTGTTGGAGTGAATATTATTATCTGGTAATACTATATTCATTCTCGTCACCAGGTGCGGAGCTGGGGGTGGCTGCAATTTGGTATCTTCTTCTCCAACTATTTGATCGGCAATATTTGTACCGATATTTTTTTGCTGACTGGCATGAGTTTGTGAAGATGAAGACTGGTTGAGCAATTTAAGATTGTGGCGAGTTGCTGCAACTCCCATGTCATCATCAAGAGATTCTCGTAATTGTATTGCTTTGGTTAGGTAATTGTAAGCTGTGCTGTTTTCTTCCAAACAAAGAGCACGAGTTCCTAGTTGATGCAATATCCACGCTTGCACAGATCTATCTTTTTCGGCTTGAGATGCTTGTAGTCCCCTTTGGAGTACTTGTTCCCACAAACCCCATTGCTTAGTTAAAGCGAGTGTACCTTCCACTACTTTTACCAAGCGTAAGATATCTTGCCAACGACTATTTCTGACTGCAACTTCCAAGATTTGTGCGATCGCATCAATTTCTGCTAATAAGATATTGGGTTGCTGTTGGTGGCGTTCAGTCCAATTTACAAAGTAGGCGATCGCATTTTCCAAAGATGCTGTCAACTTCGATTCTAGCGGTAAAATCTCTACTATAGTTTTAGTGACTTTATATCGAGATCCATCAAGCTGCACAAGATGATGCTTACGTAGTTTTTCGAGTTTATCAGAAGCATCTGAAATTTGTGTAATTTCAGTAATTTTTTGATTGTCAAGCCCAACACCACCCATAATAGTTAACAACTCCAGAATTGTTTTTTCTGATGTTGATAACGATGCTATTATTTGTTGAAGTAGATAGTTGCTTGAAGCAGAGGTAGGCAATTGACTAACTACTTCCAAAAGCGAACGCCTTTGTTGGTGTATACTCGCCATCACTATCCGCAGGCGCATTGGCTGCCCATCTAAAATCTTATATAGCGATTTTGCTTTCTCTTGTTCTTCTATATTCAAAGGACGTTGCAATTCCCTTTGCATCAAAACCAGAGCATCATTCATGGGAAGTCCAGAAAGCTTCATTGAGCGCCCCTTTTTCTTGATGCGACTCGTTGATGAAGCAACCAGGAAGGTGCAGTTGGGTACTAAATTTATCAACTCTTGCAATTCGTCTTGAATAAGTGGATCATCATCTAAGACGACAAGAGCCTGTTTTGTGTGAAGTTGTTGATAAATTTGCTGAGGAGTTGGTTTATAAGGAATGTTGCTTTCATAAAAAGCATCCCATATGAACTGAAGTAAATCTCCTACATTTGGATGGACAGGAGATAAGCTAATGACACCAGCAGCGAAAAGTGATTTGACTTGAGGATTATGCTCTAAGTGACGTAATAAAACTGTTTTCCCAAAACCAGATGGACTGTAAAATTCTACTGATTGCCCAGCTTGAAAGGTAGCAATAGCTTCTTTGACTAATTCTTGTCGATCCAGAAAATTATCTGAGGGTTTACCCTGAGCGAAGTCGAAGGGTTGGTGAAGTATCAATGGGGTGGAATGCAAGCGCAAAGTCGGTTTTTCTTCCTCAGTTGCTATATTTACACTAGCACCGTGAGGTGAATTCATCTTTATGACCCAATCTCCAACTACCAGTTGATCATTCACTTTTTCCAAGACGTTTGTTATTATAGTATTTTCAGTCATAGTTTTTTGTTGAGCCAGATTTAGATTACTGTTTTTCTACTAATCGCAATGTAGCTATCATTAATCATATGTATATTACATAGATTTTTTAATCATTCCAGAAAAACGAAGTATAAATATTTATTTTAAGATTGTGTTCTTTCCATAACTTAATTAATATAAAACTCATATTTTATTTTTGCTAAGCTAGGTACACTTTCTGTTAAGCGTTAAGCGTTTCCTTCCTCCACGAGTCAATTCATCAAATCAAACCGAACTCCTATACATAAAGCGAAGCGTAGAGTATTTAGCTAAAAATTCGTTGACGCGATAGTGATAAAACTTAAGGCTATGTTAAGAAAGCTTGCAAAAACGAGCTATAGAAAAAAGGGTTTCAAAACTAAACTTCAATATTATAGATATTCCCCATGAAATGCATATATCCGGACACTTTTCATGGGGATTCGTTATTTAATATCTGTTATGGTCCAATACAGTTCAGATAAGACTAAAACTGTTATCAAAACGTCAATGTAGAGACGTTGCATGCAACGTCTCTACACGTGTGCTTCGCTATCACCGACAATCCTTAACTGAACCGTATTGTGTTATGGTCAGTTAACCTAAGTTTTTTGAACCGAGAGATCAACGACTGTCCCAGAGTCAGAATCAGTTAGCACCTTATTGTCATCAGTGAACTTGAGTTTCACAACTTTGAATCTGGCTTGTTCTATTTTAGGTAGTGTTAAAGTCAAAATACCATTTTTGAACTCTGCTTTAACCTCCTCATTCTTGACTGGAACAGGTAGCGAAATAGTTCGTTGAAACTTTCCATACCGTAACTCAGATCTGAAGTAGCCACGTTCTGAATTGGTGCTTTCATAACGAGTTTCACCAGCAATGTAAATTGCTTGTCGTGTGACTTGAACTTCCAAATCTTTACCTTCCACACCAGGAAGTTCAGCACGTAAGGTCAAGTTTTCATTTGTATCTTTCAGTTCAACTGCTGGAGTCCAACTTGTTGTCATTTCGCGACTGTGACTGAAAAAGTCGTCAAAAATTTTATCCATTTGACGATTCAGGATTTCAATTTCTTGGAATGGTCGCCAACGTATTAGTGCCATACTGTAATTACCTCCTTTGTACCAGTGTTATTCCTGAACAAAAGGTTGACTCACGAATTTCCTACAAACACACAACCAAGATCTAAACGTTTGAGTTTAAAGTGAAGCTTTCTTGATTGCCTTTATTTTTATATTATATCAAGTTCGCCTAATTAGTTACGATAAAACGACCTCACCCCCAGCCCCTCTCCTTACTAAGGAGAGGGGTGCCCGATAGCGTAGCGTGCCGTTAGGCATAGGGCGGGGTGAGGTTCTTCGTTTTTTTATAAGTGTTCATCCGAACTTGATATTATAAAAAATTTCAAATCTAGGAGCGTACAGATTTCATTATGAGTTCATTTATAATACCAATACTATGTGAAGTTAGATTTTCTTAACCCACACGCTAAAGCTTGGGATCAACACAGGTAAATAAATGTAGACGCCGGAAACGGTGATCCCGACTGGAGAAATCCAATTTACAACAGGGGAACACGGTTTAGTGCTATTTGTTCACGTTTAGAAAAGCAAGGTTTATTGCCTGAGTTACGTAGCGATCAACCAATATGGCAAATATTTTATACTTAATCTAGTAAACTTGATCTCCGGAAACAAATAAAACCAGGGTGTAGATACTTGAATGGAGTTAACAGCTATAAATTATCATTTTGGTAGGGATGGGGTAGTCACTCATGGGTTTGTCTGGGTATGAGATAAAAAAAATAAGAAAAGCACTGAAATCTGCTTACCCTAGGCGAGACAAATTGATTGTCATGCTGCGTGAAGAAATTGATATAGATGAGTCAGAAGTTCCTCAAGATTCAGATTATGATAGTGTTCTGTTCGATTTGATAATAAATTTTGATAGTAAAGGCAGTATTAATAAATTAATTGATGGGGCGCGTAAGGGAAATCCTGGTAATTACTGCTTGCAGAAATTATCTACTACAATGAATGCTTTTAAAATACTCGCTCCTTTAAAGGGAAAATATATTGAACAAATGAAGCAGTCTTATCTTGCCTGTTGTCCTGAAGATTGGCATATAAATCAATATACTGAGATTGCTGATGATCTTGAACAAATTTTAGATAATCTTGAGGATATGCCTCAAGGAAGAAATTCTGACACTCGTACTGAACAGTTTGTGACTCGTTTCTTAAAAGACGCAACAAACAGGCTATCTTCTGAAGAATTAGATAAATTAAAGGAATTAGGCAAGCGGTACTTTAATATTTTTGATAAGTTGCCGACTCCGAAAGATGAAACACCAACAATCGAGCGAACACAGAATATACCAAATCACTTAATTGTTCACATATACCCAAGTAAACAACAGAAAGAGTATTATTTTGTTTCGGCGTCGTCCTTTGTTGGTGACAGGAAAACCGGGGACAGGGAAAACTTCTTTAGCTTATGCAGTGGCTAAAGAATTACAACTGGGAGAAGTGTTGCGTTGGAATATTACGACTCGCTCGACTTTACAGCAAGGACTTTATCGTTATGATGCCATTGGTAGGTTACAAGATGCTCAAATGAGTCAGGATAATAAAGATAATTTAGCGGAAATTGGCAAGTATATTCAATTGGGTTCCTTGGGAACGGCGTTACTTCCTTCAAAAAATCCCAAGGTGTTATTAATTGATGAAATGGATAAAAGCGATATTGATTTACCCAATGATTTATTAAACATCTTTGAGGAAGGGGAATTTGAAATTCCCGAGTTAGCACGGATAGCTGATAAAGTTTCAGAAATTGTTGTACAAACTTACGATAACCAAACAACAACCATCGTTAAAGGAAAGGTGCAGTGTCAGGCGTTTCCGTTTGTGATCCTCACGAGTAACGGCGAACGAGAATTTCCACCGGCTTTCTTGCGGCGCTGCTTGAGATTAGACTTACGGGAACCGACTCGTGAGGAGTTAGAAGCGATTGTCAAAGCGCATTTAGGCGATATTATTGGACAAGCAGACAAAGTTATTGAGAAGTTTGTCAACCGACGGGATAAGGGAGACTTGGCAACAGACCAATTACTCAATGCCATTTATATGTTAACCCGTACGGCTGATTTGCCTGATTCTCCGATGCTGGATTCTGGGGATGATCAAGAAAAAGAACAGAAAAAAGAAAAGTTTATCGAACGGTTGCTGCAATACTTGAGTAGTACAGAGGGGATATGATTTCGCGGGCGATTGCCATTCTACAACAAGCAGGCTTTGACCTAACCGCCCGCGAGTTAGCAGAAATTATCTGGTTGGCGGTTCATATAGAGGAGTCTGAACAATCACAGCAGCAACCACAACAACAATCCCAACAATTAAACCCACCCGAAACCCAAACTCAAGAAACTCCAGAGATAGCATCTTCACCTCAAGTCACAGAACCTGGTGCTGAAATTTCTCTTCCCTCTGCTGTGTTAAGTTCCGCAAAGTCTCCAGAAAGTCGGGAAGCAATTGGGATCAAAGTACCTGCGGCTGTAGCACTAAGAAATTCTCTAGCTTTAGGACGTGCGCTTCGCCCTTTAATGCGCAAAATTCCATCTCCTATAGAAAATATACTGGATGAGGAAGCAACCGTTTACCGCATTGCACAAGAAAAAATTTGGGTACCAGTTCTAAAACCTGCGCCAGAAAGATGGTTAGAGTTAGCGTTGGTGGTTGAACAAAGCAGTTCAACTGCTGTCTGGAAACAGACTATCACCGAACTCCAACGCCTCTTAAAACATCACGGTGCATTTCGAGATGTGCGAACTTGGGAATTAAAGGTTACAGAAACAAAAGCACAATTATTCCCTCAAAATAGTACAGGTGCTTATAGTTCAACTCCTTATAGTCCTGAAGTATTGATTGACTCCAAGGGACAGCGTTTAATTTTACTGGTGAGTGACTGTATTTCTCCTGCTTGGCGAAACAAGTTTATTCATCCACTGCTAGAGTTGTGGGGACGTAAGGGTTTAATGACTATTCTGCAATTACTCCCCGAACGGCTTTGGGAACGAACAGCTTTAGCTTCAGAAATTCCTGTTCAACTGCATTCCCTTAACCCTGGAGTTTTCAATTCTCAGCTGATTGTAGAAACTTGGGATGACGATATAACTGATGAAATTGAGAACACTCTCCAAGAAGACGCAAACAAAATCAAAAATCCTATCCCTGTTCCCATTGTGACTCTAGAACCTGAACCTTTACTATTATGGTCACGAGTCATCGCAGGTTTAGGGAATGTAAAAACAGCAGGGTTTAAATTTTCCTCTGAATTTTCCTCTGTAGATGGAGTTGAACACAGCGACACTCAACAATTTACAGAACACAAACAACTCAACCTGACTCCAGCAGCGTTAGTCAGTCGATTTCGCGCCACAGCTTCTCCCCTTGCTCGTCGGTTAGCTGGATTAATGGCAGCTGCACCTGTGAGTTTACCAGTCGTGCAACTGATTCAGCAAACTCTCCTCCCACAATCATCACAAATTCATGTGGCGGAGGTGTTTATGAGTGGACTGCTTAAACCTCTAACACCAATTCACCAAAATACAGACGCTGATTATATTGAGTATGAATTTGTTGAGGGGATAAGGGAATTACTGCTAGAGTCTGTCCCAGTGAGTAAAACAATTTCAGTTATTGATAACGTATCTGAGTTTGTCGCTAAACGACTCGGTTTATCAGTACGGGAATTTGAAGCGCGTTTACTTGTACCCGCGTCTGGGGGTGAAGATTCTGTGGAAACAAAGATTCGTCCCTTTGCACAGCTAAAGGCTCAAGTTTTACGACAATTGGGAGGGGAATATGCGCGTTTGGCTGACGAGATTGTAACCGTTCACTTTAAGCAGGGATTAGCGCTGTACAAGCAAGGCAAACTCGATGAAGCGATCACCTCTTACCAAAAACCGTTGCAAATCGACCCAAATAATCCAATCGCTCACAATCATTTGGGGATTGCGCTGAAAAATCAAGGCAAACTCGATGAAGCAATCGCCTCTTACCAAAGAGCGTTGCAAATCGACCCAAATTTAGCAAATGCTCACTATAACCTGGGGAATGCGCTGTACGATCAAGGCAAACTCGATGAAGCGATCGCCTCTTACCGTAAAGCCTTGCAAATCGATCCAAATTATGCAAATGCTCACCGTAACCTGGGGTTAGCGCTGAAAGATCAAGGCAAACTCGAAGAAGCGATCGCCTCTTACCAAAGAGCGTTGCAAATCTACCCAAATTATCCAGACGCTCACAATAACCTGGGGAATGCGCTGAAAAATCAAGGCAAACTCGATCAGGCGATCGCCTCTTACCGTAAAGCCTTGCAAATGGACCCAATTTATGCAGATGTTCACTTTGTCCTGGGGAATGCGCTGTCCGATCAAGGCAAACTCGATCAAGCGATCGCCTCTTACCAAAGAGCGTTGCAAATCTACCCAAATTATGCAGATGCTCACAATAACCTGGGGATTGCGCTGAAAAATCAAGCCAAACTCGATGAAGCGATCGCTTCTTACCGCCAAGCCTTGCAAATCGACCCAAATTATGCATATAGTCACAATAACCTGGGGAATGCGCTGTACGATCAAGGCAAACTCGATCAAGCGATCGCTTCTTACCGCCAAGCCTTGCAAATCGACCCAAATTATCCAGACGCTCACAATAACCTGGGGATTGCGCTGAGAAATCAAGGCAAACTCGATCAAGCGATCGCCTCTTACCAAAGAGCGTTGCAAATCGACCCAAATTATGCGAAAGCTCACTTTAACCAGGGGTTAGCGCTGTCCGATCAAGGCAAACTCGATCAAGCGATCGCCTCTTACCGCCAAGGGTTGCAAATCGACCCAAATGATGCAAAAGCTCACAATAACCTAGGGATTGCGCTGTCCGATCAAGGCAAACTCGATCAAGCGATCGCAGAACTGGAAATAGCTGTTCGCCTTGATCCTAGTAGTACGCTGTATCGTAAAAACTTAGAAAATTATAAGAATGAAAAGAAGGATTTTTAGAGGCGTTTATTTGGTGGGTAGAATATTCTCAGTTACTTAGTATTATTTTGTACTTTTGTCCTTTTCCTCTTTGCTCTTTTCTTTTTTCCCTCTTCAAGTGAAGCAAACTGGAATTTTTTCGCGAATAATTGCGTTGCATAACCCCACCCCGGTTTTGTCTGACGCCAAAACTGCCTCTCCCCTTAGCAAGGCTACAGTGTACACACAAGTTCTTGGATTTCCACTCGTTCGCGCAAAACCTCACCCTGCCCTATCGGGCATCCCTCTCCTTAGTAAGGAGAGGGAAAGATTTTAGCGCAGCTAAAAGCGAGGGTGAGGTGAAATCAACGCGGGATAAAAGAGATTGAGTAAATGTGTATTTCAGCAGCCACTAACCATGGGAGCATCCCAATTTTGCAAAAATACCTGGCGATTAGAAATCGCGGCTACACAAGCGAAGTCCGCCTGCGCGGACTAATTAGAGCCTGCGGAGGCAGGCTTTGTTTGTGTAGCCCCAGACTTCCAGTCTGTTAGCGAAGCGGCACGAAGTGCGGGCAATTTGCACATTTGGGATGCTCCCCTAACCATTACCATTATTAATCTGACGCTGTAACTGTTTCAGCGTTTGATACATCTCCGGTAAGCGAGCGAGAATAGCTGACACCTTCAAGTACTGTTTGTGCGGCAAAGATGGACTTCCAGAAACAATTTCACCTGGTGCGATATCATTATGAATTCCAGTTTTTGCAGATGCGATCGCCCTATCCCCAATCTTCACCTGATTGGCAATTCCCACCTGTCCAGCCAAGATAACACCATTGCCAACTTTCACACCTCCGGCTATACCAACTTGACCTGCTATAGCACATCTAGTACCAACTTGACAACCGTGACCTATTTGCACTAAATTGTCAATTATAGTATGGCGACCTATCCGTGTTTCTCCTACGGCTGGGCGGTCAATAGCGCTATTACAGCCGACTTCTACATGATCTTCTAAAACAGTGCAGCCGGATTGTTCCATTTTTACCCAACCAGTGGAACTGGGAACAAAGCCAAAGCCTTCTGAACCAATCACAGCACCACTGTGAATCGTACAATCTGCACCAATACGAGTCCGTTCGTGGATGGTGCAATTGGCGTGTAAGGTTGTGCGATCGCCTATCTTAGCATCTGGATAAATCACCACATTAGGATGAATGCACACATCATCGCCAATTTCTACTCCCTGCTGAATCACAACATGAGCACCGACATACACTTGTTGCCCAATTTTTGCTGTGGGGTGAATAACTGCAGTGGGATGAATTTCTGGAGTTGGACGCCAGGGTTTATAAAATAATGCGATCGCTTTGGCAAATAACAATCGTGGTTCTGGCGTTGCAATCCAAACAATACTCCGTTCTTGTGCTTGCGCCTGTAATGTTTCATCTGCAGGTAAAATTAAAGCACTAGCACTCGTCTTGCTAACCATAGAAGCAAATTTTGCTCCTTCGATGTAGCTGAGAGTACCCGTTGTCGCTTCATCAACTGGTGTAACCCCTGTAATTTCTGGGTCATTTTCTTTGTCGAAACAGAAGCTATTGCAGGAGCCGCTATCACCAAGTTTTTCTACAATTTTACTGAATTTCATGGTTATGTAAAATAATTGTTGCTTTTGATTAGGATTATGTTCTTTGCAGGTAGTGAACCTTCAGCCTGCCACTTTGTAAGATGCATACAGATAAACACAAATATATTATCTGTGTACATCTGCATGCATCTGCGCTTCAAAACACCCTACAACTATATTTACAGGTAGTATTAGCTTGACAAATTACCTTAGAAGAAAAGATTGATAAAGTTGCCAGAGTTATTGCTTCAACAATAAATAATACAGCTTACCATTGCCGCCTGTGACACCAGCGCGATCGCCAGCTAATTTGCCAGTTCCCATAAAATAATCAACTCGTCCTGGTCCTTTAATAGCGCTTCCTGTATCTTGATCAAGCACGTAGCGGCTTACAGTACGATACGCAAGCTGTCCACCTTCAGTGGGAAAAGGCACACTGGTGTTAATAAGCGCTAGTGCTCCTGGAGGCATAACAGATTTATCAGTTGCAATAGAACGTTCTGCTGTGACAGGGACGCGGATACTTCCTGTTGCAGGTGCACCACCAGTTTCCTGGAAGAAGACGAAGCGTTTCCAGCGCGGCAGATAAATATCCATCTGGTTTGGGTTCTGCTGAAAATACTGAGTCATAACTGGTAATGTTAAACCACTCAAGGGAAGTTTGCCATCTTTCGCCAGTTCTCGCCCGATGCTTGTCCACGGGTAATCTGTTGCACCTCCATAACCCACAGATGTTGTCGTACCATCAGTTAACGTGAGTTGGGCAGAACCTTGAATTTGAATCATGTACGCATCAAAGCGATTGGCAAACCAAAATAACTCCAAACCACGTAAGCGGCTTCTATCCCCGAGTAAAGCATCTTTTCCTTCTAAATCAACCCGTTTTGGATGTGGTTTCGCCCATCTCTCAAAGTCGTATGGTCGTCGATAAATGGGATACTGATAGACTGGTGTGCGTACGCGACTCGCGGTATATACAGGCTCGTAATAAGCAGTAAACCTCACGTTACCATTGTGATCATTTCCAGAAGACTGGTAAAAGACAAACTCCTGACGAATAGCAGCTTGCAGTTGTGCTGGTGAATCATAGCTAACAACCAGCTGGCGGAAACGCAGCAAACTACGTCGGACGCGATCAAGGGTAATCCCTCGAATCGGATAATTTCGATAAATTGTTGCAGCCTTATTAGTTGTTAAGTAAGACAAGCTGTTATCTATTGCTGCTAAGAGTGCCTTGCTATCGCCTGCTTTGCCATTTTCACCCCAAATTTGCTCATCCCAACCCAAGCAATTGTATGAAGAGCTACAGATTCTCGCCACATTTACAGGCGTTAATGCTGATATAAGGTGTCTAAATTGAGTGGGTTTGGGTACTGGCACTGGCACTGGCACTGGCACTGGCACTGGCAAAGTCTCAGGTTGGCTTGGGACTGGTATTGGTATCGGTGATAAGTCAGGAACCTGAGCAAAAACTGAGCAAAGTGGAATAAAAAGAGCAACTCCTAGACTCAAGAAAAATAAAGTAAGCGTTTTTCTCATGATTTAGGTAAATCTTTCCACACTAGAGCAAAAAATGGGTTTTACCCGAATAGCCACAATCCGAGACAGACGCACGATCATGTACTCAGGACTAAATATTTTTGATTGGTACCCGGATATTGTCATTAGAAGCAGACTTCGGCACAGGTTCGCCACCATACCACTTCTAAAATTTTTGAATTGTTGGAAAACGGGTTTTTTCACGGTGAGCATTTTCCAGTAGAAGGTATACGGTGTACGATTTGGTGTTTTGGGCATCACGTTAAATCATTTGGAACACATTTAATTGATTGTTAACCACGCAGCCCTCAAATGGGAAGAGAAAGAGGGACAGGCACAAGCACAAGGGTAAGAAATTGTTCCATTCTCCTACTGCTTCATTTCCTTGTCCTTGTAGCTTTTGACGATTGTTATCCCACTAACAGTTCCCGCCTAGCTATAATTAACAATAAGAGGAAATAACTCATGTAGTAGAAGTTTGGGTGTTGTTGTTATTTAGAAGCTTCCCACCGGTGCCGACTTCTGTTGTTCCCTGTTAAGCGTATTTCTTCAGAAGGCATCTGGGTGTAAGCTTGTACAAAGTTGAATAAAAAGAGACACCTGAAATAGCGTCTTATGTCAATAATTGCTCTTAGAGCATGGTATCTAGAGAATTATGAGCCGATTCCAGAACTGGAAAAACGTCCGCCGGATATTCGCCTCAGTAAGAAAAGCCTGCTGAAATCAGGGCTAAGAGCGGACTTCTTGGAAGAGAGTCAGGAAGTCAGAAAATCCCTATGGTTCGGGCGCTATCTAGAAGGAGAAAACGTTGAATTTTATGTTGAAGGTAGTGGTGGTTATTGTGTCGCTAATATTGACTTGATAAGTCACGAAATATATTTCACCAAGCAGGCTGTGTTAGCGCAGTTAGAACCCACAATTTTTTTGTGCTATCAAACTGAGTATTCAGTTGCAAGTGAGGCTTTACGAGAAGGACTACTTCAGAGTTTGGAAATTTTAAACTTGCGCTCGCGTTTACCTCTATCTTTGGTAGAGTCTTTCCGTCCCAAGGAAGGTTCTGTACGACTCAGCCGAACAATAATGCGAAAAATTCATAGAAGTTTGTTGTTTATTGCTGACACGACACCTATTACTAAAGTTGATGGTAAAGAAACGGATCTACTGCTTCCTAGCCCATATGTCTGTATTGAAATTGGTTATGCTATTCAAAGTAAGCGCTCAGAGCAAATTCTACTAGCCCAAATGGAGCGCTCAGATATAGCAGGGCAGTTTCCTTTTGACTTACCACCATCACAAATTTTGCAATTTCGAGACACTAAAGAACTCAGTAAAATCTTGCCTCAAGCCATTGAAACCCACCTAGCAAGATTTAAATTATTTGCTTGATAAGCTGTTAAACACAAAAGCTTGCGTCAGACAATTTTGGATATTAGATTTTGGATAATGGAATTGATCCCACGCCACATGCTAACTCTTGCGGATACGCTGCTATGCCCTTTGGACGTGCGCCTTGCGCTTACAAATCGCTTAACTCCCGCCTGTGCAGTGGCTCATGAATCCGGGGGCTTGTACCATGAAGGCAGATTATCAATAAGCAAATTCTAATGCTATTGCTTAATTTTTTATATTATGGTATTGCTTAAAATACTCTCCCTAGAGTCTAAAAAAAGCAACGCTTTTATAACAATTAGAATATAAAGAAATTAATTTACACTTACAAAATTTATATCCGAAATAGAGTCTTTAACAGGTGTATTCAATATTAAGTTGTTAAGAAGGCTATAAAAACTTCTGAAAATTCACTCTCATGTGTGCCATGTTCTTTATGACACACTCATTTGCATTTTTATGTGTCATTGTTCTGCAATATTATGCAGACAATTAAGGTACATATTTTCAACATCAAAAGACGACTAAATGAAGAATAGTGTTGTGAATAATAAAGTATGTCCCATGATCACCACAAGAACAATCTCACGTAGACCTAGAGAAAAAACATTTCAACGACAACTGTTAGATAATATAGAGTTGCATGATTCTCAGCGAGCTTATTTTTTCCAAGAAGTTATTGAAGGCTTACAAGACGGTATTTTACTTTTAAACGAGACAGGCGAACTGATTCATGCAAATACATCTGCTTGTAGTATCGTTTCTGAAATTAATCAAGACAGTTCCAACTCAAATTGTATACCACCTGCTATCTGGTGTCTTTGCGAGACTTTATTGGAAAACCGTAGTATTATAGCCAAAAAAACGATGATTATATCTCATGAGATTGTAGTAGATAAGTCAAAAGTTTTTTCTGTTCGTGTTAGATGGCTTAATTTAGAAAAGTGTAATAGTTCTTATCTATTAGTGAGTATGGAAAACAAATATGAATCATTAAAAAATCTTGCAATTTTAGAAGTAGCTAAATACAAATTAACACCACGAGAAGCAGAGATTTGGTATCTTTATAGAAGAAAACTTAGCTATAAAGAAATTGCTGAGCAACTTTACATTTCTATGAATACAGTGAAAAAGCACATGAGAAATATTCATGCAAAGCGACAAGCATTTTTAAATTGTGAAGATTAAGCTTTTTCAATAAAAGAATTATATATAAAAATAAAATTAGGAGATTCAAAGCGTTTTTTATTTTGGCTTTTACAGGTATTTCCTTCACAAGACACTGCTTTGCTAGCTGTTTAACTCAGTGGTGGTGTAAGCCATAGGCTATGTTTATCTTGAAGGGGCGATCATCGCAAAGGTGACAGATTAATTTTTTCTTGTGTTTACTGGTGGTTTGATAGTTCTTGATAAAAAGAGTACCCCTAAGGGTACTTTCTGACTGTATGAGAATCGTTTATTATGTACTCACTACAAAAAACGGGATATTTGATACATAAATGTCATTTTGAGTAAAGTAAAGATGCTTAGTTTTTGGGGGTTTCCAAAAGGTGAAATTTCCGAAAAGCTTTGTTTTTCTGCATAACGCTCAATCTGACATTTTTCTATTTTTTATAAAATATGTATATCAACATGTGCGTTGACAAAATAAATACTAATTGCAACTAAATTCCTAACAAGTTGTGCATTTCAAAATAGCTTCCTTCTCACTACAAGATGACTTATTCTCTTGTTGACGTTCTTGACGTGCTAACGCTCTTGCTTTCGTGCAGGCTTGGTTGTATGTAACCTACGGACTCTTGGTATACCTGCGACACGGCAAGAGTGGACGTTAAATAGATATTTTTAAAATGGCGTTAGTATGACACACTGTTACCATAATTCTCTTACCAAAAGGTTCGACATCAAATTATCGACTATGAGGTTTGCTCTTTTCTGAAGAGTTACAAGATCTAAAATGCTTATATCATTTTAACCAGGACAATCAAGATTTTTTTTGATTTTTTTTACAGAGATTTAGGCACTTTTTGTTGCCGAAGTAATTCATTGTACATCTTCCGTTTTAAATCTTCATTACCTTGAACCTGTGTCGTAATTGTGTTGTACCTATCAATTGAAAGACCATTATCTTCAACAACTTTTTGATAGCGTTGGCAGTAATTGACAGCAATATCTCTTGCTTTACCAGGAAGACCATTTAAGCTGTTGTTATCGTTACAAACAATCTTTGGAACATCTCCAGCATTCATAATTTTTTTTATTTCGTCAAAGGCTTGTTGACGCTCAGGCTCCATTCTTAGCATAGCTCTGGCATAGTTTTTAAGTTCACCAGAATTAACTCCTTGTGGAGCTTGAGCATCGGCTTTTGAACTCAAAACTAAAGTACTAGAAACCAAAGTTGCAGTTACAACTGTGCCCAGAAATAAGGATTGGGCAATTATCGGAATTAAACTAAGTCGGAAAAAATGATGGTAATATCTTTTCATTTTTTTGATGCAACAACTACAGTCGGGATATCTTAATTACTGTGAATTATTTTATGAGTGAGAAGTTCCAGAAAACACTCAAGCAACAAAATGTTTATTTTTTTGGTTAAGTTCTTTGATAGACTTGACAAAGCTCTATGACTTTAGTCTGTAGTGTGGACATCTCTGAAACTCCTTGTTTGAGGCTAACTTCTAAATCTAACAATATAGGTAAACTAGCAATAAGTTGCTGTACAGAAACATATTGAATTTCTTTCTGTAGATAGTAAATGCGATTGGGGTTGCCTATCTCCGCAGCTTTAGCAATAACTTGTGAATTGCGCTCACCACTTTCTACCATGAGCTTGACCCATAACCAAGTGCGAAATTGCCCAATCAAGGTGGCAACTATTCGCAAAGGAGGTTCACAAGCGTTAATAAGATCAATTAATATCCCTAAGGCTCTAGCAGTGTCCCCTATTCTGATTGTTGCGGCTAATTGTAGGCTATTTTGAGTGGTATTTCGGACTAACTGAGCGACGGCTTCTGTGTCCAAAGGTTGATTGCTACCTTCAGCGTAAAGCCGTAATTTCTCCAACTCACTGTAGAGAAGGCGTGTATTATTGCCTACAGCATCCGCCAACATCTCTACACTCGATTGAGTTAGTTTTACTCCTACTGTTTGAGCAGCTTGACTGACAGACTGCATCAGTAGTTCCGTCTTCCAAGGCGGAATTAAAGAAAATTCTTTGAATTCCGCGAATTTTTTCAGAATTTTGGTTGATTTGAGGCGTTCATCTGGTTTGTGACTACTGGTGAGTAACAAATATGAATTTTCAGGGATGACTGGCAAAGTTCGCTCCAGTTCTGATAACACATTCTCTGAGGATTGCTGGCAGAGGGTAGTATTGGCAAGCCATACCAAACGTCCGCCAGTGCCAAAGGGTGGTGTCATCACTTGATTTAATCCTTGGATCGGCGCATCAGGTAAATCTGGAGGTAGTACTGTGTAGTTAAAACTTGTCCACAGGGGATCTAGGATGCGATCGCGCACAAGAGCGATCGCCTTTTCTATCGCAAAATCATCCTCACCCCAGTAAAAGTAGACTGGCATAGGGAACCTCACTGTTTTTAGAGAAAGTAGATCCAATCAGACCAGAGTAGTCATTATTTATAATATTTCTTTGTGTTCCTTATTTTCCTGATCACCCTACTACTACGTCGGGCGCGTAAATAGGGCAACCCTTCGGGTTCACCATTTCAAATCCCTAAAAAGCCCATTCCATAATACTTTTGAACGCCAGGTGCTACAAGTCGGCATAGCCGCCCAACGCACTGGCTCCTTTTGAACGCCAGGTGCTACAAGTCGGCATAGCCGCCCAACGCACTGGCTCCTTTTGACTTTTGCGCAGCGGTACTACCTCATAAAAGCTAAATACTTTTTAAATCGCTGATTTAATGCAGGTGATTTTGCCTACAATCAATAAGCGTGGAGTAGGAGGATATGAACGTTGGACGACAAATATCAAATTTACTTAAATCGTTTAGTGCGGATGACGCTAAGCGAAGCATACAAAACTCAGGTCCAGCATATCCAGACATCTTCCAAATTTCAGCCGCATTCAGATCAAGGAAGACAAGCAGCACCTTTTCCTGGCTATACAGTGATCACCCCACCTAGGGAAGAAGAAACAGACAACTCTACTTTCTACGCACACTTACAGGATTACCAACAGGAACTTTTACAGCTAAGAGTCAACTCTGATTGGATCGTACCTGTACCTCCTGCAAGCTTTCATTTGACTTTAGCGGACTTGATTTGGGACAGTGCTTACTATGACGCTCGCGAAAAAAACCCAAAATTTGAAGAACAGTTACGCTCTTGCTTTGCGGACATCTTTAAGCAGTATCAACAATCCAAGCAGAAGCAAACTCACCCCATTCGCTGGCAAATGCAGGGGCTGTTGGTGATGCCAAGAGCTATAGGCGTTTGTTTAGTACCTCAGGATGAAGCGTCCTATGATCAAATTGTTAACTTGCGTCGAGCAATTTATCAAAATTCCAACTTGATGGCGTTGGGGATTGAGCAACATTATCACTTCAGCGCTCATGTGACATTGGGCTATTTTGGAGAAATTGCGCCCAATCTAGACTACGAGCATCTTGCTAACATGTTTTCTGAGTTGAATCAGCAATGGGCAGAGAATTCCCTGGAATTTAGCATAAGCCGTGCCGAACTACGGAAGTTTGACGACATGACGGGCTATTATCGGGAATCAGACTGGCCAATTTTAGATTTTAGTCATGACTAAAATTTGAAAATTTTTGATATGCAAGGTAAATAGCTTCTAAAAGTACATCTGGGGTGACAGCTTCTGGTATATTTTCTAAGTGAATAATAGCTTTAATATCCTTAGCTAATTGTAGAGCTACTGAGGTTCTTGCCTTTGGTGCCATTGCAGAACGTCTGTACAAATATTCCCGAATAACGGCAAAATCATCAGGTAACATGGCTGACAAATCGGCAATTTGTAGCAATTGCTCGCTCAACGACTTTGCCTGTTCTGAAATAGTCAAAGTTCTTGATGTAGTGGGTGTTTGAGTTTGAATCACAATTGTGCCAGCGGCTAAATCACCCAAACGCTTTTCCTGGTTACTGAACATGATAAGAATTGCTCCAATAAACAGAACTTCGTCAAATAGTCGCAGTAAAGCACGCAGTGTTGCTTGTTGCAGTCCAATAGGTCTACCATCATCTCGCACGACACGAATTTTTGTAAAGCGTTTACCAGGGGTTTGACCTTGCCATAGTGTTTCAAAAAATACAAAATATCCACCGTAAATAGCGAAACCAATAAGGAATGCGATCGCCACCAACCAAAAACCTGCTTGATCACGGAAAATAGATTTCCACAAATCAGCCAGTTGAATGGAAAGTGTTATCCAAGCAATTAGAAACAGTATCAATATCACACTCAAAACGAGATAGTCAATCAGTAGTGCCCAAGCACGATTACCAATCCCAGCAAGGGTAAACTCCAGTTCGACACTTTCTGGGGTGTTGAATTTAACACGATTAAATATATGCATAGCAATTTTTTTGCTAACGTTTAAATCTCATGGTCGCGTAATCTCAACCCTAATCCCTCACGACGACTCCGCAGGTCATAGTAAACAACTGCTTTAATTGTTTGCCAGAATGGTAAAACGACCGGCCCACCGGCAAAACTTAAAATCCAATTTAACAGAGAAACAGTAGTACTAAAAATACTAAAAACTAATGGATATTGTTCTACTAAAGCAGCAAAAATCAACTGAATAATAGTGGGAAGAATCTGAACAATAATTTGAAGAGGTAGTGTAATTAAAAAGGCAACTAAATAAATCAAAAGAATCCGCCAGACGTAACCTTGAGTTAACTCCTTACTTCGAGCAATCGTTGACCTGCCATCAATATTATCCTCAATAGCAAGCGGCACTTCCACTAAAAAATACCGCATTAACAACCATAAAAATGCTATTATTATAATAATCGCGAGCACTACATAGAGCACGGATACACCTGCATTTCCTTGCTGAGCTATCGCGTCAAATGGTATTCCCAATAAAGAAAAAATAAAACCTAAAATTCCACCTAAAATTACACCTAAAATTACAACACCGAGATAAATCCCCAGTATCAGAAAAAACATCAACAGTATCGTAAGAAAAAACTGCCCTAACCGAGAATTGACAAAACGCTGACCAGACGAAATACTTTCAGGTTGATTCACCAATTCACCAAAAGCCAATCGGGAAATCAGCGCTGATAAAGCATAAAACTTTGCCCACCCATAAAATGGAACAAGTAGCCATACATAAGCTTTCAAAGCGAGTAAAAAATAATCCTTAAAATGAGAGCGATATAACCGTAATCCTGCGCTGACAACATTTCCAAGACTGAGAGGTTGTATTGGACTCGGAGAACCAATATTATATGACATGATGTCTAAGTCTCTCTTGTAAAGTAGGGCGGTAAATGTGAGGCTATTTTAGGATAAGTTAATACTCGGTATTCTGAAAATTCATGAATATTCAACGATGGATCGCGCGGCGAGAACCAAATTGGCAGCGATTGGATGCCTTATTAAGCCAGGTAGAGAAAAAAGGACTAAAGTCTCTAGGAGCAGCAGAAATTAGAGAATTAGCAAGTTTATACCGTTCAGTAGCAGCAGATTTGGCTCGCGCTCGTACTCAACAATTAGGTAATATTTTAGTACAAAATTTACATTTATTAACAAATAGAGGTTATAGCCAAATTTACCAAGGTTCACGACGACAAGAGTGGGAAGCCGTAGTGCAATTTTACAAATGGGGATTACCAGGCGTCGTGCAGCAGACATTCCCATATACAGCGACTGCCATTGCCCTATTTTTAGTAGGAGCGATCATTGCTTGGTGGTATGCTTGGCAAGATCCAAGTTTTCTGTCAATTGTAGTTCCAGAAAAACTGATCAAATTGGTACGAGACGAGCATAAATTGTGGATGGGGTCTATTGTCGGCATTGAACCCCTAGCATCTACCGGTATCATGATTAACAACCTGTCCGTATCCTTTGGTGCTGTTGCTGGTGGAATCACCGCAGGAGTTTTTACAACCTATTTGATGGTTTTTAATGGCTTGTCCATTGGTGCGATTGCTACCTTGGTGGGTCAAAATCATCTTGCTTATCCTTTTTGGGCATTTGTTTTTCCGCATGGTTCCCTGGAATTACCAGCCATCTTTTTTGCAGGTGGTGCAGGTTTTTTACTTGGAAGAGCTATTTTATTTCCTGGTAAATATCGCCGTGTAGATGCACTTAAATTCTATGGTTCTCAAGCGGTACAGTTAATATTTGGTATTGTACCAATGTTGATTATTGCTGGTATTATTGAAGGCTTTTTATCTCCTAATCCTAATGTTCCAGAAGTTTTTAAATATCTTGTAGGGATGGGATTATTTATATTTTTGGTGGCTTATTGTAGTCGTAAATTGAAAACGGAACCTCACCCTGCCCTGTCGGGCATCCCTCTCCTTATAAAGGAGAGGGAAAGATTTTTGCGCCGATTCAAGCGAGGGTGAGGTGATGCAGGGAACCTCACCCTGCCCTGTCGGGCATCCCTCTCCTTATAAAGGAGAGGGAAAGATTTTTGCGCCGATTCAAGCGAGGGTGAGGTTTTGAACGAGATATGAGTTAAAGCAGATTCCGTGCTTTGATTTGCAAATATTTATCTACTAATTGATCTGTCACTTGATTTGCTGGTGCATCTAACACCAACACACCTTTGTGTTTGAGTTGGGCAAACGCGACTTGTCGTTGTGCTAATAAATCTAGGGCGACAGCACGGGTATAAGCAGCTGTAACTCCACCTTCTAAACTGGTACTCTGTGCCAAATGATCAACGAGAGGATCGCGTAAGGTGACACAAAACGACAAATAGCGAGGTGTAAGCACAGAAAGTGCTGCTAGAAGTTCTGAAGAGGCGGTCAGATCAACTAAATCGGTAATCACCACCACTAGACAACGCTTAGTTTGCTGCCGCACAACACTTGTGAGTGCCCCTACGTAATCAGATTCTAACAACACTGGTTGAATGGGAGTTAAGCGGTCAATAAGGTGACTCAGGCGATGTTGACCGCGTTCTGGAGGAATCCAAGTATGCATTTGGCGATCAAAGACACCCACACCCACGCGATCGCCCCGATGTAATCCAGCCAAAGCTAACGATAAAGTCGCATTCAAACCCCAGTCAAATCGCTGCAAACCCTGTACTTTTGCCGTCATTAACCGTCCCCGATCCAACAAAATCAGCAAGGTTTGCTCTTGTTCCGGTTGAAGTACCTTCACCAATGGTGGTGTACCATAAGCGTTCACACGACGGGCAGTTGCTTTCCAATCAATAAACCGCAAATCATCACCAGCGCGATAGTTCCGGAGTTCAGCAAATTCTGTGCCAATATTGAATTGGCGAGATTGACGGTTGACTCCTGATGATTGCAGTACTAGGCGAATTGAGAGCGATCGCAACCCAGCCCTTTCAACGCGAACAAATGAACTAGGATTTTGAAATCTAAAACCCTGTGCCAGTCAGGAATCTGAGGTACAACTTCGATGTATCCTCAAGATATAAGGGCGAGTTTGGGTGTCAAGATGCTACGCTCCATTTTTGAACAATTTGTCCAAGAAAGTCCAGTAAGTGTAATGGCACGAGGATTAATGGAGCGTGTATTTGCCCCGGAACGGATGGATAAATTATTTGAAACTCACGCGAAAGTACAGCACCAGCAAGAATTACTATTTTCCAGCCAAGTAGATTTGATGAGTTTGGTGGTGTGTGGAATTCAAAAATCGGTTCATGCCGCCTATAAAGCCAGAGCAACAAACCTGATTGTGAGCACCACAGCACTATATAAAAAGCTCTGCGGTGTAGAACTGAGTGTGAGTCAAGCATTGGTAAGAGAAACAGCGAGCGATTTGCGAGTGCTAATTGAAATCATGGGTGGAGAACAGCCAAATCCACTACCAGGATATCGGCATAAAATTGTAGATGGGACTTGTTTGGCTGCTACAGACCATCGATTAGATGCAATTCGTTTATTTGCAGCTAAAGCTTTGCCAGGTAAAGCAATAGTTGTATTAGATCCACTATCAAAACTGGTAATAGATATTATTCTTTGTCAAGATGGTCATGCAAATGAGCGGAGTTTATTTGATAATGTGCTGTCTGGTGTACAACCAAACGATGTTTGGACTGGAGACCGGAATTTTTGCACAGCCAAGTTTCTGTGGACGATTGCACAGCAAAAAGCTTTCTTTGTGATTCGGCAACATGGGTCTTTAGGTTGGACAGAACTGAGCACCTTAAGAGCTTTGGGTCAAACCGATACAGGAAATCTTTTTGAGCAGTGCATCGAAATTTGTTACGAGGGAAATCGTTTAAAATGCCGACGAGTTGTGCTGAAGTTGTTTGTGCCAACACGAGACAAAGAATGGGAAATAGCGATTTTGACAAACTTACCCTTAAGCCACGCTGATGCGGCAAAAATAGCCGAGTTATATCGTAATCGTTGGAGTCTAGAAACCCTTTTTCAAACCGTAACTGAAAATTTTAACGCCGAAATTCAAACGTTAGCCTATCCTAAAGCTGCCCTGTTCTCGTTTTCGATGGCGTTAGTAACATACAACATTCTCGCCACTCTAAAAGCCGCCTTAGGAAGCGTACATGGCATCGCCAAAATTGATGCAGGTTTGTCTGATTTCTACTTAGTAGATGAAATTCAAGGCACATATCGCGGGATGATGATTGCTATTCCATCCCAGCAGTGGGAAATATTCAGGACATATTCTTTAGACCAAATGGGACAACTTTTACAACAGCTGGCGACTGGCGTGAATCTCAAACGTTTTCTCAAAGCCATAAGAAGTCCGAAGAAAAAACGCCAACCTTTAATTGTTGATCATAGACATCGTCATGTTTCGACTGCACGCCTTTTAGATATCTATTGAGATAAGTAATCTTTTTTTGAGCCTGTCGCAGCGAAGCGGTTCGCAGCGCGTTGCGGGGGTTCCCCCCGTTGTAGCGACTGCGAACCCGAAGGGTGAGTGACCGCCACGACAGGCGATGCCGCTTCACTCGCTATTTTGATAGCGGCGGTCGCTCAGCGACAGGCAACGGGGGGAGTCCTGAGGGAGGGCGCAGCCCCCCTCGTGCCTCCTGGAGACAACTCGAGCATTTCCGCTTGTTCGCTCATCACACCTTTTGCTCACGCCTAAGCGAAGTTTCTACTGTCGATGGCGATCGCCGATTTTTAGTCTCAACTCCACTCATAACTCTCAGAGTTAACACACGCTAAAATTGGTCGAAAATATCTATTTTCCTACTCATCTGCAACTTGTGTCATTGGAATGACTCACTAGTTCATTTGTTCGCGTTGAAAGGGCTGGCGATCGCAACCCCACTAAATCTGGATAAACTTTCACTTTCAGACTGTGAAAAATCTTTCTATCATCCCAAGCTAATCCCCAAGCACCAAGTTGTCTGACTTGAATATCCCCCCAAGAAAACTCTCCACGCTGTGTGGGATGGACGGTATAAGTTAATTCTTGAGTCGTGTGACTAGGAACAGTGGCGCGTAGTGCAGGGACAGACACTCCAAAACTACTTGGGTAGTCATCCCGGATTTGAATCATCGCGTTGGCTTTTCCTGATGTCACCTTGAGTAAAACTGGATTCTCTCGTCCAATGGACAATCGCGATGGTATTTCGCGTGTCATCTGCACGCGATGTTGTCGAACTTGCAAACCATCCACAACCATCAATCCCAGCACGATAACATCAAAAAGCAAAGTTATAAATAAACTTGCCCAAATGCTGGTAAATAAGGTTAAAGTTGGGGCGATCGCAATTCCTAATATCAATAAAAAATAAACTCGTTTAGAAGGAAGCATAATTTAACAGTTACCAAGTACCCGCAGTATCAGTTATCAGTTACCAAGTACCCGCAGTATCAGTTATCAGTTTTTTGGTCACTGTTCACTGTTTACTGTTTACTGTTCACTGTTCACTGTTCACTG
This sequence comes from Brasilonema sennae CENA114, assembly GCF_006968745.1. Taxonomy (NCBI): domain Bacteria; kingdom Bacillati; phylum Cyanobacteriota; class Cyanophyceae; order Nostocales; family Scytonemataceae; genus Brasilonema; species Brasilonema sennae. The sequence goes on along the minus strand of NZ_CP030118.1, from coordinate 6,355,783 downwards.
TTTTAAATACTTTATCTTGGGACTGGCACTTTATTTAATATTGATGCGATCGCCCCATCAATTTTGAAACCATCTAACATCGCTTCTGGTTTCAAAATCAAACGATGACGTAGTAGTGGTGATGCAACTGCTTTCACATCATCCGGCGTTACAAAATCTCGTCCAGCTAAGTACGCTGCTGCTTGTGATGTCTGCAACCACAAACCAGCAGCACGAGGAGATGCACCTAAACTTAAATCAGGATATTGTCGCGAGGTTCTGACTAACAAAAGCAGATAATCAATGATTGTTTCAGAAACTTTAACATCTCTTACGACTTGTCGTGCTGACAAAATTTGAGATATTGTTGTCACTGGCTGTAAACGAGCAATATCTAGGCGTCGTGCTGCAAATCCCGCCTGACGATTGAGTAACATTTGCTTTTCAGCAGCTTGGTCAGGATAATCTACCACTAGTTTGAAGACAAATCTATCCAATTGTGCTTCTGGTAAAGGATAAGTACCCTCAAATTCCAAAGGATTTTGCGTTGCAATCACCCAAAATAAGTCTGGCAATGGCAAACTTTCACCATCCAGTGTTACCTGCGTCTCTTCCATTGCTTCTAGCAAAGCTGCTTGAGTTTTGGGGGGAGTTCGGTTGATTTCATCTGCAAGCAGGACTTCGGTAAAAACTGGCCCTTTTTTCAAGCTGAAACTGCGGGTGTTTAGATCGAAAATATTTGTTCCAGTAATATCTGATGGCAGCACATCTGGTGTCAATTGAATTCGGCGAAAATCGGCTTGAATCAACTGTGCCAGGACTTTCACAAGCAGTGTTTTACCTGTTCCTGGCACTCCTTCCAAAATCACATGTCCACCTGCAAGTAAAGCTATCAAAAGCTGGTGTATTAGGGTGGATTGACCAACCACAACTCGATTAAGTTCTTGATTAAGACGATTTAAAACAGGATTGATTTCGCTCATTATTATTTATAAACAATTAACGTCAGGCACAAAAGCATTTTTAAAAACTACAGAGGACGCAGAGTTAAAAGCTATAGAAAATCTCCCTAATTATTTAAAATACTATAGCAATCCTAAATTATTTGTGAAATTCCTCTTCCTTGGCGTCCTTGGCACGCCAGTCACCTACGGAGGGAAAGCCTTCATTCGCGCTGGATCGTCTTGGCGGTTCGTTTCAAAGTAATTTTGCTATATATAGTAGTTCTAAATCATATGCCCTACGGGCACGCTACGCTAACGTGAAAACCTCTCTTTATTCTTCTCTGTGCGTACTCTGCGCCTCTGCGGTTCATTGAAAAAGTCATTTTCACTTTGCAGATAGGATTGCTATAGAAGGTAACTGTTAATTATGAATTTTTAATTCTCCGAAGAGTTTGCCATTTCTCCAACCAGCTTAACAGTTCTGATTCACTCATGTGGCGTTTTTGGGATTGTCGTTTTAACACCTCTTCTAGTTCTGTAGGAGGAATCCCTGTTTGCTGTACCCAAGCATTGATTATAGTTTGCTGATCCAGTAATTCTTGCCCCAATCCTAAAGCTTTTTGTAGTTGCAATTGTTCTGCTTTTCCTACCATTTCTACAACAAAGTCGCTGGATTTAGCTTTTTGCAAAACTCCTGCCAAAGCTTTGATGTAGGCTTCACTGTTGTCAACGACTGGTGATAATAATGCAACTGGCTTGCCAAAGCGTCGATTTTTTGACCAAATGAGCACCAATAGCAGTATGCCTGCTTGTAAGAAAGCTGGAAATACAGGAGTTTTGGTAAAATAACTTAATAAATCTCCTTTGCCTTCTCTTTTTCTGACACTGGGTTCCTTGTAGCCGTGGATGTATTCATCTACAAATAATAAATGATCTTTTTGACTGACTAAATCTGATAAATACTGAAAATTACTTTGATAGTCTTGATAGGCATTGGCAGCTAAGTAGGGAGTCGTAGAAAAAATAGCTTTTCCTTGACCGTAATTTTCTTCCCAAACAACAGCCCCAAAGCGATCGCCTAAAGAAACCTTTTCTTGATTTTTGAGTCGTCGCCGTCTTCGCGTCTGAATTTTGACATCTCCTCTGGGAGATTTTTGCATGGTGGTGAAGTCTGCTGATGTTACGTGTTCGCCTACACCTAAAATAACCAAATTATTACCTTTTTCTACCCATTGTTTCTCGTCATCATACAGCCCAGAATCGCTCAAGCGGGTGTTGATTTGTAATAAAGTAATGGGGCGTTTTTCTGTATTTAAATCACTAAAAGGCTTTTGCCAACGCTTGATACCAGTTTTTTGCTTTTCCATATAAGCATACCAAGCGCCGTAACCGTCGGGAGCGCGGTTGTAAGTGGAACCACTATTGATGTTGGTGCTGGTTGGGGCGGTGAAGAAACTGAGTAGTATCATCACTCCCAAGGCGATCGCCCCAATCCAAGCCAGACGGTTTGAGCGTTTCATGTGTTGGAAATCTCCCGATACGCTTGCTGACAATGCTCATAATTGTCTGCCGAAATTTCAGCATTGCCAAAACACAATTGTTCGTGAGTAGTCATCAAAGTCTCATAGGGCTGTATTGAAGTCGCAAACATTTGCAGCAATTGCAAATATTCGCCATCTGTACGGCTAGATTTGTGAGGGAGAATTCCCTGCCCATGCAAGTGCTGCAACATTGCGAAATAAAGATAACGGCATGCTTGACGGTAATTACCCTGACGGGAAAATTCTTGCGATCGCGTCAAGCATTCAGTTACAGATAATTCATTTTCTGCAGTTTTTGCTTGAGAATTTGTCCAATTGTGACCAGCTAGCCAAGAGTTAAAATAAGGGCGAAGTTCCTGCCATAAACGCCAACCAACCCAAACTAGAAATAACCCCAGTAACAGCCAAAAAATAAAGTTCACCAGCTTCAGCACCCAGGGACTAATAGACGACTGAGGTGAGAACTTTGGCAAAGCCCAATTAAAGCGAGATAACTGGTACTCAAACCATTCTCCAACTTGTTGTTGAAACTGGGAACCCTGCCAAATCCAGCTTGTTTTTTCAAAAGCATCTGCAGACATACAAATTATGAATTATGGAAAATTCAACATTGAACACTCATAATTCATAATTTTTACCGTTTTTTTGTACCAATACCAACCCAACGATAACAAGAAACGCACCGAGGGCAAGAAATCCTAAATCCCAGGCTAGCTGATTCGGTCCTGGTTTTACATGATGGATGCCAAGAATATGATGGTCAATCACTCCTTCTACCAAGTTGAACAACCCAGCACCGGTAAGTATGGATCCAAAGTAGATGTTGGATGACCAAGGAACATCTTCACGCCCTCCTGCCCGCCACAGCAACACCACTCCAATCACAGTCATTATCCAATCAAAGGCGTGAAATAAGCCGTCCCAGATTGTATTCATATCTATATTAGACATTGTGGTCAGAGGTCGAATGTTACTCAACATATGATGCCACTGAAGAATCTGATGCAGTACAATCCCATCAAAGAAGCCACCTAGACCTATACCTAGGAAAATTCCAGCAACAATCAACGGGGCGCTTTGGTTGCTCTTTTCACTTTTTGCCTGCATTATTAACCTCTCGCTACGACTTTTCACTTCACAATAGAACTCTGTTTTGAACGCAATCTTCTACCTTGAGACAAGTACTGCGGTGGAATTCAAAGCAGACTGTTTATTGGTAGTATCTACCGTGATAGTGGATATTAATGTATCAAACAGCAATTTTCAAATGACTATTTACTTTTACAAGGTTTGGCAGCCCTACGGCTGTTTTTCCAATTTTTCTTCTCATGGAATCGTCATGCAAGACATCTTTTGGTCAACAGTTGAGCATTATTATCAAGCTCAAAAGTTTGTTGGAACCTCAGATGCTATGATCATACCTCTTATCCATAGTGCTGAAACACCAGAACTTGCGGCAGCATTAGGACGCGACTGCACGCGCCAAGTTCGTTTAGACTGGGAGGAGGTCAAAACTCAAGTGATGCGAGAAGCTGTACTTAAAAAGTTTATGACACATACCGAGATTAGAGAAATCCTTTTAATGACTGGTGATAACTTGATTGTAGAAAACTCACCAAACGATTATTTCTGGGGTTGTGGTGTAGATAAAACGGGTCACAATCATCTCGGTAGAACCCTTATGAGTGTGCGTGAAGAAATCCGCAAAATACCATCTTTGTCAGTCGTTTCTGATTAGTTTAGGACTTACGCACGAGTTACGAAACAACAAGACTGTGAAATTACGGACTCCTCGTCGCAACGGGTGCAAGTACGTTATTTTTGCGTAAGTCCTGTATCCATTAAAAGCATAAAGGGCAAGAGTGGCTGGGAAAAGTCTTTGAAAGCTTTAGCAGCAGCTCTACCCGCTTCCGGTGAGCGTCGGGAGTATGTCACGCAGATAACTTTCTACTTAAAATAAAAAATATTACTATACGGGGATTAAGGTTCCTACAGTAGGCGACATGGGTGAATTTCCTACTACCTTCCCCTTGTTCAGCTTACCTACAGTTCCATTCACCTTTGAGACACTCTCAATTCTCTTTTTTTTCAAGAAACACAGGGAACGCTTAACAGGCAAGAAGCTCGATGAACTGACTCATACCCCAAGTGATAAAAATAGAGACGTCCGGAGTTTTATATGTCATCGAAAACCAAATCTATGTTTTTGAAATTTTCATGATTTTTATAAAAAAAATACTGTTTCTTTACATAAAATTTGCAAATGGATTTTAGTATAGTAATTGCAGACTACTTGTGTCAGTAAAAAAGCGCTTTAGTAAATATGTAAGTTTTCTTGGCACATCATGATTACAACAGCAGCAAACTACAAAAACCGGCTGCAGCAAAGCCGTTATAGTAGTCGAGGAAGTATTTACTTATTCGCTCCGATGGTTGACTTGAATGTAATGGCTGATGTTGGAGATACTCCTCCTTGATTCAGATGTGCTTATATCTGCTTGGAAATTTCATCACAGACTTAATAATTGAATCTTTGTAGAGTGAAAAGATTTTACTCTTCCTTCTGAGATCTTGAACCATTCTTTTGTTGATGTTATCTTACACCTACTACTAATTCATAATTTAACTCCAGGAACGCTAGCACATGCTATTAACCTGCCATTGTGGAGTGTGGCAGTAGAATGGCAAATTTATTTTTTGTTTCCACTGTTGTTACTACCTTTACTGAGACGTTGGGGTTGGTTATCAGTTATTTTAATTGCTTTTATAATTGGACTGACACCCCACTATTTATTCAACGGTTTGATGGACGTAAGCCGTCCTTGGTTGCTAGGTTCATTTGCTATAGGGATGCTAGCCGCTGAAATTGGATTTTCACAAAAACCTGATTGGATCAGGTTAAGAAAGTCTGTACCATGGTCTGTGTTAGCAGTTATTTTTGCTGGCATTGCTTTTTTAACAGAATGGAAAAGACTAAGATTAGATGCATGGATTTTTGAAAGTTTTGCTGCGCTAGCTGCAGCTTGTCTGATCATTTACTGCACTAACTTTATTCTTGAAAAAAATACGTTACCAAAAGGGCTGCGCGTATTAGAATCAGCTCTTGCAATCACACTCGGATCATTTTCCTACAGTCTTTATCTTACTCACGGAGTGATAGTGACGCTAGTGCATCACTTTCTACACGACTTGCAACTACCTGCGATTACGTATACAGTGTTACTGTATCTAGTTAGTCTGGGAATATCGTTAGTATTTGCCTACTTGTTCTATTTAGCTTTTGAACGGCGATTTACAACTAGTGGAAGATTAAAACACAAATCAATTGACTTAAAAAGCCACTAAATTTTATGCTACTTGAGATTTAAGCTAGAAGTTGTAAGCACTGTTTGCATAACCGCTATTGCGCTTTGCATATAAGACGCAGGCAAATAGAAGATTTTGCCAGTGGTTATGTAGTATTTTTTTTGTGCAAGTGTGTGTTTTGGTAAATCCCATGAAAGAGCTCCTCAATCGAGTTTATAGCTGGAAAAAACGCATCCAACGGCTGCTTCTGCCGACGGTGATGGTTACTCTGGCTTCTTTTGTCTTTGCTGCGTCTGCTTGGGCGACTGGTGTTTATGATATGCCAACCATTAAAAGTGGTGAATCCACTTGGGTTGTTGATCAAGCTGACGTCATCAGCCGTTTAAGTGAAGGTAAGCTTAACAGCACCCTTGAGAATTTAGCAAAGCAAACCGGAAAAGAAGTCAGATTTGTCACAGTTCGTCGTCTTGACTACGGTGAAACTCCGGAGAGCTTCACCAAAGCTCTGTTTGAAAAATGGTTTCCTGCAAAGGAAGCACAAGCAAATCAGATAATATTAATGATTGATGTCGCAAAAAACGGTACCGCAATTATAACTGGCGATAAAGTGAAATCTTTGATGCCAGATGATATTGCTCTGAGTGTAGCTTCCGAAACTTTGACAGTACCATTACGGGACGGTGACAAATATAATCAGGCATTTATAGATGCTGGCGATCGCCTAGTCGCCGTTCTATCTGGCGAAGCAGATCCCGGACCTCCCCAAGTTACGGATAACGTAGCGGTAGAAAGTACCTTTGCAACAGCAGAAGACACCGATACCAACAAAGGTAATGCAACTGCTTGGGTGATAGGACTTTTAGTCGCCGCCACCGTTATTCCAATGGCGACTTACTACATTTATCAAGTGTTTCAGCCATCTTCTAACGGATGATGTTCGCTTATTAACCAGTTAATCAGTTATCAGTGAGCCAGCGCTGCAGGAGGGTCTCCCTCCGTAGGCGACTGGCGAACCCGAAGGGTTATCAACTTTACTGTTGACTGATAACTGTTTACTGTTTACTGTTTACTGTTTACTGTTCACTGATAACTGTTCACTGTTTTAATCCTGAACATAATCTTGTCCTGTCACTAAAGAAATCTCAGATCGGACAAACTCACGACCCAAATAAGCCGCATGGGTTAACTGAGTCACAGGAGGGGGCTGAGTTTCCTCAAAAATTTTCACACACAATTCTTTTGCCGTTCTTCCACTAAACACAGTCGTGTGAGTGCGTTCCACCTTTTCCCGTGCTGGAATGACCTTGCCAGTTTCTGGATCAACAGCTAAACCACGCTCATCAATCACATTCGTGAAATGCTTGGCACAAATTAATCCTTCCTCCCGATTTAAATAAATAATGAAATACCCACCGGGGTCAAGGTCAATGTGACGTTGAGAAAGTTTATCGTCAATTGCCGCCAAGTTTTCAACAGTCAAATCCATAATCACCATAAAAATTAACTTGTCTTAAGGGTTTTTTACCCCTTATAAAGTGTAATTCTTATCTTCGTTGCTGTTGATCACATTTTGGTGATTCTAGCACAAGAGCGTTGCGGAAAATGCATAACAAAAATTCGTATTAGGGATTGGAACTACTAAAAGGCAACTCGGCATTTATTGCGGAAATCTCCTGCTGTTCAAGTTCATTCACCTCACTGATATAATTTCGCAGAATTTGTCCAAGACGAGCATTGTAAAAGCGGTGTAAACTGTAATTGGCAGCCGCAGGGAAACCGCGACGTTTTTTGTGGCGTCCACCAGCACCAGGGTCAAAAATTTGGATACCGTTGGCGATCGCCCACTCTACTGGTGAATAATAACAAGCATCAAAATGCAAGCAGTCTATTTCTTGAAAAGAACCCCAGTAGCGTCCATACATCCTATCGTCCTTAAACAGACAAAAAGACATCCCCACTGGTTGACGAGAATCCTGTTCTGTGTATGCCGCAAAAAACACAACTCGATGGCGATAATGTGCGTATAGCTGTTCAAAAAATCTCTTTGTTAAATATTTACTACCCCACCAGCCAAATTTATCACAGGTATCAGCGTAGAACTGATACATCAAAGGAAACAGTGACTGGGGAATTTCATCGCCAGCCAGAGGTTGTAGTCTCAAACCAGCTTTTTCCACTGCTTTGCGTTCACGCTTAATGTTACGACGCTGGTTGGCGTTGAACACTGCCAAGTAGTCATCAAAATTGTTAAACCCAAGATTTTCCCAGATGTAGCTGTGATGCAGCCAAGGTGTGAAGCCTTGGCGTTCCAGAACAGGACGCCATTGGGGGTCTACATAAAGAAAATGACATCCAGAAATACGGTGTTTGGTGCAGAAAGCATCAATCTCGTGCACCATCAATGCCGTGATCTCATCTTCATCTTCCCCTGGTGCGATCAAAAATCGATAGCCTTCAGCCGGGGTAAATGGAGTCATCCCCAGCATTTTGGGGTAATACTTTACACCAATCCGTTGTGCTAAGTCTGCCCACTGATGGTCAAAAACAAATTCGCCAGAACTGTGTCCTTTCAGGTAAAGTGGGGCAGCAGCAATCAGCGTTCTGTCTCGCCATACGGTTAAGTGATTCGGTAACCAACCAGTGTTAGCTGTAGCGCTTTGGGAGGCTTCGAGATTTTTCAACCACTCCCATTCTAAAAACGGAGTTTTGAGTGGTAATGCTAAAGTATCCCACGCCTCTTGGGGGACTTCAGCTATTTTATTTATCCAAGCGACAGAATAGCGAGGTTGCAGTTGTTCCACCATTAGAGGTTTTAAAGATGATACAAAATTTAGCACAAACTTTATTTAGCCTAGTCTAAATCTGTTGGTCGTTGCAGGCGATTATGCACAAAAACTTCCAGACTCTATTGTATGAACTTCCAGCAACTGCAGACGGCTTAGGGACTAACCTCTATACCGGCGCGTTTAAGTCAAAATTAGCTTAAATTCTTGACGTTATTTGCAAAAAAGCGCTCCTGCTGTTGTCATTACTTACCAACGCAAGACTTGCTGCTGAAATAATCGTATTTCCGGATTGAGGCTAGCAGAATGTGTAGTAAGTATATGGACAGGTTGGGAAAGCTTTCACGCCTGAGTTCGTTGTTGCAGCAGTTGTGGGTGCGATACAGTTAGGGTTGTACCAGCACCGAATAAAACAGCATCTGAAAAAAAGTGATTTGCTCTTCCAAGTGTACAATGTCCGTCTTGGAACCAAACCGAGCAGGCGATGCTGCAAAGCAGCCGCTACGCGATCGCCTGACATCCGCTATTTTGCCGTCTGCACTCATCGCCAAAATCACAGTGGTATATGGGCGATGTTGTACCATTGGGTTGGTCTGATAGTTTTTGTTTTCTGTACAAAATGCTGATTTTCAAAAATAGTGATATAGGAAACCTCCTGTCTCCCTATTTACTCTGTAATATTTATATGCAACAGCAACCCCTGTATGAGCTAGTCTGTGTGAGTGTTTGTATAATAAGTTTTTTTTCGATTTTAAATTACTTTATATTTTTAATATGATTAGAAAATAGGATTTTTATAACTTAACACTACTAGCTGCTCTAGTTATTTAGGATTACTGTTGTGATTGGCACATACTAAGAGAGACTGCCGATGGCTAAACCCCGTCAATCATCCTTTCGTCGGATTTTAGTATCAAAAATCTTGCTTCTGTTAGTTCCGGTTTTATTGATAGGGGAGATTGTAGCCTATAAAAAGGCACGTTCTAGCCTTCTGGAAACTGCCCGTCAAAATTTAACAGAAAGTGCCGTTATCAAAGGTGAAAAAATTGTAGAGACGAGCGCTGCCTTGAAAACAAACTTGCTCAGTGCAAGTCAAACAACGGTTATCCAGTCAGGTTCGCCTCTGGAAGTAAAACGATTTCTTAATCAAGTAGCCCAACGACTACCAAGGCAAATAGAGTGTATTCAGCTGACGCAGCCAGAAAGCGGTAATGTTGTTGCAAGTACTTGCGGTGATCAACCAATTGGTGAATTAAAATTTCCCATACCCAATGATGGGATTAATGTTGAAGCTATTTTACCACCCAAGCTGGGAACAACTGGTAGAAAAGACTTACCAAATCAACTACGATTGCTGTTATCATCTCCCATCTACGATAGTATGGGAGACTTACGTTATGCCTTGATTTTTCGTGTGACAATACTCCAAGAAAAAGGGCGAACTAAGCCAGGTTCGCTAACAGGCTCAACGATGGTTATTGCTGATGATGGAACAATTATGGCACACCCAATTCCTAGTCGCGTTGGGACTAATATTGCTCAACATACAGATGCTGGGCGACTCAAAAAAATTCTAAAAGCTGGTCTGGCTGGTAATAAATATTTTCTGCATTTATTTTTTGAAAATGAAGGTGAAGAATTACTTGCTGGCTATACTGCCATACCCAGTCCTTTAACAGAAGGGCAAGAGGGAAAATGGGTGATTATAGCCGTTACAGAATTGGATAATGCTTTATATGGTCTTGAGGGAATTAAACTTATCCTCATTGTTTTAACATTGGGTTTAATTGGCGCCAGTGTTTTGGCGTCGCTGTATTTAGCTCGTTATTTGGCACGTCCTGTAGAACAATTGCGAGACTACGCTATAAATCTTCACTTGAACCAATCAACACAACCAATTCCTGACAACTTCAAAATTCGGGAGTTTAACCAATTAGCGCAAGCACTCGGGCAAATGGTTGAACGGTTGAAAGCTTGGGCAGAAGAATTGGAAATAGCATGGAAAGAAGCAAAAGCTGCCAATCAGGTGAAAACTCAGTTTTTAGCGACGACTTCCCATGAGTTGAGAAACCCGCTACATACCATCATTAGTTGTGTTCGTCTGGTTCGAGATGGTATGTGCGATGATCGAGAAGAAGAAATGGAGTTTCTCAGTCGTGTAGATGACGCAGCTATTCACTTATTAGGCATTATTAATGATTTACTTGATATTTCCAAAATAGAAGCAGGAAAGCTTTCAGTAGTTCTGCAACCTATTGATCTACGGCAAGTTCTTATAGAGGTTATCAACATACAATCAGTGAATGTTCAACAAAAAGGCTTGCAACTAAATATCCCTCAACTGAATGAGACAATTCCAGTTAATGCTGATGCAGCCAAGCTTAAACAAGTGCTGATTAATGTCATCGGTAATGCAACTAAGTTTACCGAACAAGGAAGCATTACAATCTCAACAGAAATTCAACGTATAAATGATAAATCTGAAGTCATTATTTCTGTTACAGATACAGGTATAGGAATTGATCCCGCTCAACAACAAAAACTATTTCGCCCTTTTGTGATGGTGGATGGTTCAGATTCACGTAAATTTGGTGGTACAGGATTAGGACTTGCCATTTCACGAAATTTAATGGAACTAATGGGGGGTACTATTACTCTTGAGAGTGCAGGTCTTGATCAAGGCACAACAATGATAGTAACTTTGCCTTTAATTGATGATCCACTGTTACCAGGCGCAGGAAGAAAAGAAAATTCACACAACCTCGGTGTTCCCTTTGGGGATCAAGCAGTAAGAGGGGTAAAGCAAACAGCAGAAGAAGTTAGTTTACAAAAAAACTGCTTTCCGTCTACTGTTAACAAGGAATTGAATAATTCAACACTGAGTGTATAAAATGCAAAGTTTTGATACTTCCACAGCTACGCTACGCAGTCACTGAATTTTGGATTTTGGATTTTAAATTTTAGATTGACAAGGCAGCTTTCGGGTAAGAAGCTTCTTACCCGAAACGTGCCGCCCCATATCTGTAAGACAGGGGCTTGAAACCCTTTTTTAGATTCTAGATTTTAATCCAAAATCCAAAATCTAAAATCTAAAATTGTCTCGGTCATCCGGCAAATTAAGAAAAGTATTGTAGCCGTGCTGCCCAAAAACCGTAGAATTTCAGTCTTCATTTGGATCAAGAAAAACAGGCTTGCCACCATTATTAAGAGATTCTGTCAAAGCAGCAAGAATTTGCACCAACTGCGTGCCTACCTTACCAGAGGACACTTTGGAGGGACTATTTTCAAGCACACAAGTGATAAAGTGATTGCACACTCGCCCTAATGGTTCACCTGTTTCTATTTCCAGCACTTGTTGCTTCTGATTCACAGGAATAAATCGATTTTCTTGCACCTCAAACTCGCCGTGCAGTATCGTCAAAGGTGAAGTACGAGACATTTCATCAAAAATCAGACTGCCAAGATTTCCAACAACTCCTAGTCGTCGTTGTTTATCAGGATTAAGCCAACATAAGTGAATATACGCTTGAAAGTTGTTCGGATATGTAAGTGTCACCCAGACGAGGTCGGATAATCCTTGGACTAGAGAGGAATTTGACTGCTCCCCTGCAAGCTTTGGTTGCAGCCACACTGTACCTGTTGCTTGTACTTTCACTGGAATTTGATTTAGCCAAGAATTAAAGATGGCAATATCGTGAATGGCTAAGTCCCAGAGTGCATCAACATCTTGGCGAACTGGTCCTAAATGAGTGCGAGTAGCGTAACCATAACGTAAATCACCTAATTGACGCGCCTGTACAACAGCTTTCCCTTGCTCAACTGCTGGGTGAAATAAGTAGGTGTGGTCAATTATCAGGTGTCGTTCCTGTTTTTGGGCAAGTTGGCACAGTTCTTGACATTCTGCTGGGTTAAGAGTTAAAGGCTTTTCTGCTAAAACGTGGTAACCCCAATGCAAAGCATCGCTAATTAAGGAGTAATGCGTGCTGGCGGGAGTGGCAATAACAACGGCTTCTAAACCTTCCACTTGCTGTATTGCTTGCCACTCTGTTGTCAATAGAATTTCGTCACCTAAGTTATGCTGCCGTTTCACCCCCGCCAAACATTCTGGGTTCGGATCGACTACCGCCACTACACTTGCTTGCGGATGTTCTAAAAAATTTCTTAGCAAATGAACGCCCCAACGTCCAACACCAATTACAGCAATTTTAATTTTTTTAGTCATTAGTCATTAGTTATTGTCATTAGCCATGACGTAGACGCCCACCAGAAGCCTTATCCCGTTGCTACAGTTCCGTATGCCCCGTACTGTAGGCATACAAAGTAGCGTCTGCTGACAGGAGAAGAAAGAGTAAGACAAAAGATAACTCACATTAGCTTATCATCTACTTTTTTATTTCAGGGCTTTTCCTGATTATCCAGTGATAAAAAAGCAACTTTTGCAGCAGCTTGTTCGGCAGCTTTGATAGAGCGTCCCTTTCCTTGACCGAGTTTTTGTCCGTGTAGCCATACCTCAGCCAGGAAACGCTCTTGAATGTGCTGGGGTTGATTCATTTCCATGACTCGATATTCAGGTAAGACTTTATACTTTGCTTGAGTCCATTCTTGCAGGGCGGCTTTGTAATTAAATCTAGCCGGATCGAGGCGAATTTCTGCTGCAAGTTTTTTGAAATGAGGATCTAGCCAAGAGCGGATCAGTTCGAGACTGTGTGTACTTAAATAAAGAGCACCTAAAATTGCTTCAAAAGCATCAGCCAGTCTTGACTCTTGACCAACTTTATCAGCAGTCGCACTGCCTGCAACAAGTAAATGTAACTCCAAGCCGTATTCTCTGGCTAGTTGGGCGAGAATGCGATCGCTCACCAACACCGAACGAATAGCTGCAAAATCTCCCACTGGACAATTAGGATAAGTTTCCCATAGAACAATAGCAGCCACTAATCGCACGACTGCATCGCCGACAAACTCCAAATGTTCATAATTTGCTGACTCGGAGACAGTGGGATGAGTCAGCGCTAAGTCCAGCAGTTGCCACTTTATCGGCGCATCTGCCTCAAGACCTAATTTTCTGACTAAGCTTTCGAGTTGTCGTTGACGGCGTGGATAAGCAATGCTCATTAGTTATTAATCATGAGTCAGAAGCGATCAGTCTTTAGTCATTGCTTGTTAACAAACGACTAAAGACTAATAAGAAAGGACAAAAAAGAGAGAGAGAGTCGGAACGTAAGCCGGGTTCTGTTCTCTTTTATAGAAACGTAACATATTACGTTTCTAGATTTAAGAGGGCGGTTATCTATCTGGGACGCTTGTTACCAAACGCCTCTAGCGGATCTTATGAGAGCGGAACTGGTAAAAGACCAACCGTAGTTCCTTCACCTTGCTCCCAACCGGGGTTTACCGAGCCATGATCTCTCGATCATGCTGGTGCGCTCTTACCGCACCTTTGCACCCTTACCCTCTTCAGTTACCATTTATCAGTTACCAGTTATCAGTTACCAGTTATCAGTTATAAGGTAGGAAACGGACTCGTCCACCCCTTGTTCACTGTTCACTGTTTACTGTTGACTGTTGACTGTTGACTGTTGACTGAAAAAGGGCGGTATGTTTCTGTGGCACTATCCTCGCGATCGCTCGCACTGGGAGTTACCCAGCAAGTCTGGTCTTTCGGGAGCCCGGACTTTCCTCAAACCAGTTTCAACGAAACTAGTCTGTAACCACCTGCGCCTACTCTCTCCCAATATCCAGTGTAATCTTTGAATGACCGAACCACTCGTTTAAGTTTACCGCCTCTGATTCCAAGGCAAGGCATACGTCCAAGGGAGTTTTCTAACAGTGAAGGGACACTTGACAATGCAAAGGGGAGGTGCTTTTGTACCGTGAGCGATACCAATATTTGTTTCGGCTAGCCTGAACACTAAATCTAGTGAGAAATCAAAGTCACGTTTTCTGCTCATAAATCTGTTAAATTCTTTTCTTTGTGCCCTGATAATGCTTGTTTTCCATTTGAGGACATTGGCTATCGAGGTTTTTGTTGCTGTGTATTTTCCAGATAACTTATCGAACTCGAAAACACTTTCAGATGAAACTGATTCTTTTAGTGTTTTTTTAGGAACAATGAGACTGGGGCTTTGAGACACGCCTAAGTCACGAGTGATGTCTGGTGACATCCGAATAACTCGCTTTGAGGTTCCGTCAAATTCCTCAAAAGCGCAATTGTCCCAATCAACGTATATTGCTACATCCTGAGATTTATTTTCGATATTAATTGACAAAGATTGTGGTTTTTCAATATCGTGCGTTTTTGCCAGTCCCCCAAAACTAATCCCAATCATGTCTTGAAGACTTTGTTCTTTCAGTTGTTCGTCTACAGATGCTTTATTAAAATCTATTTTTATTTGTTCGGCAATTGACTCAATCATTTGATTGATGGTGTAACTAATGCCAATTATATAAAGCGTCAAAATTAGTAAATTGTTGTCAGTGTTTCCCATAATTTTAGTCTATAAACTCCTTTGTATTCACTTTTTATCTTCCACTGAGTGCTCATGTCAAATTTTGGCATCAGGATTAATTTTAGAAAAATTCTTAAACCAGCCTCTCCGCCAAAAGAATAAGACCTGCACAATCGCAATTACTGCCATCACTGCTAAACACATAGGATAACCCCAATACCAATTGAGTTCAGGCATATTCAATGGCGATTTTTCCGTACTGAAATTCATACCATAAATTCCGGCGAGAAAAGTGAGGGGAATAAAAATTGACGATATAACAGTCAAAAACTTCATAACTTCATTCATTTTGTTACTTACTGCCGAAAGATAAACATCCATCAATCCTGTGGCAAGTTCCCGGTAAGTTTCTAGCATATCCATTACCTGCACCGTATGGTCATAACAGTCTCGCAAGTAAATTCTCACTTCTTCACTGATGAGTTCACTGCCATCGCGAATCAAAGAATTTATTGCATCCCGTTGAGGCCAGATGTAGCGACGCAGTTGTAACAATTCTCGCCTGATTTGATAAATTTTTTGTAGTGTGTGCCGCGAAGGATTTAGCATGACTTCTTCTTCTAAATCTTCAATTTGCTCACCATAATCCTCCAGAACAGGAAAATAACCATCGATAATTGCATCCAATAAACTATAGGCTAAATAATCTGCTTGGCGCTTGCGGATAATACCTTTGTTGTTACAAATTCGCGCTCGCACTCCTTCTAAGCAATCATGATCTGGTTCTTCTTGTACTGTAAGTAAATAATTTTTTCCTAGCACCAGACTCACTTGCTCACTATAAAATCCATATTTTTTTTCTTTTGGCACAACCATTCGGCAAATAATCACCAAATGGTCTTCATAATCTTCTATTTTTGGACGCTCTACCAAATTGACAATATCTTCTAGAACTAAAGGATGTAAATCAAACACATTTCCCAGTCTTCGCAAAATGCCTTCATCCCCTAAACCTTGGACTTCTACCCAAGAAACAGATGCTGTATCTAGATAAGAAGCGCACTCTTCCGGGGTTTTGATTTGTTTACGGATAACATCGCGAGTATTATAGTCGATCAATGTCATCTGTGGTGGTGAAGCATCTGTGGGAATAATGATGGTTCCTGGTATGCTTGCTGGTTGGTGATAGAACTCATCTTCGTTATCAGGTTTAGTGAGCATTTTAGGGGAGCGACGAACTTTTCTTGCCATGAATTTTACCTAATTGAGTTATTAGTCATGAGTTATTAGTCATTTTTTTCTGACTTGGTGACTCTCGACTTTTGGTAACGCGATGGATCGAATTTCTCTCTATTATTTATCAGTAATTTCTGTAGTACTATAGTGCATTTGTTCTATAAGTAGATTTTAGTTCTCATTTTATTATGAGAGCGGTATCTTCTGTGTCTTATATTAAAGGCAGCTCAGATATCCATTTCATAAAAGCGATCTTCAACACAGCCAAGACCACTATAAATTAGCAATACCATGAAAAAACAGTTTGGCTTGAAAAGACAAACTGCTTCAAAAATCTTAATACAATATTTGATTAAGTAGATCAACATTACTCCGCTGACTGCGTGCAAGATTACTTTGCTTTTTGTGCGACGGGCTGGACGCGCAAACCCTCTGTTTCATCAACTGTAGGAGTGGTAATCAGCGATTCATTTCCTGTCAGACCTGAGGTAATTTCTATTTCAGTGCCGTAATCTCGCCCAACGCCAACTTTTTGATAATGCACTGTCTGGTTTTTGGTGACAGTTGCGACCTGAGTACCCTCGGCGTTAACTACTAGGGCACTACCAGGTATAACAAAGGGAGGATTAGGGCGGTTGATGGCAAATTTGACAGTGGCATACATCCCTGGTCGCAGCGCACCGTCCAAATTCTGCACTTCTAACTGTGTCAGCAAAGTGCGAGTATTTGGATCTATGGCATTGCTAGTACGCACTACTTTACCCGAAAACACTCGTTGTGGTAACTCTCTAACTGTAATTTGTGCTGTTTGACCAGCTTGAACTAACGCTGATGAACTTTGTGGAACAGAAACATTCACGTTCAGGGCATCGTAAGCAGCAATGGTATAAAGGCTAGTATTGGTACTGCTAGTACCAGTGGTATTACTAGTACTGGTGGTATTGCTAGTATTGGTATTGCCAGTACCTCCTGTAATCAAAGCACCTGAATTTACGTTACGTGCGGTAATGACTCCTGCAAAGGGAGCAGTTACTTTCTTATAAGACTGTAGTACAGAATAACGTTGGAAATTTGCCCGACTAGCAAAGACGTTAGCTTGTGCTGCCTCGACATTGGCAGAGTCTGAATTAACAGTATTTTGTGCTGCTTCAACGTTAGCTAAATTAGCCTGATATGTGGCATATCTTGTATCTGCATCTTGTTGAGCGACTGCACCTTGGTTGACAAGAACTTTCCAGCGTTGCCAGCTTTGAAGTGCTAATAGCAGGTTAGCGCGGGCTTGCTTCAAATCAGCAACACCTTTAGCTAAACTAGCACGAGTTTGAGACACATTGGCTTGTGCTTGTGCTAACTCAGCTTTAGCTTGCAGAACTTGCTGATCGGTGTCTGGTGAGTCAATCTCTGCCAACAACTGACCAGCCTGTACGCGATCGCCAATGTCTGCGTACCACCGCCGCAAATACCCAGTACTACGAGCGTAAATGGTCGTTTGGTTAAGGGCTACAACACTGCCAGGCAGTTCCAAATTGGTTGTAGCAGCAGCGCGATGAGCAGTCATAACGTTGACTGAGGGTAGAGTGCTTGCTTCCTTGACTGCTGCTTCTAATTCTGACCTTTGGCTTAACCGGGGCAAAATACCTATAGCTAGTAAGCTACCAAAAAAAACAGTACCAATTATAGCCCAACCAATTCCACCGATACCGTGCCTTTGTTGTCTAGAAGTCCTTTCTTGTTGAGAATCCATAGGTAAGCTGTCCCATATTATCGAATTTGTATAAATTTAGTAGCTACGTTCATTACCATTATTGGCTTTGACAATTTTGAAATTTGAATTGCTTATCGTCGCTCCGCTTCCTAGGAACCTCACCCTGCCCTATCGGGCATCCCTCACGCCAGGTGCTATCTCCTTCGGAGACGCTGCGCGTTCGCGTAGCGTGCGCCTTGCGCTTACAAGTCGGCAAAGCCGCCCAACGCACTGGCTCTCCTTATCAAGGAGAGGGAAAAATTTTAGCTACGTTCAAAGTGAAGGTGAGGTTGTCACAAGTGTGTAGACTTTTGCTTGAGTGTGGGGGTATAGGGCAACGTTCAAGTACAAGCCTACACACCCCATACACTGTTGCCAACTGGCTAGGGTGTGAATCCCCATAATCTTGACAAGGCAGGTTACGTTCGGAAGTTCCGAACGTAACCTGCTGCCCCTTACCCCTGTTCAAGACTTACCTTGGGATGATGACAAGGAGTATGCGGTATGCTTATCCACCAGAGTTAAATCCTCATCATCCTCATCAAAACGACGAGGTTGTTGACGCCGTAATATGCTGTATACAACAGGTACAAAGATGAGAGTAGCGACTGTTGCAGCCGACAAGCCGCCAATCACAGCACGACCTAAGGGTGCAT
The DNA here is from genome assembly GCF_006968745.1 of Brasilonema sennae CENA114. Taxonomy (NCBI): domain Bacteria; kingdom Bacillati; phylum Cyanobacteriota; class Cyanophyceae; order Nostocales; family Scytonemataceae; genus Brasilonema; species Brasilonema sennae. Next base: position 6,337,145 of record NZ_CP030118.1, on the reverse strand, counting down.
TCTGTTCACCACCTTCACCAAGACCAAGAGACATTGGGATCATACCAATGAGCATCGCTAAGGCAGTCATCAGCACAGGACGTAACCGCGTGTAACCCGCTGCCTGGGCTGCTTTATAAGCATTTTGCCCTTCAAAACGCTGGTCATTAGCAAAAGTAATCATTAGAATACTGTTTGATGTCGCTACACCTATACTCATAATTGCACCCATTAACGAAGGGACACTGAAGGTGGTGTGAGTGACAAACAGCATCCAGACAATACCAGCCAAGGCACTTGGTAGTGCCATCATGATAATCAGGGGATCAAGCCAGGATTGGAAGTTCACTACCATTAAGCAGTAAACCAGCACAATCGCAAACACCAGTCCCAAACCAAGTCCAAGGAATGAAGAGTTCATTGTTTGCACTTGCCCGCGTACAGTAATCTGACTACCGCGAGGCAACTTTTTCTTATAATCAGCTATGATTTTATCCACATCACGGGCAACTCCCCCAAGGTCACGACCAGAGGAGTTAGCGTAGATATCGTAAACCTGCTGAATGTTGTAGTGATTGACAACTTGCATCACTGTGTCGCGTCTAACAGTAGCCAAATTATCTAAAACTTGGGGTGCGGTTTGACCGTTGCCAATAGGCGTATTCTTGAGGCTGTCAATAGAGTCAATTTTGTACTGTGGAACTTGTACAGCAAGAGTGTAACTCACACCTTTTTTGGGATCAAGCCATTGGTTGACTGCCGCTTGACCGCTTGAACTTAAGGAAGTGAGGACGCTATTGGCAACATCACGCTGGGTCAGACCCAATTGTTGAGCCTGGGTGCGGTCTACATCAAGACGTAACTCTGGGGCATCGATAACTTGCTGCATGTGTACATCTACAGCACCAGGAACGCGTGTCATCCGCGCTTCGATTTGTTTGGCAATTTCAAAGTTTTTCTTTGAGTTTTGCACAGGACCAGAGATTTGAACGTCAACAGCAGCAGGCAAACCGAAATTTAGAATTTGAGTAACAATATCTGCTGGTTCAAAAAAGAAGGTGTAACTAGGAAATGTCGCTTTCAATTTCGGGCGTAGTTGCTTGATGTAAGAAAAAGTAGAACCAGCTTCTTTTAGCGAGACAAGAATATCAGCATCAGCCGGACCAATTGTGGCACCGTTGTAGCCATAGGTAAGGTTAATACCACTGTTGGGTAAGCCGATGTTATCCAAAATCAGAGCGAGATTGTCCTTCGGTACAGTCTGGCGGATAACACTTTCTACTTGACTGACAATTTTTTCTGTCTCTTCCAAGCGGGTACCAGGTAAAGCCCGAACATGCAGACTAAACTGACCACCATCGACATCAGGGAAAAAGTCTTGACCAACAAACGGCAACAAAACTCCTGCACTGACTATAAAAGCGCCGAACACCACAAAGACTATGCTGCGGTAATTTAATGCTGAGGTCAGGACATTGTAGTACCAGTTGCGAAATTTCTCAAATTGTCGGTTAAATTTTTCGTGCAGCCGCCAGATCCAGTCTTTCTTGACAGGTTGGGTCTTTTGTGTCGTGTGCTCTGAAGTTTGGTGGTGGTTGTCATGACCATTATTTTGGACTGACGAATCAGTGTTGTGGTTGTCGGGGCGATAGCTTCGCTGCTGCGCGGAGCGCAGATCGTGAATTTCGATTGGCGAATGAGTGTTGTAGTTGTCACGACCATTGTTCTGGACTGGTGAATCTATATTATGGCGATCGCCATTCCTATTATGGTCTTGGACTTGGGAATCATCTATATTATGGCGATCGCCATGATCATTATGAGCTTGGCTTTCTTCTCTATGCAAGTCAGCTTCATATGGTAGCAAATAGCTTGCCATCGTCGGTACTACAGTCCGAGATAGCAGATAGGAAGCAAGCATGGCAAATACCACCGCCATCGCCAAGGGAACAAACAGGTACTTTGCCACTCCACTCAGAAACACGACGGGTACAAAGACAATACAAATACATAATGTTGCTACAAGTGCTGGAGTTGCGATTTGCTGAGCACCATCTAAGATTGCTCGCTTGATTGGTTTACCTTGTGCGAGATTTCGGTGGATATTTTCAATTTCGACTGTGGCGTCATCTACGAGAATACCGACAGCTAAGGACATACCACCCAAAGTCATGATGTTAAAAGTTTGTCCTAAACGACTCATCACAATAATCGAAACCAGCATCGAGAGTGGAATCGAGACGGCTACGATCACAGTGCTGCGCCAACTTCCCAGGAAAATCAGAATCATCAGCGCGGTGAGAGTAGCTGCAATCAATCCTTCTTTAAGAACACCTTCAATGGAAGCTTTAACAAATATGGATTGATCGAACAAAAATGATAAATTTAGTCCTGGGGGCATGGTGGATTGAATGCGAGGCAAAGCTTTTTTTACCCGATCAATCACATCAATAGTTGAGGCACTGCCACTCTTAAGAATACTGAGTAAGCTTGATCGCCTTCCATTCTGACGTACAACGTTACTTTGCACGGCAAACCCATCTCGTACTTGGGCGACATCGCGAATGTAAATCACGGTACCGTTGACTTGCTTAATTGGCAAGTCGTTGAGGCCTGCCACCACATCTGGACTATTATTGATTCGTACGGCGAAGTCGCGAGTGCCTATCTTCATATTGCCTGCGGGCAATACCAAGTTTTGGGCACTAACAGCGTTAGTCACGTCTTGGGCAGAAACACCTTTAGCCAACATCGCCTGGGGGTCGATATCAACCATAATTTGCCGAGGTTTACCACCATAAGGCAAAGGTACACTTGCCCCTTGCACTGTTGCTAACTGGGTGCGGACGAAGTTGGTAGCATAGTCGTTGAGCGCTTGTTCCGGCAAGCTTTGGCTGCTCACACTCATCTGGATAATCGGTACACTCGAAGCGTTGTACTGAATGATGAATGGCGGTGTGATACCAGGTGGCAGAGGGCGCAGAATTGTTTGGCTGACAGAGGTAATTTGAGCGACCGCTGAGGCTATATCAGCGTTGGGTTGGAAGAAAACCTTGACGACACTAACACCACTTAAAGATTGAGACTCAATGTGTTCAATGTCACCAACGGTTGTTGTCATGGCGCGTTCGCTAATTGTAACGATTCGCTGTGCCATCTCTTCTGGTGTAGTACCTGTGTAAGTCCAAACTACGCTGACAACCGGAATGTTGATTGATGGAAAAATATCAACAGGTGTGCCAAATATTGTTACCACACCTAGAATAACAATCATCAAGGCAGCGATTACGAATGTATACGGAAGACGTAAAGCAATTTTGACGATCCACATGCAATTCCCCCTGAAATGCGTTTGCTGCAAATGCCCCCAACTCGCATTGTTAGAAGCTGCTTGTAAATAGACATTAACCTAGGGCTAATGCATCTAAATCTCACAAAACACAGTTGAAACTTATTTAAATTTATGGTAAGTAAAAGAATCGGGTTTATGGCTAAAGCTGATTTTTGTGATAGATAAAGATGTCAGCGAAGTTATAAGTTTGTGAGTCAAACTATTATGGTACATATAATAAGAATACGAATTATTACAAGATAAGTAAAGTAAAGTTATTAGCTGGAGTTTAGACTAACTGGAGTTTAGACTAAAAGCGATATGAGGGAATGTAAGTCAAATGGAATTACAGATAAAAAATACTCTCAAGTCAGTCTCAAAGCATCCACGACCTCTGACAAGTGTGTAGTAACTTCGAGCTACAACCTATTACAATAATGAGAATCATGAAAAAATGGTGAGAGGAACGAGCTAAGCACGTTCTTCTCACCTACCCTGTATTAGATTATCATTATCATTAAAGATTCAAGAAAGAAAAAGTGGTCGTGGATTGTGCAACCGACCACTTTATGGTCAATGCTGGAATTTGGAGAAAAATCAGCTTCACCATGACAACTATCGAACAACTTAAACAATCAAGTTTTAACGACCTAATCCTTGTGGCGCTATCACAATCTCGCACAAAAGCATCAGTCCTAAGTTCAATAACACTGTCGGCAAAGCTACCTCTTGCGAGGCATGTCATTTAGTGTCAATTTGTCATTAAATGACAAGTATTGAAAAGAAAGACGGCTATGAGGAGTGATAGTGACAGCGATACGACGAACGATCACAAATCAGGGGGGATGCGTGAGCAGCGGCATCAGCGGATGCGTCTGGAGATTTCGCGGGAGGCGGCGCGTTTGTTCTGGGAACACGGTGTCGCCGCCACGAGCGGTGAGCAAATCGCAAACGCGGTAGGAATCTCGGTACGTACCTTGTGGCGGTACTTTCGTAACAAGGAAAGCTGTGCTGAGCCTGTCTTGGCGCAGGATGTCGAGGAGTGTGTGGCGGTGTTGCGCCGCTGGCCTCGGGAGGTTTCCCTCGAAGATCACCTCTTCGAGTGGGCGACGAATCGCCCCAAGAATCCCGATCAGCAGTCCTACGACGATGCCGTGATCAAGATGACCGTGCTAGCTGAAAAAGAGCCGGATCTGCGTGCGGCTTGGCTAATGACTCACGATCGAATCGAGCGCGAGTTGGCTGAGATCATCGCGGATCGCCTGCGCCGTTCGGCTGACGATATCGAGGTGCGGCTGCACGCGGCGGCTGCCACCGCAGTCTTGCGCGTCATTAGTGAAGATGTCAGTGCCGCCCTGATGGCAGGAGCTGATCGCGCCTCTCTCGGCAACCCGATCAAGCACATGGCTCATGCCGTGCGCGTAGCCACTGGTGGAGCCGTCGGGGACCCGGTCGATCCCTGAAAACAATCGCAAAGGCAACTAGCAACCCGATCCAAGCACTACATATACCCATGAGTGAGGGGATAAAGATGAAGATCGAAGCAACCAAAGGAAAGAAGAGAAACCTAACCGAAGTCAAAGACGCGACTTACGTGGAGGCTGCCCAGAGAGGTGGACATCGGTGGTGGCGGTATCTCCTGGGACTGTTAGTCATACTCGTTTCGTGGTTGGTTGTCGGCAGCGTCGCTAGCGCGCTCGTGGCGTTCGCGCTTGACGGACAGGAGGGTTTCGCGGCGTTCCGTCGGGCGGATTTCTCCGGGTTCGGTTCCGTGGGGAGCTTCCTGGTGATCATGATGGGGTTCCCGTTCTTTCTCGGCGGGATTCTCATCGCCGTCTCCCTCATCCACCGTCGTCATCCCCTGACACTGATCACGGCGCGGGAGAAGATAAGCTGGCACCGTGTCGGTCACGGGTTCGTGGCGTGGTTCGTGCCATTCTGCCTGATAGGTGGGCTGGGACAGTACCTCTTCTACCCCGACAGCTTCTCCTTCAATTCCGACCTCACGAGCTTCGTCTTCTTCGTCCCGATCGCACTGGTTCTTACCGCGATCCAGACCACCACCGAGGAGCTTTTCTTCCGGGGATATATCGTGCAGGGCGCAAGCCTCATTTGGACCAACCGCGTCTTTCTGGCGCTCCTGTCGGCTGTGATATTCACCCTGCCGCACCTCCTCAACCCGGAGGCGCAGGCAGGCGGCTGGCTCACGGTTTTTTCCAACTACTTCCTCGTTCCGGGTCTGTTGTGGACTGTGGTTTCGTTGATTGACGGAACCACTGAACTCGCCATCGGCGTACACTTCGCGAACAACATCGGCGGTATCCTCCTGTTCAACATCACTGGAAGTGCCGTGACCACACCAGCTCTGTTCACAATCAGCAAGTACCACGCGACCTACGGGGCGCTATCAGTGCTGGTTGCAATCCCCGTGTTCCTGGCGATCGCCTACGGAGTGTTCGAGCATAAGGCCCCAACCCGTTTTCTAGAGCGATCGCATTGATCTTCGCGATCGCTCACGGCATCACCGTCTTCCCCGCAGCCTTGCTCGTGGGTCTGATCACCGCCGAAATCTACCGCCGCAGCGGCTCGGTCTGGCCCGCTGTCGTCGTCCACATTGTTTACAACCTGCCCCAACTCCCGTTAATGGTAGCTGCTGGCATAGGCTGATATGACGGATCATCTGGAGATTAAACCAATGGCAGTTTTGAAACAATTCGCGATTTTATTTGTATTGGGCAGTGTGGGAATTGTGATGTACACGATCGCGTCTATTCCTTTAGCCGAGCAACAGTTAGCGAAACTGTCTCCAGAAATGCTGGAAAAAGTGCCGCCATTGTGGATTTTAATGCTTCTGCAAGGACTACAGTATTCAGTTCTACTGGCAATCAGCATTCTGCTCGGAATTGGTTGTGCTTATCGTGTTGGCTTAAGATCCCATTTGATCGATCATTGGGTATTTCACACCGCTAAGTCTCTACCTTTTGCCGTTGAGATCAAGTGGAGCCTGGGTGTGGGTGCAGCGGCGGCGATCGTTCTCTTGTTGCTCGATCAGTTGATGCAACCTGTCCTACCTGAAGCGCTACGGGCAGCCAATAATACACAGCCAAGTTGGTTGAATTTGCTCACAGCAATGTTCTATGGCGGCATCACTGAGGAAATTTTGATGCGCTGGGGTTTAATGTCGCTGCTTGTTTGGATCGGATGGAAAGGGCTAAAACAAGGCGTTACGTTGCCAAGTCAAGGAATTTACCAGGGTGCGATCGTTCTAGCCGCGTTGGTATTTGGACTACTACACCTGCCAGCGACTGCCGCGATCGTTCCCCTCACTCCAGCTGTGATTATTCGGGCGTTGTTACTGAATGGAATTGGGGGGATTGCGTTTGGCTGGCTCTTTTGGCAATACTCGCTAGAAGCTGCAATGTTAGCCCACATCAGCGTTCATGCTTTTACCTCTGTTCTTAGCAGTTTACTGGCAAGGTTTGCTTAAGTTTTGAAATAGATCTCGTAGGGCTATCACTGCCCACAAAGCTTTACCGTGAAAGGTTTTACAAAGAAGGGTTTTAAAGATGGTGGGCGATGCCTACTACTTGAATTGATGCTCAACTCTACAGTTTTAAGGTGGTAAATCAAATGATTCAGTACAAAGATTTTGCGCCTCGGATTACTAAACGGGGTCCCTTCGGTGGCCCTTCCGAATATGAATTATTCTCTGAGGTTGTGAGTGAAGTCAATCAGTGGATTGCAAGTACAACGATACAGTTGATCAATGTTGAAACCGTTGTTTTACCAGATAGCTTGAAAAGCACAAGTGATGGTGTCTACGGCGTGACAGTCAGTAATGGGGTCTACCCAGTGATGATCAGCCAGGGCGTTACAGTCAATTGCTTTCAATGTGTACGTGTCTGGTACAGAGAATAAGCTTTATTAGAAAGAGAAAAAAATGAAACGATTTACCTTGTTTACTTTCCTGTATCTAGCGCTGGGAGCTTGCTTGACGGCGATCGCGCTTGGATACCCGAACCTGCCTTCAAGTCTTCAAACCAGCTTGTTCGCCAGTGCAGGAGCGTCCTACTTTGTTTGTTTTCTCAGTACCTTCCCATTTTGGCGCGAGGCGACGCTCGGCTTCTATCGCAGACGGAATTCAGCGGTCATTCTACCCTGGTTGGTAATTGGAGTAAATATTGTGGTGACGATCTGGGAGGCTCAGAGTCAAAACTGGACGATGGAAGCCATTTTAGGAGCGTTTTCGCGGCTATTAGTTGTCTTAATATTTGCGGAAGTCATTGTGATTACATGGCAAGTGAATTCTGAGCATTAATTGTTTGCTACCTGTAAACGTCAATAGCAAACGACTGACAACCTTTTGACCGAGTAGTTACAGTCAAGGATTCTGTTACATAAGTCAATGATATGTTCAAAACTGCAAAATTACGACGAGAAGTACTGGAATTCAACCTCTTTGGATTTCAACTCTTGTTTCAAAAGATACTGATGCGCCGCGTAGCCCTTTTCGCTCTTGCGCTGCTCTTTACCACCCATTTCGCCTCCGCTTGCACGGAGTCTACAGCAATCATGCCTACAATCACTTATCCTGAAACCAAGCGAGTCGATGTCGTCGAGGAACATTTCGGGCAGACGATCGCCGACCCCTATCGCTGGCTAGAAAACGATGTCCGCAACGACAGGTCAGTTGCCGCCTGGGTCGAATCGCAGAACAAAGTCACCCATGCTTATCTCAATACGCTGCCGGGTCGAGACGCTTTTCGGAAAAGCCTAACGTCATTGTTCGACTATGAACGTGTCGGGATACCGCACAAGCATGGCGACCAATATTTTTACACGCGCAAATCCGGTTTAGAAAATCAGCCGCGGCTCTATGTTCGCGAAGGCGTGAACGGCAAGGAGCGTGTTCTGATCGATCCCAATCGCTGGTCGTCCGACGGTGCCGACGCACTGGACGAATGGGATAGCTCGAAGGACGGTTCCCACCTCGCCTATGCGGTGCAGAAAGGCGGCTCGGACTGGCGCACCATTAAGGTGCTCGATGTCGCGACGGGTCAGGATCTTAAGGATGAGGTCAAGTGGGCAAGGTTCACAGGCATCGCATGGCTCAAGGACGGGTCTGGCTTTTTCTACGCCCGCTACCCCGAACCGAAGCAGGGAGAGGAAGCACAGTCGAGCGTGACCAATCATGCCATCTATTTCCACAAGCTCGGCACGCCCCAATCTCAGGATCGGTTGCTCTATGCCACACCAAACCAGCCGAACAGTATAAATTCCCTTAAGCTGACCGACGACGGTCGCTATGCCGTGGTCAGTTCTGCTGAAAATGCGGCAATCCACACTGTGGCGATCGTGGATCTCACGAGCAGCAACTGGCAGTCGCGCAAGCTGATTGAGAATTCCAACAGTACATGGGCAGTTCTGGCAAATGTCGGCACAAAGCTCTTTTTCTTCACCAACAAGGATGCTGAACGCGCCAAGATCGTCACGGTTGACCTTGCCGCTGCTGACCCAGTCTTTACCGATTTCTTGCCCGAACAGGATGCGATTTTGAACGATGGGAAGTTGATTGGCGGGCGACTCTTTCTCTCCTACCTCGTCGATGTCAAGACGGAGGTCAGGCACTACAAGCTCGACGGTACGCCGGACGGCATCATGGAGTTACCTGGTATCGGCACCGTGGGCGAGCTTCGCGGCGATCCGGAGGCTTCTGAGAGCTTCTTTGTCTTCAGTAGCTTTAACACTCCGGGCACCGTCTATCGATACGATGTGGCAACAAGAAAGACAGACATTTGGGTCAAGCCGAAGATTCAAGCTGACCTGGATCGGATCGTCATCGATCAGACCTTCTATAAGTCGAAAGATGGCACGCGCGTTCCGATGTTCGTGATTCGACGAAAGGATGTGACCGAACCTGCTGCTACTATCCTCTTTGGCTATGGCGGCTATAGCTTCAGCATACTCCCCGAATATTCAGCCGCCCTGATGGCATGGGTCGATCAAGGCGGCGTTGTAGCGATCCCTAACATCCGGGGGGGTGGAGAATATGGCGCGGCATGGCACGAAGCGGGGCGGGGCGAGAAGAAGCAGAACGTCTTCGACGACTTTATCGCTGCTGCTGAATATCTCAAGACCAACCGCATCGCACGGGACAACGGCATCGCGGTTTACGGAGACTCGAACGGCGGACTGCTCGTCGGTGCGGTCGTCAATCAGCGACCGGATTTGTTCGCTGCCGCGCTGCCCCAGGTGGGTGTGATGGATATGCTCCGCTTCGACCAGTTCACGGTCGGGAAATTATGGGTAGGCGAATTTGGATCTCCAGCACGGGAAGCGGATTTCCGCAACCTCTTCAACTATTCGCCTTATCACAACATTCAATCTGGCAAGGCATATCCCGCAATCCTCGCCACTACTGGAGACACAGACGATCGCGTGGTTCCAGCACACACTTTCAAATATGTTGCTGCACTTCAGGCGGCGGAGATTGGTGACAAGCCCCATCTTGCCCGCATCGAAACCCGTGCAGGACATGGAGAGGGCAAGCCCACCGACAAGATCATCGCGGAAACGACGGATATGTGGGCTTTTGCGGCTCACTGGACAGGGCTGAACGTCGGGAATGGGAAATGAATCGGAACACGACAACAGAACACCCCAACCAACGGGGATGAAACAACATAGGAGATCCACATGCTGAATGAAAATCGATTTCTTTTAATGTCTTTGGCGATCGCAGGCTTAGCGCTGGGCGGATGTCCAGCGTCGGCTGAGGGCAGCGATCGAGAAGCGCGGGATATCACGGTCACCTGCACGAGCACTGTTGCTTACGACGTAGGTGCCTGTCAGATCCTTGCTAATGCGAGATGCGATGGGGAAAGAGCACAGTTGAGGGGCGTACTGTCCAGCACGTTCCTTCCAGCCAACAAGCTTTACCAGAACACGGCTCGATACAGGTGCCTTGGCGCTTAAGCAGGGCTGTTTCATTCCCTAAAAGACTGTGATTTACAAGCGTATCAGCCAAAAAAATCAAGTGGTGAAAAAATTTGATTTGCTCATGAGTCTGGCGATACTCCTCCGGAGGAGTCGCCCCAAGGGGGCGATCGCACTTAAGTTTACTCGTTAAAGCAGTAATTTTTGATTACCAATTTCCTAAATTTTCTGGCTTATACTCTTGACAAAATCCTTACCTGAGCGAATGAAACAGCCCTGCTTGCGTAAGTCCTGGTTATTTTAGATTGAGGTACGATTTGCAAAGTAAAAATTTTGCCAATCACTGAAGAAGGAAAAGGAAAAAATAATATTTTTCGTTATAAATTTTATTTTTTACCTTCCTTTCCCCAGAAAATTACATAAATTTAATGTACGTTATTATATTGTCCCAAACAACCTATCCCCTGCATCTCCCAATCCTGGAATAATGTAACCATTTTCATCTAAATGGTCATCAATAGCCGTAGTGTAAAGAGGTATATCTGGGTGGACTTCGGTGAAATGCTCAATACCTTCTGGTGCAGCAAGTATGCAAAGAAACTTAATCGACATTGGATTCGTTGATTTAACTCGTTCAACTGCTGCGACAGCTGAGTTACCAGTTGCTAGCATTGGATCAACCACTAGTACATCTCGCTGATCTATATCCTGAGGAACCTTAAAATAATACTCAACGGGAATGAGGGTTTTAGGGTCACGGTACAATCCAATGTGTCCTACTGTTGCTGATGGTATAAGTTCGAGTATTCCATCCAAAATCCCTTGTCCTGCTCGTTGGATGGAAACAATCACCAGTTTTTTATCCAAAGCAATGACTGGGGCATTCATTGGTGCGAGAGGAGTTTTAATCTGTTCATATTTCAGAGGCAAATCTCGTGTTATTTCATACGTCAACAGCAGGCTAATTTCTTTGAGAAGGACTCGAAATGTCGTCGTAGTTGTTTCTGCTTTACGCATCAGTGTGAGTTTGTGTTGAATCAATGGATGCTCGATGACTTTAACTTGACTGTGCATATGTCTTAAATGTTTTATTATCCCAACCAAAAAGAACTTGACAGGCAAAATGTGTGCCTCATAAGAGGCAGAAGATATCACTCACCTCGCAAAATTCAAAATACGCCCTTCGGCATGCACTCACGTTGCAGTTCCTCCACAGGAAGCACAAAAAATGAATTCAGGACTTACCCACGAACAACGTAACAATAGTCCATAGCGATCCAACCGAACGACGCAGCCGTGCGGTTGTAGGGACTGGTACGAATCGCAACCAGATTTTCTAAAGTAACGCGTGGGTAAGTCCTATAATCGTGAACTTGAACAAAGCAAGAGTCACTAGCTTTTTGTCCATGTGCATTGCTTTTTCCAAAGCCAGTGACTGATAACTAGTGACTACTGATAGCTAGAATACTGTACCGTCGCTTTCTATCTGTATGGGGGGTACAGCACCCTTTCTACGTTCAGCTGCAATTTTGCGTCCAGCTGTCCAAGTTCCACCTTGGAGAATTTTTACTAGTGGTAGTTCTTCAGCACTCATGCTCAACTTGTCGCGTACTGTGGCGGCGATGCGATCCAACAGTATCACGGTCAGGGCACGCCATTCAACGATAACCTCTGATGCAACTGAATGAGACTGCAGCAAAATTTCCGGATGTTTAGGGCTAATAAGTCCCAAATCAAGACACAATCCCCCATTACGATATTCTGCTAATCCAGTCAGGACATCCAAACCAGTTATTTCCAAGCCAAGTTCTTGTAGAGGTTCAAGCAGAGAATAAGTTAGCCACTGAGAGAGTTTGTGAAATGGGACTAAGCCATCATCACTAACACGTGGATGAAACCAAGTATCTCCTAAATTTATTCGAGCAACCTCAATTCGTCCAGACCAAATCTCACTTAGCCCTTCTAAAACAGCACCTAACACATTTGCCGCAGCGACTTGCTTGTTATGTGAGTTTTGTATGAAAAAGTTTACCAAATTGCCCGGACGGGGATTTTCTTTACCAAATAGATGAGGTGAAGAAAGTAGGGCTTGACCCAATTTTTGCAGCAATTTTAACCGTCCAGCAATCCCCACCAAGGGATTGTTTGCATTCACACCAAACCCATCTGCCAATTCTTTTTCTGTTAAGGCTTGCAATTTTTGAGCATCAACTTGCAAAGGTGTTGTTTGCCTATCACTAGAAAAAGTTCCGTCACAAAACATATGAAAACTGGCAACAGCCAAACCTTCAGAACGCTTAAAATCTAGCTGAGTCTCCCGCTCATGATAATACCAACTTTCTCCTGCACCAGCATCTAATAAAACACTGATAATCGCCAAATCAAACTTAGCAACAGCTTTCTCTTCAGGCGTGAGTCCCGCCAACTTCTCATCCAACTGAGATAGACGCTGTACACCGGAAGCCTCAAAATGTCGCCAGCGGCTGTGAAAAGGAATTTGCAAATCTGGGTACTGTTCCCGCATCACATCAATAACATACTCCGCCACTTTTGGCAACTGCGTTAAATCGCAATTAAAGTGATGAGACTCACCAATAAGGGCCAACTCAAACAACTGCTCACAACGATCTCGGATAGCACTAGGCGATCGCAAATAACCAACCAACTCCTTCCCCTCTTTCCTCTGCCCTACGCCAGGTTGCACACTCGGGGGAACCCCCGCAACGCACTGGCTACTCTGCGCCTCTGCGGTTTCCATTTCCATTCCGATCCACTCCTAATATTCAGACACGCCATAACAGGAGTGAGAGAAGTTTCCCTCCCTCTCTCCTTCCCCTTGTCTTCTTATCTGCTGAAACTCAATCTGCTAAAGAACGCCCCTTAACATCGCTCAAACTATCGGAGTCTAACACCTCTGCTGTTGTATAATAACCAGCAGCCTTTTTCGCCTCTATCTCCACCCGCGCATCTTCAGGAATCAACTCTTCTGGAATTGGTATTCGTTCCACAATCTCAATTCCTGACTGAACAATGGCGTTGTACTTCATATTACTCATTGATACCATACGGTCAATACGGGTAATGCCCAACCAATGCAACACATCGGGCATCAGTTCTTGGAACCGCATATCTTCCACGCCAGCCACACACTCAGTGCGGGTAAAGTAGGCATCAGCGCGATCGCCTCCTTCTTGACGCTTACGGGCATTGTAAACCAGGAATTTCGTCACTTCTCCCAAAGCACGCCCCTCCTTACGACAGTAAACAATAACACCTACGCCCCCCTGTTGTGCGGTTTGTACGCAAACTTCAATTCCATGTACCAGATAAGGACGACAAGTGCAAATATCTGATCCGAAAACATCAGAACCATTACATTCATCATGTACTCGCAGTGCCAAAGGCTTCTGAGGATCACTAATAGCCGCTACATCCCCAACGATATACACAGTAATGCCTCCGATTGGAGGCAAAAACACCTCTAAATCAGGTCGTGTCACTAATTCTGGGAACATCCCTCCAGTTTGTTCAAATAAAGCGCGGCGTAACTCCCCTTCTGTGATGTTGAATCGTTTGGCAATTCCTGGTAAGTACCATACTGGCTCAATTGCAGCTTTCGTCACTACTAAATCGCCACCAGCTTTCATAATTTTGCCATCAACCTGTAAGCGTCCTGCTGTCACCGCCTCTTGTAATTCCGGTATGTTGATGTGCGCCTTTGTGATAGCGATTGTGGGACGAATGTCATATCCTTGTGTGTAATATGATGCAAATGCCTCACCAACCGTCGCCCCAAACGGATCAAGCGAGACAATTTTCTCTGGATCAGCCCAACTGGGATGTGGTCCAATATATTCTACTGGAGATGTATTAGTAAGGTCTGCCCTGTGATCTGACTGAAGAGCTCCGCTAGCCACCGCTAAGGCACGGTAAATCGCATAACCACCAGAGTGAGTGCCAATTACGTTACGGTGTCCCTGCTTAGTTAGTGTAGCAATGACTGGACCACGTTGCATTGGATCGGCTGCTCCCCATTGAATAGAAATCGGTTTGGGACCAAACCGACTGGGATGCGAAGTGAGAACAATATGCCCGGAAACGCTTTTTTGGTTTGGCATAGTCGTTTCTTTTTCTCTTACTTTTTATAAATTCTTAGTCATTTACCCTTCCTCTACAATTATCACGAGTTATGGCTTGTAAAAGTATGACATACCAATGACTATAAACAATGACTTTAAATATTGAGTTAGATCTTAATCGTATTCTAGACTACAGAAAACAGTAATGAATTTGCTATTTTTTATTCAACAGTCTTAAGTTTTGAACAATGAATGCTGAGTATTCTTTTTTCATTATTCATATTTTACTCAGTACTCAATACTTCTTAGTGACTTCTAAGATGAGAATATGCGAAATTTGATCCAGAACAACTATCAACTAACGATCTTGAATTCATGGATTCTTTACTTATCAATTCCTTACTTAAAGATTTGAAAAATCCGGATGAAACAGTCCGGGAACAAGCAACCAGGAAAATCTGGCGTATTTGGTTTCAGCAAAAGGGAGTTCATGGACTGGAAATTATTGAACGCAGTCAAAGGTTAATAGATTCTGGAAAAATTACGGAAGCTGAAGCTGTGCTGACAGAACTTATTAACAACCAACCAGATTTTGCCGAAGCTTGGAATCGCCGTGCTTTTCTTTACTATAGCAACTGCGAATATCGAAAGTCACTAGCAGATTGTCAAATGGTCGTCAAGCTCAATCCAATACATTTCGGCGCACTTCACGGTATGGGCTTGTGTTATAGCGCAATGGGAGAGTATGTTGAAGCGATCAGGGCATTTCACCGTGCTTTAGAAATTCAACCTTATTCTCAAGTCAATCAAAAATTTATTTTGGAATGTACTCTGCGATTGAACTAGATAACAAATTGGAGAAAGCAAAATTATCATATAAACCACTGGTTGTTGCAATAGCAACCAACCAAAACTCTGGCTTGGATAAAGTCACCTTTGGGATCAACTAGGTAACACAAGTAGAACAAGGGAGACTTTATCGGGCTATTGTAACTGCCATCTACAAAAACTACAGTTTGGATATCAAGAAACACGCTTAACGCTTAACGCTTAATAGGGAAACAGTGTTTTCTTTTGATTTGTGAGGCATCCTCCACGCGCTGCTGCATCGTCGCACACTTTGTTTTTCTAAATCCAAAGAAATGCTGAGGCTCTCAATTAAATTGTTACTGCATTACCGGAAGAATGGGGTTGTACCCATCATCCCGCATTTATGCAACGCCAAAAATTCAATGCAGCAGGATGTACTTCTTCTTCGCCGTAAGATTCTTAATAAAATCACGTCATCGGCAAAGTGAGGCTAAACGCCGTCTGCCCATCCGATGTAGAATCAAGGGTGAGATCGCCACGATGCGCCCGAGCAATTTCACGGGCTAAGCTGAGTCCCAGTCCAATTCCTTCTACCTTGCGGGTTCGAGCTGGATCACCGCGATGGAAGCGATCAAAAATGCGCGAGCGATCGCCCACCGAAATCTCTTTTGAAGCATTGGCGATCGTAATATGGAGAGTTGTTTGAGTTTTCTTTGCATTAATGTGTATCCAACCGTTGGCGAGATTATATTTGATGGCATTGCTGAAGAGGTTTTGCAGAACTTGAATCAGGAGATCGTGATCGCCCTGTACCCTCAACCCATCACTAATATCAGTTTGCACACTCAGATGGGGAGCCAGCAGTTCCAAATCTTCTAACATCTCCATGAGCAACTCAGACATATCCACCTCAACCAGAAACAACTTCATTTGTCCTGCATCTGCCAGAGACAGCAGCAAGAGTTTCCGCGTAATACCACTCAGACGACGCACTTCATCCAACAAATTACTCAAGCGCTGTTGCACTTCACTTCCAGAGTCAACCTGTTGCAGTGTTCGTTCCAGTTCGCCTTGCAGAATTGTCAGTGGGGTTTTCAACTCGTGAGCTGCGTCAGCACTGAAGCGGGAGGCTTGTGTAAAACTGCGTTCCAGGCGTTCCAGCATTTGGTTAAACACCTGAATCAATTCGACAAATTCAACATCCGTTGTCCCAATCGGAATTCGCTGATCTAGCCCTTTCACAGTCACCTGTTGAATGACACCCGTTAATTGCCGGATGGGACGCAAGGCACCACCAGAAACCGCCCATGCCCCAAAAGCAACTAGCAAAAGTGCTCCCGAAATTGAGACAAGGAAGATATTGCGAATGGTACCCATCTCTTGATTGACGGCTTGCAGACTAACGGCGATCGCAACGTGAACATTGGAAAATTTAACTGCCCCAATCCGCCAAGTTCCTGTTGGCGTCGCGAGTGTGACAAATCGAGGTGCGGGTGGGCGAAGAAACGGTGATGCAACGGCGGGATTTGTATTGGAGAGTTTTGGCGGTGGTTCACGCTTAGGAGGCGGTGGCAATGGAGCCAATTGAAGACGCTTAAGCAACAGACGATTCACTTCCTTATCGGTGGGCACTTCGTCGGATTGATAAAGTATGTTGCCGTTTGCATCTCGCACCAGCACAGCGATAGGGATTTTCGTATTTGTTCCGAAGGCATAAGGTAATGAATCTCCGAAGAACTGCAATCGCTCTCGCTGGGCTGAACGAGTTCCCCGCAGTAACTGATTGAACAGTTGTGCATCCAAGCGATTGATTTGAGCATTGTAAATCTGGAACCAGGAGACTGCACCAAACCCTACTAATGCGCTTCCAGCCAAAGCTGCACACGACAAAGCAGTCCGGAGTCGAAACGAACGGAGTCTCATATTAGATTCGGCTTGCAAAATCGGTATCCAACCCCTCGAATGCTTTCAATCCAATTTGCTCGATCAATCGAGTCAATTTTTTTACGAATGCGCTGAATACAAACATCTACGACATTGGTGTTGGCATTAAAGTCGTAACCCCAAACGTGTTCTAGGATTTGGGTACGAGTAAAAACCCGTCCGGGAGAACGCATGAGATACTCCAAAAGATTAAACTCGCGGCTGCTCAATTCTATTGCTTGTTGATTGCAAGTGACTTCTCGCGTGATGCGATCAAGCTTGAGCGAGCCAACCGAAAGGAGATTTTGACGAGTACCCACACTCTGTCGGACAACCGCATGAATTCGAGCCGCTAATTCTTCCACAAAAAACGGTTTAGCAATGTAGTCATCAGCTCCCAAATTCAGTCCTTCCAGGCGATCATCCAATTCATTGCGAGCCGTCAACAAAATCACAGGAACATTTCGACCTGAACGCCGCAGTTGTTTGAGAATCCATAGTCCATCTTTCCCTGGTACCATGATGTCGAGCACAATCACATCATATTCATTGTCTAATGCTCGCAGATAACCTTCATCACCGTTGTCGCAGTAGTCTACGACAAATCCCTGCTCCTTCAGTCCAGCCTGGACAAAGTTAGCAATTTTTGTTTCGTCTTCGACAAACAGAACTTTCACAACTATTCATTACTCGACCTATTGCTCCATTCTAGATTTATTACCGTTTCACTCAAATTACAAAAGTGTAATTCAAATACAAGGTGGGCTGTCATTGTGAGGTGCTGGCTAATCGGCAATCAAGCTATCCGCCCCTGTGTGTTCAACTCGTAAGCGTAGGGGACGCGACTGGGCAGCACGGGCAACAGAGCAACAGGAAATGCATAAAGCAAATTCATTCACCCCTATAAATAATGAAAGAACTCTGTTAGTTAATTCCTTAAAAATGAAAAGAATAATTGCTAGCACTCTAATCATTCTCACTATTGGAAGTACATTCATTTTATATAAAGAAAAAGCCCAAGCCCAAGCTAATTGCTGGACTCCTTCAAAGGACGATGACCCTGCAAATCACTCTGAAGCTTATAGCGACGGTTATCGCCAGGGAGTTGAAAGTGCTCAGAAAAGGGAAAAGTATCGTCCGCGTGTAGTAGGTGGTGAATTTGCTCGTGGGTTTAAAGAGGGTTACGACGATAGCCCTTACAACAATCTGAACTCAACTGTAACTAGGACATTAGATAGTAGATGTTATCAACTTCTAAATAGTTCAGAATCTGAAAGACAAAGAAAATTTGAAAACGGACAAACGGAATTTGAAAAGATGAATGAAAGAATATTTAGAGAGATTAGAGAGAGAGAAAGGGACAGAAGGAAAAAATGAACTCCATCACTCGCCGCACTCAATGATTTCATATGTACCCCTCTCAAACTTATCCATAAACAATCATTTTTGGTGATGCTTTCATAGTTACCTTTTAGATACTTGTATACAATGTTGTTTGTATAGTCCAGGGCTTGGCACTGTCAAGCGTTTTCTATTTCCTACCGAACCAAAATTTTTATGCCAAACACCACAACTCCCTTAAAAGGACGATTAAATGATGCGTTTGGGCGGTTATGGAAGCTGCATTGGGTTATGGCTGCCTGTTTTCTCATCATCTACTTGATTGGTATGGTGATGGCTCGCTTGCCGCGTGAAGTTTTCTTTAGAGGCTCTCTGTACAACGTCCATAAGTCATTTGGTGTATTAGTTCTAGGTTTGCTGCTCTTGAGGATTTTCACGCTGCTGCAAGTTATGGCAAAAAACTATCTCAAGCGCAGTCGTAGGTTCACACCCCAGTGGATAAAAACCTTTTCCCTCCATTTAGTGATTTACCTGCTGATGCTGGTTGTTCCAATCAGCGGCATTTTTTTATCAAACACAGGTGGGCATGAAATTCCGTTCTTTTTTGTGACGTTGCCCAATTGGTTTGAGGAAAATCGTTCTGTTGGTGCGCTCGCCCACAATCTACACTTCTGGCTGTCCTACACCCTCCTAGCACTGGTTGCCCTACACATGATTGAGCAACGTCAGTTTCTCCGTAGAACCTGGAAACAGATTTTCAAGGAAAATACTTGACAAATGTAACGCTATACCCACTAATGTTTAGCAAATAAATTATTTAATTCAGTACAAAACAAATTACAAAATTGTAATTTAGACAAAGGGCAAGCTGTCATGTTGGGCTGCTGTAATTAAAAGTATCAACTCCTTGTAGTTTCAACACAAACCTTGCAAAAGCGATGCTCCCTTTAGGAGCCACACAAACCACGAACGCAATGACTTATTGTTGTTTACACTAAAGGTGCAAAGCAGTCTATGACACTTGATTCTCTCCAACCTACTACATTTAAGCCTTCAGGAAAAGGCTTGATGAACCACAAGCTGACGAAATGGCTGATGGGGTTACTCATTCTCAGTTCACTAACGGGGGGTGGATACCTTGTTTACCGTCAGACGGTGATTTCCTCCGCTCAGGAAGCCAGAAGCAAAATGCAGACAGTTCCAGTCCAGCGAGAAACCTTACCCATCACCATATCAGCCAACGGTATCATTGAAGCCAAACAATCGACCAACGTCAGCCCCAAAAGTTCTGGACGTCTAAAAAGCTTGCTGGTGGATGAAGGTGATTCTGTGAAAGCAGGACAAATCCTCGCATACATGGATGACTCAAACCTGCAAGGGCAACTGATTCAAGCACGAGGATCTCTGGCTGCTGCCCAGGCGAACTTGCAAAAGGCAATAGCAGGGAATCGCCCTCAAGATATTGCTCAAGCACAGGCACAATTAGAAGAAGCCCAAGCGAATCTGCAAAAGGGAATAGTAGGGAATCGCCCTCAAGATATTGCTCAAGCACAGGCACGTTTAAAAAGTGCTCAAGCAACTTTAGCAAAAGCGGAAGATGATTTCCAGCGCAATCAGCAACTATATAATGCTGGTGCGATTTCCCTTCAAACTGTAAACCAAAAACGTGCTGATAGGGACAGCGCCCAAGCTGCGGTGAATGAAGCGCAGCAAGCCCTGGCGTTACAAAAAGCAGGATCACGCACAGAAGATATCGAGCAATTAAAGGCGGTGGTGGAGCAAAGACAGCAAGCTTTAGCACTACTGAAAGCTGGAAATCGCCAAGAAGATATTGACTCTGCACGCGCTCAAGTGGTTCAGCAGCAGGGCAGCCTGAAAACGATTCAAACACAAATCCAAGACATGGTGATTCGTGCCCCATTTAGTGGAATTGTGACTTCCAAGTATTCCGATCCGGGTGATTTCGTGACACCTACAACATCCGGCAGTTCGGTTTCGGGATCAACCTCTTCTTCGATTCTGTCGCTGGCATCAAATTATCAGGTTGTGGCAAATGTTGCCGAAACTGATATTAGTAAAATTAAGGTAGGACAGCCGGTAACAATCACAGCCGATGCGTATCCTGACAAAACCTTTCAGGGGAAAGTTGCCCAGGTTGCAGCTCAGGCAACGGTGACATCCAACGTCACCAGCCTTAAAGTAAGAGTGGATCTTACCGATCCTGAAACTTTACTGCTTCCTAGCATGAATGTCGATGCGAAATTCAATGCAGGGAACTTAAACAATGTGCTTGTTGTGCCAACGGTGGCGATCGCCCGCGAGGAAAATGGCACCGGAGTCCGGGTACTTACTGAAACTGGTCGGACTCGATTTGTGCCAATTCAAACCGGACTTACCGTGGGTAACAAAACCCAAGTGCGTTCTGGCTTGCAAGGAAATGAAAAAGTTTTGGTGAGTGCGCCACGAGGTTTCAACAGGGGTAGTAACAGGGGTGGTCGTTCTGGCGGAATGGGTGGTGGTTATGGCGGTATGGGTGGTCGTCGCGGTGGTTTTTAAACTTGATTTTACAAGCGAGGTTTAGCAATGACAAAATCACGTGAGCGCAAACCGCTAGTTAAACAGGCATCTGCTTTGGTTGGGAGTTCATCGGTGTCCCTACTTGAAATTATGTCGATGGCTCTTGAGGCACTGTGGAGTAATAAACTCCGCACCCTGCTAACCATGTTAGGCGTCATCATTGGCATTACGGCAGTCATTGCGGTTACTGCTATCGGTCAAGGCACCCAAAAGTCAACCGAGCAACAATTACAATCACTGGGAACTGACATTTTGCAAGTACAATCGGGTGCAGCCAGAAGTGGCGGAGTGCGGCAGGGCAGTGGTAGTGCAACAACATTAACTCTAGAAGATGCTCAGGCGATCGCACAAGAGGTTTTAGGTGTTGACCGAGTGTCTGCTTTCCTACAGCAGAATGCCCAAGTCGTTTATGCCGGAAACAACGACTCGATGACCATTATTGGAACTGATATAAATTATCCATATGTGCGAAACACGCATCCTCAAACAGGTAGATTTTTCAGTCAGGAAGAAGTCGATTCAGCGAAAGCTGTGGCGATATTGGGTCCCACCGCACGAGATGAACTGCTGGGAACAGGAAGCAACGCAGAAGGCGCACAAATCCGCATCGCCGGAGAAACCTATGACGTGATTGGCGTTATGGAGACGAAGGGAGCGCAAGGTCCACAAAACCCAGATGAACAAATTTATATCCCGCTTACCAATATGTCTGCCCGGTTAGTGGGAAACAACGCTGTCAAGGGACTTGCCATCAGAGGAATTTATGTCAAAGTCAAAAGCCAGGATCTGCTAGACGCTGCCCAGTATCAAACTACGAATCTCTTACGGGTACGACATGGCATTTTTCCTGAAAAAGGAGAAACGGATGATTTTCGGACTGTGAACTCAGCCGATATCATCGAAACGCTCACCAGTACATCTAAGCTTTTTACCGTGATGATAGTGGCAGTTGCTGGAATTTCTTTAATTGTTGGCGGTATTGGTATTGCCAATATTATGCTTGTGTCAGTGGTCGAACGGACACGGGAAATCGGGATTCGTAAAGCG
Source organism: Brasilonema sennae CENA114 (assembly GCF_006968745.1). Classification (NCBI taxonomy): domain Bacteria; kingdom Bacillati; phylum Cyanobacteriota; class Cyanophyceae; order Nostocales; family Scytonemataceae; genus Brasilonema; species Brasilonema sennae. The sequence goes on along the minus strand of NZ_CP030118.1, from coordinate 6,315,122 downwards.
ATTGGAGCGACTGGTACTGCTATTTTGACCCAGTTTTTAGCTGAGGCAGTGGTGATTGCAATCATGGGAGGGGTTGTTGGTATATGTCTTGGAATTGCGATCGCCTTCGCAGCCTCAAACCTGTTCAAATTTCCCTTGGTGATTTCGCCTTGGTCGATTGTATTCGGCTTTGGTTTGACATTTGTGATTGGACTGCTGGCTGGCGTTGTCCCAGCTCGCAATGCTGCTAGACTTGACCCAATCACCGCACTGAGGAGTGATTAGGAGAAGAGTCACTCAGGCGAGCAGTTTTTATAATACACAGATTTCTTCTTCTGTCAATATCTGAAGGACTGAGATTATTTTGAATACCTGTCTAATATTGGGCAAATGCCTCATATCAAATCCGGTAGCATCTGAGTGAGAAAAAACCGCAGAGGCGCAGAGAGCACAGAGAAAGAGAAAGATTGTGATTTCTAATGATGGTATTTTGGTAACGCGCAACCAGAAGGATTTTTCGCGTGTAGCTGGTTTGCGGTTTGAAGATTGGACAGTGGGGGATTAAGGCGATAATCCTTTGGCTAATCGCATGTGCGTATCGCGTTCTGCCTAACACATTATGATATATTCTTAAGAACTAGTAACGGTATAAAAAAACCTGTGGCAAAAGCAGCAGATACAGGTGGTAAGCGACTGATTAGTTTAGCTCCTGATGCATGGGTACAATGGGTGACACAGCGTCCCGAAGTCGTGGCTAAAGAAATTTTGGGTTCTGAATTTCAGTGGATTAGCCGGGAAACAGATGTGTTGGTGAAGGCATACAGTGCTACCCACGGGGATTTTCTCGTACTCAACGAATTGCAGTTGCGTTAGACAGCACATATGCCTCTACGTATGAGAGCCTATGCTGCCCTAGCACAAGAACGCTACCGACTGCCAACTTACCCAGTGCTGATCAATATCTTGCCACCTCCATCCACCTTAACTGTTGTCAGTAGTTACGAGCAAGAATTTCTGGGATTACGTGCTGTTCAAGATTATCGCGTCATTAATTTGTGGGAGGTAGATGCTGAAATTGTGTTTCAGCAACCATTACCTTCGTTATTACCGTTTGTGCCCATATTACGAGGAGGCAGTGAGGCATCAGTTGTACAACGTGCACTACAGGTACTACGAACAGATCCACAGTTGAATCAGTTAGAATCATTGCTGGCATTTTTTGCTAGCTTTGTGTTAGAGACGCCTTTAGTCCAACAAATCATGAGGTGGGATATGGCAGTGTTGCGAGAATCGCCTTGGTATCAGGAAATTTTCACCCAAGGTGAAGAACGTGGACTTCAACAGGGTGTACGACGGCAGTTAATCCGAGTCTTGCAACGACGCTTTGGCGAAATTCCTCAAGAAGTAAAAGCAAGGCTTGAGGGCGAGAGTGTGGAACAATTAGAAAGTTTGATGGATAGTGCGATCGCTGTCAGTTCTTTAGAAGAATTTCTGACAATTTTATATACTTGCTAGCTTTGTGTTAGACACGCCTTTAGTGCAACAAATCATGAGGTGGGATATGGCAGTGTTGCGAGAACGTTCAAATCCTTACACCACGTCGTTGATTTGACCTCACCCCCCTTCGGGTTCACCCTTCGGGTATCTCCTGCGGAGACGCTACGCGAACGCAGTCGCCTACGGAGGGAGACCCTCCTGCAGCGCTGTCTCACCAGTCGCCTACGGAGGGAAACCCTCCTGCAGCGCTGGATTCACCGTAAAGCGTAGCTTTACGTCCCCTCTCCGAACCTGCGGAGAGGGACGGTTTTGGCGCAAGACAAAACCGGGGTGAGGTTATGCGACAATTGTGAGCGAGTAGGATAACCGTAATGTAACGTTAATCATAAGCCCTGCGGGCACGCTGCGCTAACTGAAAAACAAGATCCCCGACAACTTTTACGAAGTCGGGGATCTGTGGCTTTCAATTCTCACAAATCAAATAGGATTGCTATAACAATCAATCTTTAAGATATGAAATTCATATTAAAACGTGAGATTCATAACAAAAATTTTCCATCAAAGTTACCCTTTTGAAGGGGCGCTAGAGAGGAAATTAAAACTCCCACCGAATCGTGCCCTGCACTGTGAATGGCGCACCATAAAAGACACGATCTCGGCTGAAAACACCTTCAAAGTAATCTACGTTGAAGAGGTTTTTGATATTAATCGCAGCACGAAACTGGTTTTGTTTGTAGAAGATAGCTGCATCGGTAGTGAGATAGCCAGGGACTGTGAATGTATTAGCATTATCACCTGCGCGATCGCCTACATAAAACAGTCCTAAACCCAATCCTAAACCTTGCAAATCTCCTTGTTGAAATTCATAGGTTGTCCATAGGCTGGCGTTGTTGGGGCTAGTTCTTTGCACACGGTTCCCAACCAGACTTGGGTTGTTGTCCTTGTTAATGCGTGTGTCACTGTAACCGTAGCTAGCAAAAATATTCCACCCAGGTAAAATTTCTCCAGCCACACTTAGTTCAATCCCTTGACTATTGATCTCACCGGTTTGCACTGAGAAACCCAGATTTGCCGGATCGCTAGTTAAGACATTTGATTGAGTAATGTCATACAAAGCCAGTGTCGTTGAGAGCCGATCATTTATATCTGTTTTCACCCCAATTTCGTACTGAGTACCTCTAGTGGGTTTAAAGACACTACCATCAAAAGCTCGACCAATCGCCGGCTGAAACGATTTAGTGTAGTTTGCATAGAGAGAAACAGGGGGAATCGGCTGATAGACAATGCCTACACGGGGGCTAAAAGCTTCTCCTGATTGACTAGTTTCTGTATTAGTAATGAAATTTCTGTCAGTTTGAGTGAATGTATCAAATCGCCCACCAACAAGCAATTTTAAATTGTCTGCAAATGTAATCTGATCCTGCACTAAAATACCAAGCTCATCTAGAGTACTACTTATATCAGTTCTAGATGTAATTGCACCCAGTGGTAGACCGAAAACTGGATTGAATAAATCAATAGGTGCAGCCGTCCTAGTCGTAGATATAAACGCGCTGTCGTATCTGCCTAAATCAAAGCCGAATAATAACTGATGCTGTATTGAAGCTGTGGAAAATTTACCAACGACATTAGTCAGCATACTGTATTGATCGTAAAGATCGCTGGCATCAGAGTTCTGCCTGCGCTGACTACGACTATCAGGTGTCAGACCTTGAGGAAATGTAATATTGTAGGTGTAATCAACAGAATCGTAGCGAAATGCGTTGCTGACTGACCAATTTTCACTAAATTTATGCTCTAGCTTGTAGCCAATTCTTCCCTGTATAGCATCTAATTTACCTTCATTTGTAATGCGGTCACGGGGTATTTGACCATTGGGATTAGGCAAGATTGTTCCCACTATGGGTAATCCCAGGTTATAGCTATCCTGAGAGAAGTCTTTGTAAGTTCCATCAATGCTCAGGTTAGTGTTTTCCCCCAATGCAAAACTGATAACTGGTGCAATTACTAAGTTTCTGGTTCTACTAAATTCGGTGAAAAAACCTTGATCTCGATAGGATGCGTTCAACCGATAAAGCACTTTCTTGTCATCATCAAGAGGCCCAGAAAAATCCACTTCACCGCGATAAAAATCAAAACTTCCCACAGTTGCTTCAGCAAAGTAGTAAGGATCGCGAAGAGGTTGCTTAGTTACAAAGTTAACTGTTCCACCCGGAGATGATGAACCAAATAGAATAGAGCTTGGACCTAAAAGAACATCAATTCTGTCAATTCCTGTCAGGTCAGGACCTATATTAGCACCTGTACCATTCCCTATTCTAGAAACGATTCCATCCAATGCAGGTGGACTAAAAAATCCCCTCACCTGTATGCGTACTGCGTCGAAGTTAGTGGGAGCGCCATTACGGACACTAGGGGAATTAAGAAGTGCGTCATTCACATCAGCACGCTGGTCGCGCAACACTTGCTGGGGGATGACTTGAATTGATTGGGGAATGTCACGTAACGGGGTATCGGTTCTAGTTCCAGTTGACGAATCTCTGACGCGATACCCATCTTGTTCCCCTGTGACTACCAACTCAATCGGCTCATCACCCTCTGCCGATGGTTTTAGTTGTGTCTGGTTTTCTGGCTGCTGTGCAGGTGGTTGTTGTGTTTGAGGTTGCTGCCCCTGTTGTGCTGATGGTGCAGTACTGGCAACCTCAAAAATTAAACCCTCATTCGGACTGTCATATAACTCAACAGTTGGTACACCCGTTTCACCCGTTACCGTTACTCGAATAGTATTGGCATCAAAGTTTGTTACCGTTATTTGTGTAACACCCGCAATTGGTTTTTGGGAGCCGAATGTGAATGCCTCGCCACTAGGTAAACGCAGTTGAGCATTGGGAATATCAGCGATAAAGCGATTGCCAGTACTGCGATTCACTAGTTGCAACACCTGGCCTTTAGATGTCTGTAAAATCACTTCCACACCTTTTTTGGTGGGATTTGCTTTTACGTCTGTCACTTGCACAACTTCACCCCCCTGTCTCCCCCCTTGGTAAGGGGAGCCAGTGCCTTGCGGGGGTTCCCCCCGTTGTGGCGACTGGCGTGGGACGGAAGGGGGGTTTGGTGGTGTTGGTGACTGTCCCAGTAACATTTGAGCGCTCGTGTAAGGACGCTCTATTTCACTAAGTCGTCGAATCTTTCTCGTTGGCTCAACAGCCTGCGCTTTGGTCATTAAAGGCGCTTGTTGAGTAGGTTTGATGCTATGAGTAGATGCTGCTTGAGTGCTTGACTCTTTCACCTGCGCCCGCACAGGCTCAACCAATAGAACCGAGACAACACCCGCGACGATTGCAAACCATTTCACATTTGACATTTTCCTCCCACCTTCACACCACCAGGCGAAAATCAGTGAACAGTGAACAGTAAACAGTTATCAGGCGTATAGTGGGGGATTTAAACCCGCCAAATTGCGCCTATCACCAATTGGTGGGGGACTTAAACCTTGCAATTTAACTGATAACTGTTAAAAGTTAGTGTCAAAAGATTACTCAATTTGGCAGAGGAAGAAAAGCAAATTGAACGCTAGCGGGAACTTTTTTTGAATGCTACAGGGTGATTTCCCAAAACTATGGGGATATTGCGCGTTAAGCGTAGCTCTGCCGTACGCAATCGCCTCCAGAGTTGCGTAAATCGAACGTCTGCTTGCTGATACTGGGATGACAGAAGATGAGCTTGTGGAGTTATTTGAAAAGTCCCTCTCCCAACTTTGGGAGAGGGATTTAGGGTGAGGGCGATTGGTAAACAGAGCCGTTTTGCTGCTGATAGTCTTTTGGGTTAAGCCCGAACTTCTTTTTGAACGATATAGCAAAGTAGCTGCGGCTGGCAAAGCCTACCGTCTCGGCTACTTCTGCCACCTTCATATCTCCTATTGCCAATAGTTGACGCGCCTGTTCTAAGCGATAGTTATGCAGATAACCAAACACTGTAGTGCCAAAGACTTGACGAAATCCGCGCTTGAGTGTACACTCATTAAGCTTTGCTTGCTGTGCTAAGTTTACCAAAGAAGGCGGATTGTGCAAGTTTTTTTGCAACAGGGTTTGGGCGTAATGAATCCGATCCAGGGTTCCGGGCTTGAGGGGTTGGATGATAGTGGGATCATCGCCTGTGTGAATTTCAATTTCCTGATCCAGCACCAGACTGACCAACTCCAAAGCTTTACTCTCCAGAAATATTCGCTTGGGGATGCCCCGGTAAGGACAGCGTAGGATTTGCCACAGGACAGTTTCCATCGCAGACGTGACTGTTGCCACACGAGTATAACATTCCTGCTCAATCGGTCGGATCAGCTGCTGGAGTCCGGTTGGCAATTGCCCAGTTGGGTTGCTAATAAAGGAACATAGGGTGTCAGGATGAATCAACACCGTCACTTCCAGCGCCCGTTGTTCTGGACCGTCATTCCTTTCTTTGGGAGCAAGACCACTGCCGTAGACTGCGTATTCTTTATTGCCAACATTTGTGTGCTTATCTTCATGCTGCCCAAAGAGGTGAAAGTGGAATTTCAGCCAGTCAAGGCGTTCGGGTAGTTCGAGGATGAGGCGATTGCGCAAACGACAATCAAAAATTTCTACCTCCAACCCTTCACGTAGTTCAATGCACCGAATATATCCGTGTCCAAGCTGTTGAGGATATTTCCAAATTACATCTAACGGGTCAGATGGATCACAGTGCCTGGTCGTTTCCTTGATTTTCTCCCACAGGTCTTTATAAGCTTGATGCGTTATCGTAATCGTCATAGGGATGCCCCAGCAATTGACAGCAGAGCCAAATTAACAGTTCATGACTCTTATTGAAATATTCTTTTATTTTGCTGATGCCAAATAATATGAGGATAAAAACCGTTGAGTAAAAAACTTGTCAAAAAATTCCTCAGCAAAAATCATCGGTAACAACCAGTACTAATTTGCGCCCGAAAGTACGATAACTTAAATATTGCCATAAGTGTACTTCAGGCTACATCAAGATGCGACTAGAGCAGTTGCAAGCCTTTCTGGCGATCGCAGAAACTGGAAGCTTTCAAGGTGCATCACGAAAACGCGGTGTCACCCAATCGACTGTTAGTCGGCAAATTCAGGCACTAGAAGAAGATTTGGGGTTGGAACTCTTCCACAGAACAAGTCAAGCAAAGCTGACACTAGCGGGTGAACGCTTGCTACCTCGTGCTCAAAAAATATGCCAAGAGTGGCAAAGTGCTACACAAGAAATCGCTGATTTATTGGCAGGAAAGCAGCCAGAACTTTGTGTTGCAGCAATTCACTCACTCTGTGCTTATTACCTACCACCAGTTTTGCAAAAATTTTGTCATGATTATCCACAAGTCCAATTGCGGGTGACGTCGCTGGGAAGTGATCGCGCCTTAAAAGTCCTCAAAGATGGACTCGTAGATTTGGCAATCGTCATGAATAATCGCTTCTTATGCACTGGCAAAGAAATGCTAGTAGAAGTGCTGTATGATGAACCAATAGAAGTTTTAGTTGCAAAAAACCATCCGTTAGCAGAATATGAACACATTCCTTGGTTGGAGCTGACTCGTTATCCGCAAGTCGTGTTTAAGGATGGTTATGGGATGCAACGCCTCATACAAGATAGATTTGAACGGTTAGAAGCTAGACTGCATGCGGCTTTAGAAGTCAATACTCTAGATGCTTTTCGAGGAGTCGTGCGCCAAGGGGAACTTGTGGCTATGCTACCACAGTCGGCATTAGTTGAAGCACGTATTGACTCTACCCTTGCAGTTCGTCCCCTAGCCTGCAACAGTAATAGTAATGGTTCTTCATCTGATAGTTCTAGTTTGACTCGGCAGGTTGTTATGGTGACGACTCAAGACCGTCTTCAAATTCCTCCTATCAAGCATTTTTGGCAGTTGGTTAGGGACAATGTACCACCGCAATTGCACTCTTTTACAAAGTCGGCTTGTTAGCCGTTATAAGTCATGAGTCATCTGTCGTTTGTCATTTGACTTTTGACAAACGACAAAGGACAAAAACATGAGCACAGTATTCAGAGATTTACTTAAAAAGATAGCTAGTGGTGAGCATACTGGACATAACTTAACTCGTGCTGAAGCAGCCACCGCAACTAAGATGATGCTGCGCAAAGAAGCGACACCAGCACAAATTGGCGCATTTTTAATTGCTCATCGTATAAAACGTCCTACGCCTGAAGAAATCGCTGGAATGTTAGATGCTTATGATGAACTAGGACCAAAACTGCAACCAATCGCCTGGGAACAACCAGTGATAGTTTTAGGTATACCTTATGATGGCAGAACTCGCACCGCACCTATTAGCCCAGTAACGGCTTTGCTTTTAGCAGCAAGCGGACAACCAGTGATCATGCACGGTGGAGATTGTTTCCCCACAAAGTACGGTGTACCACTGGTAGAGATTTGGCAGCGGTTAGGAGTTGATTGGACTGGACTATCACTAGAGAAAAGCCAGCAAGTGTTTGAGAAAACTGGACTTGGTTTTGTTTATACTCCTAAGCATTTCCCGTTAACCAATAGTATCTGGGAGTACCGTGATCAGCTTGGCAAGCGTCCACCTTTGGCGACAATGGAACTCATTTGGTGTCCTTATGCAGGAAATGCTCATATTATTGCTGGGTTTGTCCATCCTCCCACAGAAAAATTGTTTCAAAACACCCTAGCATTGCGAGGAGTGACTCAATTGACAACAGTAAAAGGGTTGGAGGGAAGCTGTGAGTTACCACGCGATCGCACTGCTATCATTGGCATAACCAGAACTTCAGAACTGGATGAGACAGGCAATATATCAATAGAACGGTTACACCTGTCCCCTCGTGATTACGGCTTTACGACAAAAAATGAACCTCTCGGCACCACTGAAGAATTAATTGCCGATATACAGGGGGTATTGAATGGTAAACCCTCAGATCTCATGCAAACAGCTTTGTGGAATGGAGGATTTTACCTTTGGCGTTGTGGGATTTGTTCAGATATGCGTGAGGGTATTGCCAAAGCAGAGGAATTATTCACCAGTGATGTGGTTACTCAGAAGTTAGAAGAACTTTCTTCAAACCTTTTATCGTAGTACTGCAGTACTACGATTGTTCCTGTAGTTGCCAGCATTTAACTGGATAGCTTGACTTGGTAGCTAATCTGGATTGGAATTTTGTCTGATAACGTCTGTGTAAATGTACTGTGAACCGAAAATTTCTAATTACCCAGAATCAATTAATATCAATTATTATTAGTATATCTAGTCAGATTTGTTAAAGAAACGATAAAGATTATATGAAAAAAGCTAGAAAACAACCTAAAATTATTTTTCAAATCGTAAAATTATGTATTAGCATGGTTTGTTGCTAGTTAGTTGTAAAAAGTATATTAAGACAAAATGAAAACCATGTTTTTAGCCAGAGCTATTTCATTCTACGTATAACCATCCGGAAATTTCTTTTTTTGTCTAATATCCGAAGTACCTTAAAACCGACTTCAAGTCACTCGCCCTTCGGGCTCAAATTCAAAAAAGGTCATAAGAAGATTCGGTTTGAACAGATTTAAGCTATTAGTAACTAACTGGATTTCCAGGTTGATTAGAAAAGAATGAAATCACCTTTATGTTTTGATTCCATCTAAAAGCTAAGGGATATTTTGTACTTATACCGATGCTTTTTTTAAAACTAGCAACTTGGGTTATTATGTTAGATAGAATTGTACAAAAATACTGATTTGTCACACGACAATTTTTTGTCTTGTAACAGATTAGATAAAGCCTAAGATTGCAAGAATTAACTTGAAGTTATTAAATATACATTGAAATTTCATTCAAATCACTAACTGCTCAAAAACTGTACTAAAAGAAAGCCAGATGTCCAATAAAGAAAAAACGTAGGGAACATCCCATGCGTGTGAAGGTAGTGCGAGCCGGAAAGCTCACGTACGATAGCAAGTAAGATGCTTGTACTGTATTGGGCAGAAACTTGAACATTTGGGATGCTCCTAAAACATAGTGCCAAGAAAATCTTTATTACCAAGTTATTCCTGAAAATTTCTTTGAAAATTGTGAGAATCAAAATGAACAAAATTTTATAAGTTAATTTATGATTTTCCTGAAAATAGCTTTTCTATGTGTCATATGACAGTCGATAAAGGTTCATCAAATCCCAAAAAGTTAAAGAAGACCCAAATGAAAAAAAAGAGCGCGCGCAAATCTTTTTGAACAACTAAAAAAGTCTCCTCGATTGCCGCTAAAAGGAAGACATGCAAAAAAAATGCTTTTAGATACAAATAAATATTTGTATAATAATGTCCGTCATCTGGCAAAACACAGAAGGGCAGAAGAGAAAATGATTCCACTATAACTGGTACAAGGCACAAATTTTACAACTAAAATCTTTGGTAGATTTCATACAGGAAAGTTCAACAGGCGGGTGGCTACGTTAATGTCTATTGACTAAGTAATCGCAACAAAGGATGATGAAATATGAACGATATCAGCAACAAGACTGCCGTTCTCTCAACAGCCAAAAAGGAGCTACCAGACAATATCACAGATAAGCAAATCGTGGAAGCAGCTGTGCTGGGCTATCCGCTGATTGACGACTGTGTGGTACTGGTTCGGGAAGGAAAAACTTCCAAACCAGAACTAGTTACCTATCTGGTTGCAGGAGGATCATTCTCGTTGGAGAAGCTACAGTCCCACTTGCAAGGTGTGCTTCCTGCTGCCATAATACCAAAATATTATGTTAAAGTATCTAGCCTTCCGCTCACCGACCAAGGAGTGGTAGACGAACAAGCTTTAGTAAATTTGGAAGTGATCGACTCTGAGTTAATAGAGCGATGGGAAGAGCAAGTGCGATCGCTCCCCGAAGTCGAGCAAGCCGCAGTAGTGGTTCAAGAGGATAACGAGAAAATCCCGCCGCTGCATCTATTGGATGTACTTCCTGAGTGGAAAGTTGCTAATGACAGCACACCTCACCCCACCAAAATTGTTCCTCAAGCCAGCACACAGAAGTCAGACTCTATTGCCATCAGTCATGGTGAACCGCTACAGTTACCAACGGATGCTCCAGAGAATCTTTCCCAAGTGCTACTCACAGCGGCTATTGAAGCATCAGAGCGAGGAATTGTCTACATCCACCCTGACGGTTCCGAAACCATTCAGTCTTATGAGGCATTGCTTGAAGAAGCACAACGGCTGCTAGGAGGCTTAAGAAAGCTAGGTCTTGAGCCTCAAGACAAAGTCATTTTACAATTAGACCGATATCAAGACTTCATTTTGGCATTCTGGGGATGTATTTTGGGAGGTTTCGTCCCAGTACCCATAACGATCGCATCTAACTACAACGATCCATCCGACAGTAATGTCAAAAAGCTACAACATGCATGTCTTGTTTTAAATCAACCGATAGTGCTGACTAATGGTAGCATTGCCCCTCAGATTCGCACGCTGTCTAATCAGTTGAACCTTGAGAACTTGCAAGTTGAGACAGTCGAGGACTTGCGCTCGCACGAGCCAGATCAAAATTGGCACAAGAGCCAGCCAGATGATTTAGCATTATTATTGCTCACCTCTGGTAGTACTGGTATGCCCAAGGGAGTGACGCTGACACATCGTAATATCATAAGCAGTGTCGCTGGCACATCCCAAATCAATCATCTCACAAGCCAAGATATCTCGTTGAACTGGCTACCCCTGGATCACCCTGGTCCCTTGATTCGGTGTGTCATCAGATGTATCTTTTTAGGATGCCAGCAAATCCATGCTCCTACTGCGATAGTTTTGCAAGATATCCTGAAATGGCTGGATCTCATCGAGCGTTATCGAGTGACGACGACTTGGGCACCAAATTTTGCTTTTGCTTTGCTGAGCGAACGTGCTATTGAAATCGAGCAGGGGCGTTGGAACTTATCCTCAGTCAAGTCTTTTCTAAATACGGCTGAGCCTATTGTCCCTCAGACAGCACAAAGGGTGCGAGAACTGCTTTCACCTCACGGGCTAAGAGATAATGCGATGCATTCTTCTTGGGGTATGGCTGAAACTTCCTCAGGTGTGACTTCTTCCGAAGAATATTTGCTAAACACCTCAATACCCCAATATGCTTCCTTTGCAGAATTAGGCTCCCCGATTCCTGGGATTTCCCTTCGCATCGTGAACGACAATCAGGAAGTTGTCAACGAGCAAACAATTGGCTATCTGCAAGTCAAAGGCTCTACTGTCACCTCAGGTTATTATCAAAATCCCGCACTCAACCAAGAAGTATTCACTGAGGATGGTTGGTTTAATACTGGGGATTTAGGATTTCTGCATAACGGGCGTCTAACCATTACAGGGCGGACAAAAAATATTATTATTATCAACGGTGTCAATTACTATTCTCATGAAATTGAACAGGTGGTGGAAGCAGTTGCAGGAGTGGAAGTGTCTTACACAGCAGCCTGTGCCACTCGACAACTTGGTAGTAATACTGATGAATTAATTGTCTTTTTCCACACTTCTATTTCTGAGGATAACCGATTAGGAGAACTGCTGAAAGAAATTCGTAAGAAGGTTGTCAGCAAGATAGGAATAAGACCTGCTTATTTGATTCCAGTTGAGAAAGAGGTCATACCTAAGACATCAATCGGCAAAATTCAGCACGCGCAACTCAAAAAGAGCTTTGAAGCTGGTGAGTTTGATTCTATACTCAAGCGAGTTGATATTTTGCTTGAAAATGACAAGACTCTGCCAGACTGGTTTTACCGCCCAATATGGCGACGGAAAGAAACGGTTGCTTTAGACATTAAACCCCAGACGGGTCTGGTTTTGGTATTTTTGGACTCATTGGGTTTGGGAGAGGTTTTGTGCGCCGAGCTAAGTAAACTCAACCAGTCTTATGTAAGCGTTGAGGCTGGGACAGACTTTGCAAAACTAGCCGATAACCGCTATCGCATTGCTCCGGAAAATCCTGACCACTATCGACAACTGCTGGAATTTGTCTCAATAGCAACAAACAAGCTTCCAATTGAACAAATCTTACATTTGTGGACTTATGACCAGTATGCTGGAGAAATTTCTAGCTTGGAAGCGCTAGAGGAGGCACAAGAGCGAGGAGTTTATAGTCTGCTTTTCTTAGTTCAGGCATTGGAGCAAGTTCAAGGTTCGCAGACGCCAGTGCGGCTGCAGGTAATTGCAAGCTTAAGCCAAGCCACCTCAAACGAAGAAAAAATTGCTTGCGAGCGATCGCCCCTACCAGGACTTGTTAAAACAATCTCCGCAGAATTGCCCTCGTTGGATACTCGTCATCTCGATCTGCCTGTGCAAAACAGCGAAGTCAATGCAGCATACATTCTTCAAGAACTCCAAGTCATTCAGAAAGAGCAAGAAGTTGCTTACCGCAATGGGCAGCGTCTAGTACCTTACCTAGAAAAGGTGGACTTGCGCCAGGAAGAAAAGCAAGAACTTCCCTTCAAACCAAGGGGAATGTATCTGATATCTGGCGGACTAGGAGGCGTTGGTGTAGAGATTGCGAAGTATCTTTTAAAGCAGTATAATGCTCGTTTGCTGTTGGTAGGTAGAACTCCCCTGCCGGAAAGAAGTACATGGGAAACTCATCTGCAACAAGAAAATGCTGTTTCCGAGCGCATTCGAGCTTATCTATCCTTAGAGCAACTCGAAGGAGAGGTCATTTATGAAGCCGTTGATATTTGCGATTTGACCAAGTTGCAGCAGGTGGTTGAGCAGCGTTGTGCCAGTTGGCAATGCGAGCTAAATGGAGTTATCCATTTGGCAGGGATTCCCACAAGACGCCTGCTACTTGAGGAAATGCCGGATAGCTTTGCAGCGACACTTCGTCCCAAGGTTTTCGGCACATGGACACTGCATCAACTGATCAAGAACCAGCCAGACAGTGTTTTCATCAGCTTTTCTTCAGTGAACAGTTTCTTTGGAGGGTTTAGTGCAGGTGCTTACGCGGCTGCTAACCGTTTTGTAGATGCCTTTTCTCACTACCAGCGTCAGAGTTCATTGCACAGCTATTGCTTTGCCTGGAGTATGTGGGATGAGGTGGGCATGAGCCGCAACTACCAAATGAAAGATTTGACGCTTGCCCGAGGATACCATGCCATGACAAGTGAGCAGGGATTGCAATCATTGCTCACTCTTTTGCATCATAACCAGACACAACTTTTGGTGGGACTTGATGCTAGTAAACGTCCGATTCGACGATACATTAAGACAGAATCTTATCGTATCCAGAAATTATCTGCCCATTTTACTGCCTCAGTCCCTGTAGCCAAGTTGCAAGAGTTAGAGGTGCGCGATCGCTTCGGAACTCCATCCACTTGCGATTTTGTGCAGCTTGAAGAAATGCCACTCTTGGCAACAGGTGAAATTGATCGAGAACAACTCCTTACCACAGAACGTCGTCAAGGTCAAGCATCTGAGCGAGTCGCACCAAGGAACGAGTTGGAACGCCAAATTGCTAGCATCTGGCAAGAAGTGTTGAGTGTTTCACAAGTGGGTATTTATGACAACTTTTTTGAGTTGGGCGGGCATTCACTGCTGGCAATGCAAGTGATTTCTCGAATTCGCCAAGCTTGCTGTGCAGAAATTCCGCTACAGTTGCTGTTTGAGACACCAACGATTGAAGGTTTAGCTCAAGCCATTGCCCAGAATCAGAATCAGGATACCGATACCAGAAAACACCAAACCATTTCTCAAAGGGATAACCAAGAACCAGCCCCCTTATCATTTGCGCAACAGCGACTATGGTTTTTGGAACAACTAGAGCCGGGTAAGTCAGCGTATCATATTACTAAGGCACTGCAGTTGCAAGGCGACCTCAATGTGGCGGTGCTGCAACAGACTTTAGATGCAATTGTCGCCCACCACGAAGCACTACGAACCAACTTCATTGCATCCGATGGTAACCCTGTGCAGGTCATTTGCCAACCGAGATCAGTAGAACTGGTTGTGATTGACCTGAAAGATTGTCCGGAAACAGAACGCACAACCGTTGTAGAACGTCTGGTACAAGATGAAGCGCAACGCCCCTTTAACCTAACATCAGATTTAATGCTACGCGGGAGTTTGCTGCAACTATCCCCACAAGAAAACATCTTGCTGTTGGTTATGCACCACATCGCCTCTGATGGTTGGTCGATGAGCATTTTATTTGAGCAGTTGACAACTCTCTACGAAGCGTTCTTAAACGCAAAGCCCAATCCGCTGCCACAATTGCCGATTCAATATGCTGATTTTGCTGTTTGGCAACGCCAATGGCTCTCTGGTGAGGTGCTAGAAAAGCAACTCAACTATTGGAAACAGCAGCTAGCAAGTGCTACCCCAGTACTGGAATTGCCCACGGATAAACCAAGACCACCAATTCAGACTTACCGGGGTGCAAAACAATCCTTCGTACTACCTCAAAGCTTGGGTGTACAGCTGCATGCACTGTCACGACAAGAGGGTGTGACTTTGTTCATGACATTGTTGGCAGCATTCCAGATCCAGCTGTACCGCTATAGCAGACAAGAAGACATCGTTGTTGGTTCTCCCATTGCTGGTCGAAATTTAGCGGAAATTGAAGACTTAATTGGATTTTTTGCCAATACCCTTGTACTACGTACTGATTTGTCGGGCAAGCCCAGTTTTCAGGAACTATTACAAAGGGTGCGCGAAATCGCTTTGAGTGCCTACGCCCACCAAGACTTGCCCTTTGAAAAACTGGTCGAAGAACTGCAACCAGAGCGATCGCTCTCGTATCACCCAATATTTCAGGTCATGTTTGTTTTCCTGAATACACCGAAACAAACATTGGAATTGCCAGAACTCAGCATCTCTTCCATAGAAGTGGATAATTTTGCATCCCAGTTTGATTTGACTTTGTCAATGAAGGAAACAGAACAGGGATTACAGGGGTTATGGGAATACAGCACTGACCTGTTTGAGGATGCGACAATTACCCGTATGAGTGGGCATTTCCAAACATTGCTTGAGGCAATTGTTGCTAATCCGAATGGTTTCATCTCAGAATTTCCGTTACTAACTGCTCCAGAACAACGACTTTTGCTCCAGTGGAATAACACTCAGGCAAATTACTCCAAACAATCGTGTATCTATCAATTGTTTGAGACTCAGGTAGAGAAGACACCGGATGCTGTAGCTATAGTTTTTGGCAGGGAGCAACTTACTTACAAGCAGCTCAATGAGCGAGCAAATCAACTAGCGCATTATTTGAAACAGCTAGGAGTAAAACCAGATGTCTTGGTGGGAATTTGTGTAGAGCGTTCCATAGAAATGGTGCTAGGACTTTTGGCTATCCTCAAAGCTGGTGGAGCATACGTTCCTCTAGATCCGGCATATCCTCAAGAACGGGTAGATTCCATCTTGTCTGATTCTCAGGTATCAGTGTTGTTAACTGATACTAAAAAATCACTTGCTGTTGCCGTAGACACAACAGTCATCTGTTTAGATACAGATTGGGAAAACATTGCCACCCACAGTGTAGAAAATCCCGCGCCGAGCGCTACCGCCGACAATCTGGCATACGTCATCTATACATCAGGCTCGACTGGTAAGCCTAAAGGCGTACAAATTCCGCATGGTGCTTTAGTCAATTTCTTAACATCCATGCAATGCGAACCAGGATTAACACAGGCGGATGTACTCCTAGCAGTGACAACAATATCATTTGACATTGCTGCCTTGGAACTGTACTTACCCCTGATCACTGGTGCACGTATTGTATTGGCGACAAGGGAAGTGGCGAGCGATGGCTCTTTGCTGAGTGAACTCATTGCTGATGCTGGTGCTACATTGATGCAAGCCACTCCAGCCACTTGGCGGATGTTGCTTACTGCTGAATGGGCTGGTGTTCCTGGGTTGAAAATTCTCTCCGGCGGTGAGGCTTTATCTAGTGACTTGGCACGGCAATTATTAGCAACAGGGGCTGTTGTTTGGAATATGTACGGTCCTACTGAGACAACTATTTGGTCAACTCTGTTAGAAGTAAAAGCAACGCAACTGTCTCATGCTACAGTGCCCATTGGACGTCCAATTGCCAACACGCAAATTTATCTGCTTGACTCTCATATGCAGCCAGTCCCCATTGGCGTCTCTGGCGAACTACACATCGGCGGTGACGGACTTGCGCGAGGCTACCTCAACCGTCCAGACTTGACTGATCTTAAATTCATCCCCAACCCCTTTTCCCAGACAAAGGAAGCACGTCTCTATAAAACTGGCGACTTAGCCCGATACTTGCCTGATGGCAAGATAGAATACATTGAACGCATTGATAACCAAGTCAAAGTACGGGGATTCCGCATAGAATTAGGAGAGATAGAGGCTGTACTGAGCCAACATCCAGCGATACTCCAAACTGTAGTCATAGCTTATGAAGCTGTACCAGGCGATAAACGCTTAGTAGCCTACATTGTTCCCAATCAAGATTCAGTACCTATAACTAGTGAGTTGCGTCTCTATCTTAGAGAAAGGTTACCTGAATACATGGTACCATTCGCTTATCTTTTGTTAGAAGCTCTACCCCTCACTCCTAACGGCAAAGTCAACCGCCGCGCCCTTCCAGCACCCGAGTCAGTCAAGCAAGAATTAGAAGCAGACTTTGTTGCTCCCCGCAATGAGTTAGAACGCCAAATAGCACAGATTTGGGAAGAAATTTTAGGTATCCAACCAGTTGGCGTTACGGTTAACTTCTTTGATTTAGGAGGACATTCCTTACTAGCAGTACGCTTATTCGCGCAGATAGAGAAGAAATTCGGCAAAAAACTTCCCTTATCCACTCTTTTCCAATCAGGTACAGTAGAAGCTCTTGCCGAGATGCTCCATTCTGAAGAAGAAAAACCAGTTGGTGAGCAGGTTTTGGTAACGGCACGTGGCGATGACAAATCCGGTACACTTTGGTCATCCTTGGTACCAATTCAACCAAATGGTTCCAAGCGACCTTTCTTCTGTATCCATCCTCTAGGTGGAGAAATCTTGTGTTATCGTCCTTTAGCATTACATCTGGGTTCGGATCAACCAGTTTATGGAATACAACCACAAGGGTTAGATGGAAAACACACTCCTTTAACCCGGATTGAAGACATGGCAGCCCACTATATTAAAGAAATCCAAACTATTCAGCCCAATGGTCCTTACTATTTAGGAGGTTATTCCTTGGGTGGTATCATTGCTTATGAAATGGCACAGCAACTCCACTCTCTAGGTGAGAAAGTCCGTGTTCTAGCTATGCTTGATACTTCTCGTCCAGGTACTGAGACACGATTACCCTTTGTACTCAGAGTTTTTGAGCACATAAATAATATCATACAAGAAGGACCTACCTACCTACAACAAAAGCTTGTGGGCTGGAGTGAGTGGGGCACGTACCATCTCCGAGACAAATATCGGCGTTTGTTGGAAAAGTCGGAAATTTTACCTGAAGGCGACGAACATTTAGATGTTATGGCTGCTAATGTCCAAGCTATTGAGCAGTATACCTTCAAACCATATCCTGGTCAAATGGCTGTGTTTCGGACTGACGATAAAAATCGGGACGATGCTGTCGGTGTAAAATATGATCCCCAATTTGGTTGGGGCGAGGTAACCGGTGGAGTAGATGTCTATCATCTTCCCGGTTCTCACCTTTCCTTCCTTGATGAACCCGATGTACAAGTATTGGCAGAGCAATTGAAGCTTTGCTTAGAAAAGGCGCAGGCTGCGGAATTAACCAATTAACATCAAGTCCGCTTAATTACTTGTAATTTCTGCGTTACCTCACCCCAACCCTCTCCTTAATAAGGAGAGGGTGCCGCAGGCGGGTGAGGTTCTTCATTTTTTATTGGAAGTAGATACCAAAACAGCAATAAGATAATTCGTCAGAGTATGGGCATCTACTCCCAATTCTGTCCGCTCTTGTGCTGCTAAAATTGCTGCTTGAGAATGCCACCAAGCACCAGTTGCAACAATCTCCTCTACAGAAATCTTTTTAGAAGAAGCTTGCGCCAATAATCCGCCAATCAACCCAGTTAAGACATCCCCACTACCACCACGCGCCAAGGCTGGGGTACTTTCGGGATTAATCCAGACGGTTCCTTGGGAGTTGGCAATAACAGTCCTTGCACCTTTCAATAACACCACTGCACCACTTTGCGCCGCCGCTTCCCGCGTTGCTTTCACCCTGTGCTGATTAGCATCAGCAATTTCAGGAAACAATCGCTTGAATTCACCAGTGTGTGGTGTTAGTACGGTACTATTTTGTCGTTTTTGTAACGTATTGATGGTTCCCATTTCAGCCAAGATATTCAAACCGTCAGCATCTAGAAGTAAGGGGCTAATGCTATCTAATACTTCTTGTAAGATAGGGCTGGCATCTCGGGTTAAGCCGGGACCACAGGCGATCGCACTAAATGAATTCAAATCTGTTTTGGCTGGGAGTTGCAGTTGGGCTATCGCCCCAGATTCTGTTTCCGGACAACCAATAATCAAAGCTTCAGGTAACTGCGCCACCATGATTGATTTGAGAGATTCTGGTACAGCAATTGAGAGCATACCGACACCACTTGCTCGCGCACCCAACCCAGTTAAGATTGCTCCTCCCGAATACCGACGCGAACCACAAATCAACAGCAAATGTCCTTCCTTATATTTATGCGTAACTGGCGGACGGGGTAAAGGCAGAGTGGAGAGGGCTGTTGTTTTTGTGATGCGTTTAGTACTTGGTGAATTTTCCAGTACCACTTGTATATCAGCCAAGGGAATGTCAAAATCTATTAACTCAGCTTTACCGACATAATCGAGAGCTTGGTCTTGCAATAAACCCTGCTTCCACAAACCTAAGCACAACGTGTGCGTAGCACGTACCGCAGTTCCTAAAACTTCACCAGTATCTGTGTGCAACCCCGAAGGTAAATCGATACTAATAATCGGTTTGTCCCATTCATTCAGCTGATTGATAGCGCTAGCGACTGGATCTGTGAGCGTTCTTTCTAAGCCAAATCCAAACAACCCATCAATCAATAAATCACAATCTTGCAGTGGTTCAATCGAGTCATAACACGGTAAACCCAGACTTCTATTATACTGCAAGTGTTGCGAAGTTAATTCTTTTAGTTTAGAGAAAGGGCAATATATCAAGACTTCATAGCCACGAAAGTATAACTCTCGGGCAACAACCAAAGCATCACCACCATTATGACCAGGACCTGTGAGAATTCCTACGCGGGAGGGAGGGAGTGAGGGAGATAAAGAAGCTTTCCCTTTGTTTTCTTGTTGGCAAGACAGGAGGTAAATATCCTGAATACGACGGGCAATAAGTCCTGCCACTTTTTCCATCAAAGCTACCACAGGCATTCCCGCTGTAAAAATACGCTCTTCGATATCGTGCATTTGCTGTGCGGTGACGATGACTTGTGCAATTTTTTCTTGCCTGTCTTTCATTAGTCCTGAGTCCTAAAGTTCTGAGTTTTGAGTAATGAATGCTAAATATTGTGTTTAAATTTATTTAAAAAATTTATCCTGTTCCAGTCCATTTTAATGGACTTCGTCTATGAGCCTGGGACTTACAGTCCTTGGCGGACGAGAACTCAGTCCAATAATCTATAATAACTTTGGCATTTATTTTAGCAGGTACAAGATACTAAGTTATCCTCTGTCCATTTTCTAATTAATATGTGGTACTTTTAATAACAATAAGAGCCAATAATCCCTTCTTAAGTTATGCATCTAACTGGTCCGGAACGTAAGAAATTACGCGACGCTATTCTCAGTGCTTATCGAAGCAAAGCTGATTTAGAAATGATGCTTGATGATGAATTAGAGGAAAATTTAGATGCAATAGCTGAAGGAGCAAATCAGACTCAACGTATTTTTAATTTGATTAAATGGGCTGAATCAAGAGGTAAGTTAGACTACCTAATTATCGCTGCGTATAATACAAACCCAGAGAATCAAGAGTTAAAACAGTTTTATCAAACTATATTTCAGCAAAGATTTCTTATTAATCCCATTCCAATAAATATTACTGCAAATACGGGTCCAGATATTAATTGGCTAGGACCAACAGAAGAACTACAACTTCAAGGTTTATTTCAGTCTGAACCAGATTTTTGGGATGTTGGCTTTTTGAAGAGAGCCATTGAACAAATAACATCTGTATGTCGGATTGAAATAAACTCGCGCAAAATTGGAACGGGTGTTCTAGTAGCAGATAATCTTGTACTGACAAATTACCACGTTCTCAAGCCGAATGAAAATGAAGATATCCAAACCAATGCTCTCAATGCAGTTTTGCGTTTTGGCTGTTTGAGTTCAAATTCCGGAAACGAGACAGACGGACTGGTATTTAAATTAGAAAGTCAGCAACCAATTCTACACTCTAGTCCGATCGACAAACTTGATTATGTTTTGCTGCAAGTGGAGAAACGTCTTCTCGACGCCAAGGATATTAAACCTGCTTGTTGGGATGCGAATTATCTTCCCGTTAAAGGGATGGGAATCCATCTTCTGCAACATCCCGAAGGGGACTCAATGAAAATATCTATCAGTCGTGATGGGATAACTGGAGTTTATCAGGAGAGAGGATTAGTTCAATATGTTAACAAAACTGCCTTGGGGTCGAGTGGTGCGCCATGCTTTGATGATGATTGGAAAATAGTCGCTTTGCATCATGCTCAGCGAGCCAAAAGTTTTGGTACTATCCGCGAAGGAATTTTATTTAGTGCCATTTATCAGGAAATTAAAGATTACCTTAAAAGATAGATAACTAATAACTGATATGACGAGACGTATTATTACAACACAACTAGAGGCAAATACTTCTTCCAACATTGATGGTTATTTTGATAAGCTCATCAAATACATTCCCTCGGAAATTGTTGTGGGTTGGATAGCTGTAAAAGGACTTCTTATCAGCGATAATGAGATTCCCAGTAATAGTTTATTGTGGATTTTATTTATTGTTTTTACTGGGTTAACTGCTGTTTATATTTTCAAGCAAACTTCAGAACCTAGAAAGCCACCAGCCATCACTCAAGTTCTCATTTCTACAGGGGCATTTATTGTTTGGGTATTTGCTTTAGGAGAGCGATTTTCTTCATTGGCGTTTTACCGTCCTGTTTATGGTTCGGTAGTTTTGATTCTTTATAGTCTCATAGTGCCTTTATTTAATCCTCCTGAAGGAGAAAAAGTTAAATGAAATGACGATAAATTTAAAGAAATCTTCACAGAAAGAATTAATAGAAGCTATTCTTAACGCTTATCCCGATGAAGGAGATCTAAAGATGCTCCTTGATTTGGAACTAGATATGAATCTAGAGGAAATCAAGGAGGGTAAAAATTATAAACAAATTGTCTATAACTTGATTAATAAAGCAGAAAGAGAAGGTTTTTTAAAACAATTCATTGAGGCTGCTCATTCAGAAAAACCTGAAAATCAGAAATTAAAAGCTATTAAAGAGAAATTATTTTCATCTATTTTTGACCATATTGATGACTCATTATATAGAAGTCAAATTTCAAACGAACAATGGAATAATTTATGTCTCATACTGTCTGAAATTAAGTTGAGTTTACTTGGTCGAGTCTGTCGTATAACTCTAGAAAATTTTACCAAAACTCAAGATGTATTAGGTAATTATCCAGAATTAGCAGATCTGGAAAGTTTAGGTGTATTAAAGACTATACTCTTAAACAAATGTCCTCGGAATGATAAAGGTATACCAAGTATTGTTGAATTTGCTGAACGTCTGTCGAAGGAAAAGGAAGTTGGAGAATCTCACCAAAATAAATTAAATCAGTGGGTGGGAAAGATAGCCCAGGAACTGAATCTCACTTTGCCAACTTATTTTGAGGATCAATCATCTGCTACTCTTCAATCTTATCTGCTGATTACAGTTTCTCCTAGTCCGAAAAGTGCTAAAAAGTTCTATCTGGAAGCTGAATTGATTCGGGATTATCTACCGAATGATGCTAAAGGAAAACTTATAAAAATTGATTTAAATCAGGAATCAGTAAAATTAGAGTGTTCTTTTGAAGAAATCGCAGAGAATATTCATCAATTTATAAGTATTGCTAAAACTGAACACCTCAAACAATACAAACATTATTTAACTGTAGAGATCTTTTTACCTTTACAACTTTTAGGTAAAAGTCTAGACTTAGAAGAAATATCGATTGGCTTCAACCGCAGAAAACCAATAGGGAATGAATACAAATTTTTGGTACGTTCTCTTGACCGCTTTATCAGTAATTATGGCGAATATAGCAATCGACTCTCTTTAAGATGGGAACAGTTAACAAAGTGGGTTAAAACAAGACTTTCACAGACAGACTTACAAAATAAAATTTATCATATCTCTCAAGTCGATGACTGCAATTGGGATGAAATACAAGCTGAGTTGGAAATCAAAGAAAAGCTAGGAGTCAAGATGACTTGCTGTTTTCCTGAATCTGATTTAGATAAAGAGGAGTTGTTTATTGCTGTTTTAAGAGGAGGAGTCCCAATAGCTTTATGGACAAGAACGGCTCATATTCCTAATATAGAGAAAGAATTTGACGAGCTATTAAATATTGAATGTTTTCAAGGAGATTTCAGTGACTTAATTGAATCAGTATGGAAACTCCGTAAAAAAGCTCATGCGAGAAGAGACAAAGAAAATTATTTAGGCTATCATCTGGGATTTTTATGTGATAATCCTAATCGAGTACCTTTTCATCTGCAAAATCAATCGCTTATCGAAACAGGTATGTAGAATGAACAGTTATCAGTTACCAGTTACCAGTTACCAGTTACCAGTTACCAGTTATCAATTGTTCACTGTTTACTGTTCACTGATTCAGTCATATAGATTTAAGATAAATTTAAAATATGGAAGACTGGCGATTTTTTCATGGTAATGGCGAGCAAATAATGGAAGATGAGGTGAAAGAGAAATTAGAACATCTGAAACCTCCTCCTTGGCGACGCTTTAGTAAAAAAGAAGATGTTCCAAATGATGGACGCTGGGAAAAACTCCTGAATTTGGCGCAAGAAAAAGACAGGAATAAAAGAAGGGGTGAAATTTTTCGTATATCTCGTGACGCCAATGATGTTATAAATGCAGTTAACGCTGCTATTTATTTACGAAGACCTTTGCTAGTGACGGGTAAACCTGGTTCGGGTAAAACTTCTTTGGCTTATGCGATTGCCTATGAATTAAACCTAGGTCCAGTCTTATCTTGGGGAATCACCGCTCGTTCTACCTTACAGGAAGGTCTTTATCGTTATGATGCGATCGCCAGACTCCAAGATGCTCAACAAAAAGAAGACCAGGATATTGGTAAGTATATTACATTGGGCGCTTTGGGAACAGCTTTTTTACCTTCTTTGTTACCAAGAGTTCTCCTAATTGACGAAATCGATAAAAGCGATATTAATTTTCCCAACGATTTATTAAATATTTTTGAGGAGGGAGAGTTTCAGATTCCAGAGTTAGTCAGACGAGCAAAATCTCAAGGGGAAGATAAGCAAGAAAATAACCAAGAAAAGCGTATATTTAAAGTAGATACCCGAGACCAAGATATTGATGTTGACATTGTAGGGGGTTGGGTACGCTGCTATGCTTTCCCTATCATTGTGATGACGAGCAATGGAGAACGAGATTTTCCGCCAGCTTTTAAACGGCGATGCGTACGAGTAGAAATGCCAGAACCGAAAGAAGAAGCTCTCAAAGCAATTGTTAAAGCTCATTTTAAAGATGAGGAAAGCCTTGCTCAAGATGCTGAAGCAAAAATTAATGAGTTAATCAAAGAGTTTTTGTCAGATAATAAATCAGATAAAAATCAAAATGTTGAACGAGCGACAGACCAGTTATTGAATACAATTTATTTACTCACCCGTGATGTGAGTCCAAAAGCAGCGGATGAAAAGTCGATTAAAGATATTTTATTAAGAAGCTTAAATCAGTGAAGAGGGAACAGGGAACAGGGAACAGGGAACAGGGAACAGGGAACAGTAAGATGAGTATCAAACACTCGTTCGCGAGGATCTTGCATCATACTTTTCGTCCGTCAAGAAATAAATTTCTTGGCTCAAAGTCCAAGTCCGTTAAAACGGACTGAGTAAGTTTTTTAGTCCGTTTTAACGGACTTGGTTTATTAGCCCAGAACTTAAGTTCTGGGCGTACTCAGCCGGAGGTGCAAGATCTGAGTTCACGAGTATCAAACACTCGTCGTCGAGTATCAACAGCTTACCCGAACGGTATGATTAATGAATCATCTGCAACCAACAATAGATATCTCCAAAATAGAATTTTTTCTGGTAAAAAAGTATAAAATAAGCTTTTTACCACAAGAAGATGAGTTACGTACTAGATTACATTGAACACAACCCTCAAGAAGTACAGCGATTGGTTGGTCTGAAATACGAGCAGCTAGAGCAACTAATGAAGCAGGCGATGGCCTTACATACCCAAAAGCAGCAGGAGAGCGAAGCAAAGAAAGTTAGAATCATCAATAAAGGGGGTGGTCGTAAGGTAAAGCTATCCACAGAACAGCAAATTCTGTTAACCCTGATATATTTGCGACATTTGACAACATTTCAATTGCTAGGTATCCAGTTTGGAGTGAGTGAATCAACAGCAAATGATACATTTAACTATTGGTTTCCACTCCTACAAGAAATCTTGCCATCAAGCTTACTTGAACAGGTAAAAAAAACACGAGTGACTATAAGATAGTTCAAGAAATTTTAACCGATTATGAACTGATAGTAGATAGTTGTGAACAGCCTAGAGAGCGACCTGGAGAGTATAAAGAACAAAAAAGATATTACTATGGTAAAAAGAAAAGCCATACATTTAAAAATCAAATTATTGTTTTACCAGATGGGAAAGATATTGTTGATGTAATTGTGGGAAGACCTGGGCCGAAAAGTGATATAAATGTATTTCGTGAAAGTCGCAAAGGCTTTGACCCTAATCAAAAGTTTAAGGGAGATAAAGCTTATGAAGGAGAACCATTCATTAAGACTCCCACGAAAAAGGCGAAAAAACAAGAATTAACTCTAGAGCAGAAAGAAAAAAATAAAGAGTTGGCATCTGAACGAATCTTTGTTGAACATTTAATTCGTTTCATTAAGATATTTAGAGTTGCCTCTGAAAGATTTCGACTAAATCCACATAAATACGAACAGATAGTCATGACTATTTGTGGACTTGTAAGATTCCGAATAGGAGCATTGGTTTTACCAATATAAAATAGCACGATTTTACCAGGTTAGAATTAGCGTGTAAAAATACTTACTTCTACCTTATTATCAACAGTAACTGTCTCAAACATTATTTTTGCGTGGAGGCCGACTGATGTTTGAAATTGGCGTTCGCCTCTTGAAAGCCAGTTATAGAGTGCTATTGGCATTTTTCGGAGATGTCTAATAAATTTAATCAACTGATTGCAGCTTTAGGAAAAGATTTAGGATTAACCGGGGAAGAAATCGCCGATATTCTCTGGCTGACTCTTCAACGTCAGGAAAATGGCGAGAGAAAAACTCATACGACTTCACAACAATCACAACAAGCAACCGCATCAAAACCATCAAATCCTACCCCTGCAAACAGCAACATTTCTGAACCTCCCCAAATTCCTTCCCCGACAGCAGCAATTTATCCAGAAACTCAGTCCAATAAATCTCAAACTTCCTCTGAAAGTAAAGCGCTTCCCTTGCGTATACCGGATGCGCCTTCGCTGCGAGAACCCTTAACATTGGCGCAGGCGCTAAAACCTTTAATGCGTCGGGTTGATTCTGGAAGAAAAACGGTATTAGATGAGAAGAGTACAGTTGAGCGTTTTGCTGCTGAGGGAATTTGTATTCCCGTGCTGAAATCTGAACCAGAACCTTGGTTAGATGTGGCTTTGGTTGTTGATGAAAGCAAATCAATGCTGATTTGGCGACACACGATTTGGGAACTCAAACGACTACTGGAACATTATTGTGTTTTTCGGGATGTACGCACTTGGGGATTAGTCAGTGATGAAGATGGAGAAATCTATATTCGTCCGGGAATTGGAAAAGCAGCAAACCAGCAACGCCTTGCGAGTCCCCGCGAATTGATTGATCCAAGCAGTCGCCGTTTGGTTTTAGTGGTGAGTGATTGCGTCGCAGCTATTTGGCGTGATGGTACTGTTGTGAATGAGGCGATAAAAGTTTGGACGAATACTCAACCAGTGGCGCTGATCCAGATGTTACCCGATTCGTTGTGGTTAAGAACTGGTTTGGGTAGTGGTGCTTCGGTACGCTTGGGAAGTTTGACGCCTGGAGTCGCGAACCAAAACTTATTCATCAAAGAGCTTTTGTTGTGGAAGGATATCAATAATATAGAAGGCGAAATCAAACTCCCAGTTTTGACTTTAGAACCAGAGGTGACTTTGGCTTGGAGTCAAATGGTAGCAGGAAAAAGTGATGCGGAAGCTTCTGGGTTTGTTTTCCCCTCCCAAGTAACTTCGCAAGTCACTTCCCAAAAAAAAGTTCATCCCACCAAACAACCACAAACAACCCAAAATCAATTAAGTTCACAAGAGCGAGTGTATCGCTTTCGCATGACAGCTTCACCAATGGCGCGGAAATTAGCAGGGTTATTAGCCGCTGCACCAGTGATGAGTTTACCTGTGGTGCGACTCATTCAAGAAACCATGTTACCCAAGTCTCGCCAAGTTCATGTTGCAGAAGTTTTTTTGGGAGGTTTGTTAAAACCTTTAACGCCGATTGAGACAGATACCAATCCTGATACGGTGCAGTATGACTTTATGGATGATGAGATTCGGGGTATCTTGTTGGAAGATTCACCTGTCAGAGATTCGGCTGATGTCTTAGATGCTGTTTCTAAATATGTTGCAGGATTATTAGGGAAGTCTTTAGAAGAATTTGTCGCTGTTTTGAAAGCGCCGGGTGAGAGGGATGATGAACAAGTCAAGCCTTTTGCTGTGATGGCGGTTAAGGTTTTGAAACAGTTGGGTGGAGATTATAAGCGTTTTGCAGAAGAGATAGAAAAGTCTTCTCAAGTAGAGATTGAACTACGTTCTGCTGTGGGGATTGACTACACCCATTTGCGTAACTTACTCGCAGCAGGAAAATGGAAACAAGCTGATGAAGAAACAGTCAGAGTGATCCTTCAAGCAGCCAGACAACAAAAGAAAGGCGTTTTAGAAGTCAAAGATATAGATGGATTTTCTTGTGAAGACTTAAAGACTGTTAACCAACTCTGGGAAAATTACAGCAAGGGACGTTTCGGCTTCGGCGTTCAGAAGCAGATTTATCAAAGTCTTGGTGGTACTATTGAGTACGATTGGCAAACTTGGCAAGATTTTGGAGAACGTATCGGATGGCGTAGAAACAGTGAATGGATTGACTACACAGACTTTACTTTTTCTGTTGATGCTGCCATCGGACACTTACCGACTTGGGTTAACTTATTTCTTCTAGATGTACCTGGGTATAGGAGAGGAAAAATTAGAAGTTTCTTGTCTCGAATCGAGACTTGTCACCTGAGTTCCTTCTCACCTCAAATCCCAACTTTTGAGTTTGATGTTATCACAGTAAATGCTCAAGGACTGGAAATTAAACGAGAAAAACGCCAAGCTACTTATTACCTTGAAAATTTAGAAGATAATATCACCCTAGAAATGGTGGCTATCCCCGGTGGTAAATTTATGATGGCTTCGCCAGAAGGAGAAGGATATGAAAGCGAAAAACCTCAGCATGAAGTCACTGTTCAACCTTTCTTCATCGGTAAATATCCCATCACGCAAGCACAATGGCGAGTCGTAGCCGCATTACCCCAAGTAAACCGAGAGTTAAAGCCAGATCCATCTGGTTTTAAAGGTGATGACTTTCCTGTGGAATGCGTTTCCTGGTATGATGTAGTAGAGTTTTGTGCTAGATTTTCTAAAAAGACAGGAAAAGATTATCGACTTCCGAGCGAAGCGGAGTGGGAATACGCCTGTCGTGCTAGAACCACAACACCATTTCATTTTGGTGAAACTCTGACAGATAAGTTAGCAAATTACCGTGCCAACGAAACGTTTGCTGACGAACCAAAAGGTGAGTATCGAGAAAAAACTACATCTGTAGGAACTTTCTCCCCTAACGCCTTTGGTTTATACGATATGCATGGAAATGTGTGGGAATGGTGTGAAGACTCTTGGCATGAAAATTACCAGGAAGCGCCAACAGATGGAAGTGCTTGGCATGAAAATGAGAATTCCAAAAAACAAAAAGCTGATACTGATATAGGCTCAAGAATTGGTAAAATCTGGAAAAATATCAGAGGTCAAAAACAGGAAGCAGACTTTAGTGACAATGATAATCGTTCGCTGCTGCGCGGTGGTTCGTGGATCATCTATCCTGACTATTGCCGTTCTGCTTATCGCAACTACTACAACCCCGCCTACGACGGCAACGACATCGGTTTTCGCGTCGTCTGTGGTGGTGCGGCGGCGAGGACTCAGTAGCCCTTTGAACTTTTTCCCTCTGCCCTTTGCCCTTTTTTTCTTTTCTCTTTGTTAGCGAAGCGGAGCGATCTAATTTATTTTGGGTTTTTGAGTTGAGATTTGTTCTGCTCTCCTTATTATAATACTTGAAAACTGGATCACACACAAGCTTGACTTTTCTCGTTTTTCTCGTTCCTATGCTCTGCATGGGAATGCCTTGAGGGAGGCTCTGCCTTCCAATGATTATATCCTACTGTGTACAGACAAGTGCTCGAATTACCCAAAATCTTGGAACCTCACCCTGCCCTGTCGGGCATCCCTCTCCTTGCTAAGGAGAGGGAAAGATTTTTGCTTAGCGAAAAGCGAGGGTGAGGTTTTGAGCGATTCGGTATGTACACGGTAGATGATATAAGTCCTAATGCTACTGTGTACAGATAAGTGCTCGAATTAGCCAAAATCTTGGAACCTCACCCTGCCCTGTCGGGCATCCCTCTCCGCGAGTTCGCAGAGGGAAAGATTTTTGCGTAGCGAAAAGCGAGGGTGAGGTTTTGAGCGATTCGGTATGTACACGGTAGATGATATAAGTCCTAATGCTACTGTGTACAGATAAGTGCTCGAATTAGCCAAAATCTTGGAACCTCACCCTGCCCTGTCGGGCATCCCTCTCCGCGAGTTCGCAGAGGGAAAGATTTTTGCGTAGCGAAAAGCGAGGGTGAGGTTTTGAGCGATTCGGTATGTACACGGTAGATGATATAAGTCCTAATGCTACTGTGTACAGATAAGTGCTCGAATTAGCCAAAATCTTGGAACCTCACCCTGCCCTGTCGGGCATCCCTCTCCGCGAGTTCGCAGAGGGAAAGATTTTTGCGTAGCGAAAAGCGAGGGTGAGGTTTTGAGCGATTCGGTATGTACACGGTAGATGATATAAGTCCTAATGCTACTGTGTACAGATAAGTGCTCGAATTAGCCAAAATCTTGGAACCTCACCCTGCCCTGTCGGGCATCCCTCTCCGCGAGTTCGCAGAGGGAAAGATTTTTGCGTAGCGAAAAGCGAGGGTGAGGTTTTGAGCGATTCGGTATGTACAGGAAGGAACAAGAAACATCTTCTAAACTACAATGCTCATCTACCGTAGTAAACCCTAGCATTACCAAATCTTGAATCCTTGCGCAGATAGCTATTCCATTCTTCTGCCT
The DNA here is from genome assembly GCF_006968745.1 of Brasilonema sennae CENA114. NCBI lineage: Bacteria > Bacillati > Cyanobacteriota > Cyanophyceae > Nostocales > Scytonemataceae > Brasilonema > Brasilonema sennae. The sequence goes on along the minus strand of NZ_CP030118.1, from coordinate 6,284,994 downwards.
CCCAACGCTTGACAAAAGGTCCAATTGCTATATGTGGTCCTCGCGGTTCAAGTCTGGGGATGACGTATACATTTGAACCTGGGTAAACATTTCGTCCTAGGTAGCTTCTAATCTCGTTTCTATAGTAGGGTAACTCTTTCGAGTTTGCAGGAAAAACGACATAGTAGTAACTAGATCGTCTACCAGAGTCACCTCTACCATAATCATCTCTATAATCGCCTCTGCCAGAATTATAGGGAACGTCGGGTTCATTCCGTCCGTTCTGTTCGTTATAGACAACTTGATTGCTAGAAACAACTCTTGCAGAATATACGCCGTCAGATTCCAGTTGTCTGGCTAGGCTTCTCGCTCCTTCTCTTGTCCTGAAAGCACCTACTTGAATGACGGAACGTCTTCCAAACCGCTGTCTAAAAGCATTTCTTGGAATCAGACGTGTTCCTCGCCGGAGTCCATAATCATTTTCACTAATATACACCTTGTAGGGAACAGAAGCACGGTTAGATCCATAAGAAGGTGCTTCAAATTCAACAGAACGTTGGGGCGATGTATTCACCTCAGGAACTGTATAACCTTGTGAACCGAACGGTACTGCTGGTAGTTCGTTTGAAGGTGCAGGCGGAACACCATCATACACTGATCGCTGTGCGATGAAAACTTCGCTAGGATTGACTTGGGCATATGCTAGGTTAGATTGAGATAAAAAAACTAACCATCCTCCTAAGAGCAAACGCAAAATCAAAGATGGTTGGCTCAATTTAATAAATGCCATAATCTGATTCGGTATTGCACTGACCATATTATTATTAGCAACAAATTAGTAGCAAAATTTTTAATGATTTTCTTGACTAAAAAATGACCGAGTGATTTAATCCAAAATCTAGAACACCCTGATTTATGTAGTTATTTTATACAATAAGCGAACTATTTTATGAACAAAATTGTAGTTGGTCTTTCTGGAGGCGTTGACAGTTCTGCCGCAGCAGCCATTTTGCACCATCAAGGCTATGAAGTGATTGGCTTAACCCTTTGGTTGATGAAAGGGAAAGGTCAGTGTTGCTCTGAAGGTATGATTGATGCAGCTTATATCTGTGAACAGCTAGGTATTCCCCATCATATTGTTGATATTCGGGATGTCTTTCAAACTAATATCATTGATTACCTGGTAGATGGTTACAGTACTGGGATCACTCCTTTGCCTTGTTCACAATGTAATAAAACTGTAAAATTTGGTCCGATGTTGCAATACGCGCGGGAAAATTTGGAGTGCGATCGCATTGCCACTGGTCATTATGCCCGCATTCAACATGACCCCGCTACTGGACGCTACCAATTGCTGCGTGCTTTTGATCGCAACAAAGACCAGTCCTACTTTCTCTATGATTTGTCGCAAGAACTACTAGCAGGAAGCGTATTTCCACTAGGAGAGTTACAAAAAAGCGAAACTCGTCAGCTTGCAGATAAATACAAGTTGAAAACAGCAGATAAGCCAGAAAGCCAAGACTTATGCTTGGTGGAAAGTAACGGCTCAATGCGAGCGTTTCTGGATAAATATCTTGCGCCGAAAAAAGGAGATATTGTTGATACTTCAGGCAAGATTCTGGGTGAGCATGATGGTGTCCATCATTACACAATTGGGCAACGTAAAGGTATAGGTATTGCCGCAGCTGAACCACTGTATGTGATTGCATTGGATGCAGTGAATAACAGGGTGATTGTGGGCGATCGCACCAAAGTAACCGAACCAGAATGTACTGTAGAAAGGGTTAATTGGGTATCCATTGCTGAACCATCAACTCCCATTCGGGCGGAAGTTCAAATTCGCTATCGTTCCACTCCTGTACCAGTCACAGTTATTCCGTTAGAAAACTCTCGTGTTCGCTTAGTGTTTGATGAACCTCAATTCAGCATTACTCCCGGACAAGCTGCTGTGTGGTACGAAGGGGAGAAGGTGTTAGGTGGTGGGATAATTGAGCAAACAGTGAACAGTGAACAGTGAACACTTCGACAAGCTCAGTGCATCGCAGTGAACAACGGGTGGACGAGTCTGTTTCCTACCTGATAACTGATAACTCATAACTGATAACTGTTTCAACCCTGTGCAGAAAGTGGAATTTTAATGATGAGCTCAGTCCCTTCTCCAAGAGTAGAGATACAGTCCAACTGACCACCGTGTTTTTCAACAACAATTTGGTAGCTAATAAACAGTCCCAATCCAACTTTTTTACTGATAGATTTAGTGCTGAAGAAGGGCTGGAATATTTGCTGCTTGACTTCCTCTGTCATACCAGATCCGTTGTCTGCAATGCGAATGACTACATCAGTAAGAGAATCTGACATCTGGGTTTCGATTCGGATCACCAAGCTTGGGTATTGATCTTGAGGGTTCTGCTTTTGTTTTGTCTCAACAGTTGACTTGCTATTTTTCATTTTCTCCTCAAGAGCATCGATTGCATTAGTGAGGATGTTTATGAAAACCTGTTTAAGTGGCTCAACATAGCACTCCACCAAAGTAAGTTTTCCATATTTCTGAACCAGAGTAATACTTTGACTGTGTATGTAAGGTTTCAGACGACTTTCTAAAACAAGCAGAGCACTATCAATATTGTCATGGATGTCAGCTGCTTTTTTCTCAGATTTATCAAGGTAGGAAAAACTTTGCAACGAGTGGACAATCTGCCACATCTGCTGGGACTCACTCTTGATAGAGGTTAGGAGATTGGGGAGTTCAGTATTTAAAAAATCCAGTTCAGTTTGCTTGAGCGCAGTTTGAATTTCTGCTGCGGGTTCAGGATAGTAGCGTTGGTAGAGGTTGATGAGTTGAAGTAGCTTTTGAATATGGCGGTTAGCATGGATAAGGTTACCAGCGATAAAGATGACGGGTTTGTTGATTTGCTCAACAATACCCGTAACGAGTTGTCTCAAGGCAGCTACTTTTTCATTCTTTTCTTTTTTTACTGATTGGTTATATTTGTGCTCAAGCTCACGTAGATTTGTACTGGCTATTTTGGATTGTTCTTCTACCTGTTGTAGTTGGGCAAGTGTTGAGACATAAATTTGCGAGTAGGCTAGGAGTAAGGTTTGAAAATCGATTAATCGATGCTTTCCAGAAGCATTAGTCACTAAAATCGGCTCATAAAGAAATTCAGGCGCTTGCTGTAGTACCAATTGGGTTGCTTGTATAATGGGCGTCTCCTCATCAAGTGTGAAAACCACTTGCTTGAGGATTCTGTAGAGAGTTTCCACAGGTCGCTGAGAATATAAGTCTAAACTATAATTTTGGCTCATTTTCTCAAAAAACCTCCGCCGCGAGATCATCCCAACATAGAGTTGATTCGTTGTTAAAATCACTCCTGGCAACAAAGGCTCTTCCTCAAAACACTTAATCAAGTTGCTTGCTGGATGAGATAATTCAAAGCAAACCTCCCAATGTTGTAAGTGTTGTAAAGTTAACTCAGATCCCAACTTGCTATCATTAGCATTCGTAAAGACTTGATTGGTCAAAACGAATGTAGTCGCCATATTGTTAATCCTTTACTCTTCAACCAAGGTTTATGGTGGTATTTTACACAGTGGTAGCAATCCGTAAAAATATTAATAGGAGGAAAAGCTGAACTGCTGAAAAGCTTGTAAACAATGAGATCAGGACTCAGGATAGATGCTCGGTTAAATGAAAGGGTTACTTACGCAATTTCTGAATTTTATGTTGTGTCCTAGCAGTTAATGACTTTGCGCCAAAGAGCCTTGGGCTGTGGTGCTAAACGAAGTTGTTGCTGAGCTTGCACTGAGCGGCGTCGAAGTGCGCAGCCGAAGCATCGTTATAGCCGGAGACCTACAGCGAAATTGTGAAAAAAACTACTTTACCTGAACTCTGCCGTCAATAACGGTATTTAAGAAGATTCTACACCAACTTTAGAAACTTCTCTCAGAATCTGCGAAACGGAAAATGATAAGTTAATACATAGATTAAAAAAAAATGTAGTTATCGCAAACAAAGGACAGCCTTGAGTTATCATTACGATGGCATAGCCCCTCACGGTGGGCAATTGGTGAATCGCATCGCTACACCTGAGCAAAAACAAGTATTTCTTTCAAAAGCCGACTTTTTACCGCGAGTTCAACTTAATGAACGAGCACTATCAGATGTGCAAATGATTGCAATTGGTGGTTTTAGTCCACTAACTGGTTTTATGAACCAGGAGGATTATAACGGCGTTGTTGCTCAAATGCGACTCGCCAACGGTACTGTTTGGTCAATTCCCGTTACACTTTCGGTGAGTGAAGAAGTCGCCGCTTCCTTAAAAGAAGGTGATTTGATTCGCTTAGATAATCCTGCTGGTGAATATATCGGAGTATTAGAACTAACACAAAAATATCACTACGACAAGACCCGTGAAGCGGTTCATGTTTATCGAACCAATGATTCAAGGCATCCTGGTGTACAGGTAGTTTACAACCAAGGTTCTGTAAATTTAGCAGGTGATGTGTGGTTATTAGAACGCAAATCTCATCCTCTGTTTCCAAAATACCAAGTTGATCCCGTCGAGTCTCGGCAGGTGTTTCAGCAATTGGGCTGGAAAACTGTTGTTGGGTTCCAAACTCGCAACCCGATCCACCGCGCTCATGAATATATCCAAAAGTGCGCCCTAGAAATTGTGGATGGTCTATTTTTGCACCCATTGGTAGGAGCGACAAAAGAAGATGACATCGCCGCAGATGTGCGAATGCGCTGTTACGAAATTTTGATGGAAAAATACTACCCACATAACCGCGTCCTTTTAGCAATTAATCCCTCGGCTATGCGTTATGCTGGTCCTCGGGAGGCAATTTTCCATGCTTTGATTCGCAAGAACTACGGCTGCACTCACTTTATCGTCGGACGGGATCATGCTGGCGTAGGAAATTACTACGGCACTTATGATGCTCAGTACATTTTTGATGAGTTTAAGCCTGAAGAATTGGGCATTGTACCGATGATGTTTGAACACGCCTTTTACTGCCTGCGTACCCAGCAAATGGCGACAGATAAAACAAGTCCTAGTCTTCCAGAAGAACGGATTCATCTTTCAGGAACAAAAGTGCGGGAAATGCTGCGCCGAGGCGAGTTACCTCCACCAGAATTTACTCGTCCAGAAGTGGCGACAGAATTGGCACGGGCAATGCGAGTAGCAGTTCATACTTACGATATTTAAACCATACAAAAGGTAGATAATAAAGTGTAAAAAGTTGCTTTACACTCAGACCTCAGACCTTTAAGCTATAGCTGATGGACTGAGGTCTGATAGTTAACTAACTTAAGTTATGAAGCGGCGAACCTTTTTACAAAGTTTTGGCTCTATATTTGGGGTGTTGAGTGCGATTGAAACTGGGTGGTTGACATTAGGAAGCCGCTATTATCAAGCTTTAGCACAATCTGCACCGCGTAAATTGGCTTTATTAGTCGGGATTAATCAGTACCCACAATCTCCAGCTTTGAGCGGTTGTTTAACTGATGTGGAACTTCAAAGGGAACTTTTGATTCACCGCTTTGGTTTCCAACCCTCTGATATTATCTCGTTAACTAATGAACAAGCGACTAGAATTGCCATTCAGACAACTTTTTTTGAGCATCTGGTTAACCAAGCAAAACCTGATGATGTAGTTGTCTTCCACTATAGTGGCTATGGCAGTCGTGTCACATTAGAAATGCAAGAAACAGAGCAAAACGCTCTTGTTTTATTTAATCAGACAGATGGACAAGAAAGTAAAAAAGTCAACTATTTATTAGAAGAAACTCTGTTGCTGATGTTGCGATCGCTTGCCACAAAGCATGTAGCAGCAGTCTTAGATACAAGCTACTATACTCCCTCCAACTCTTTACTAACAAACCTAAAAATTCGCGCCCTCCCACAACCAGAACAAGCTATCTTGTTACCAGAAGAACTTGAGTTGCAAAAACAGCTACAAGCAAAAGTCAAGAGTGAAAAGTCAGTTATAGTGCTTTGCGCAACCTCTACCCCCAAGGAATTCGCAAGGGAGGAGCAGTTTTCTGGTTTTAGTGCGGGATTATTTACTTATGCTTTAACCCAGTATTTATGGCAAGCCGTACCAGCAACAACAATTCAAGTTTGTTTGTCTTATGTGGCAGGTTCTATTCAGCAGTTAGGTAGTACAAAACAGCAACCAGCTTTATTGCTAGATAGCAAAAGTCAGCTTTCTCGTACACCGATTGGAAATATTTTGCTGACAAACAGCGCCTGTGCAGAAGGAGTGGTTACAGGAGTGGAGGACAATGGAAAAACAACCACTATCTGGCTAGGAGGACTACCTCCACAAGTACTGGAATACTACGGAGTCAATTCACGATTCACGATCATTACAAAAGAAGGATCGAACATACAGCTGATTTTGAAATCGCGTGCTGGGTTGACAGCAAAAGCGCAAATTTTGAGTTCTGATGGTACAACATCTCCCCAAGTCGGACAACTTGTTCAGGAAGCTGTGCGAGTTATACCCCGAAATATTGGTTTAACAGTCGCCCTGAATGGACTCGAAAGAATTGAACGAGTGGATGCAACAAGTGCCTTTTCAACCGCCACCCATTTACTAAGCATAGTCACCGGAGAACAACCAGCAGATTATTTGTTTGGGAGAGTACCTGAAGCGAATAACAAAGATTTAGCAGCGACAAACTCTACAGCTGCGTCTTCGAGTCCTTACGGTTTATTCTCTGTTGGTGGCGAGTTAATTCCAAGCAATGGTGGAGAAGCTAAAGAAGCAGTGAAGGTGGCTGCACAGCGGTTAAAACCAAAACTAGGAACTTTACTGGCGGCAAAATTATGGGGACTAACACAAAATACAGGATCTTCTCGCTTGGGGATTAAGGCAACATTAGAGATCATAGGTTCTTTAACACCTAGGGCAGTCATACAACGAGAAACACTGCCAAACCAAACCACTCAAACATCAAACAACAAGTCATTCAATCCTGAACTTGGTGATATTCCCATTGTCAGCGTTGGCAGTAAGATACAGTATCGAGTGGAAAACAAGAGCGATCGCCCTGTTTATCTGATGCTGCTAGGATTAAATAGCAGTAGAACTGCGATCGCCTTGGTGCCCTGGTACAAAGATACTGAAGCAGACTCATCGCAAACCAAACTAGTCGCCAAAGATATAGTTATCTCCCCAGGAGAAACTTTAACAGTACCACAAACGACTTCAGGTTTTGAATGGGTTGTGCAAGCACCAACTTCCTTAAGTGAAACCCAACTTATTTTTAGTACTGCACCTTTTACCCAGTCCCTCGCTGCTTTAGAAGCTGCTAAGTATCCCAAAGCAGAACAGCACCGTATTCAGCCCTTGACAAACCCCCTAGAAGTCGTACAAGCTGTTCTACAAGATTTACATAATGCCAGTGCAATCAAGGATACGAACACTACAACGACTGATTCCTATATATTGGATGTGAATCATTGGGCAAGTCTTAGTTTTGTTTATCAGGTGGTTGAACAAAATTGCTAGCTTTCAGGCTTGCATTAAGTTTTTCCTCTGCCTGACGAACAATATATAGCAGGGAACGCTTAAGAGGGAACAAACTTGAAAGTCTCTTGGTGACGGTGTTTTCTGATTAGTTCGTGTCCTAATCTACCTGGCGACTGCTATATGTGCTGGTATTAAAATTAATCTCATCTCAAAGAGTTAATTCTCTTTATCTGAACAAAAAGAACCCAGAACACAGTTGTCAGAACGGGCTGGGTTCTGAGTTCTTTTTTAACTAATGTTCTCCCAAAAACTCTCGTATGTAATGATTGACTAATTGAGGCTGTTCCTGCTGTACCCAATGGCTACAGTTAGGAATATATCTGATTTGAAAATTTTTCACATAAGCTTGAGTGCCGTAGGTTAATTCTTTACCAAGGGCAGTATCGTTTTCTCCCCAAATCATCAACGTTGGTACTTCCAAAACGCCCCAACTTTGATTAACTATTCTTTGTTGAAAAATGTTGCGATAATAGCTCAACATTGCTGTCAAAGCACCACGTTTGGCAGCAGCATCTTTGTAAGCATCAAGATCCGCTTGAGTGAAAGCACTTTTGTTGATCGCCATACCTTTAAATGCATTTTCAATCAGTTGATAATCCAAGGATTGTATGAGGAATTCCGGTATTCCTGGTAATTGAAAAAAGAATATATACCAGCTACGTAGCAACTGTTGAGGAGTGCGTAAGCCTTCGGCAAATTTAGCGGGATGAGGCAGATTGAGTACAATTAAACGCTCTAGCATTTGGGGATGAGAGTAAGCAAAATTCCAGGCGATCGCACCACCCCAATCATGTCCCAGCAAAATACATTTTTCGTATCCCAATCCTTTAATAAGTGCCTCAACATCTCTAACAAATTCATCCATCACATAGGCTGACTGGTTCTTAGGTTTTTCGCTGTCGTTATAGCCACGCAAGTCAAGGGCAACCACTTTAAAGTTTTGGGCAAATTCTGGTATTTGATATCGCCATGAGTACCAAAACTCAGGAAAGCCATGCAACATTACTATTAAAGGACCATTCCCTTGAGTAACGTAATGCAATTTCACGCCGTTTGCAGTGATATACTTATGCTGCCATGAACCTTCTAGTACAGACATAATTTATACTCTTCTAGTTAGATAATGGAACTCTGAATACAAGTATTAATAATAACTAATATCGGAAAATTATTCATATGAAATAAAAACTTGAAAAGAAAATCAGTTTTCAATCATTCTTAATTCAATAATTGATAACTCCTCTCTTGATAGATGTATGTGTGGGAGAAAATCTGCTAAATACTTAGCCATGATTAAATCCAACTCTTATGACACACCAACTCACACATCATCATTCTTTATGGATTGAGAGACTAGCCAGATTTGGTTATATATCTAAAGGAATAGTTTACGCGCTCGTTGGACTATTGGCAGCGCAGGCGGCATTTAGCAGTGGTGGTAAAATAACTGATACTAAAGGCGCTCTCCGGGAAATTGTCAATCAGCCATTTGGAGAGTTTTTACTAGCTTTAGTGGCAATTGGACTAATTGGATACGTAATTCTTCGTTTTGTACAGGCAATAAACGACCCAGAAAATAAAGGGACAGATGCTAAAGGTTTGGTACAGCGAGTTGGTTATGTAATCAATGGTTTGATCTATGCTGGTATTGCTTGGAGTGCTGTGCAGATTATTCTCGGTTCTAACAGTGGTGGTAACAGTAACTCTAGACAAGATTGGACAGCAAGATTACTTTCTCAGCCTTTTGGTCAATGGTTAGTTGGTGCTGGGGGGGCGTTTGTTATTGGTTTGGGTTTCTATCAGTTCTATCAAGCCTTTAGTAGTAAGTTTCTGAGAAATTTAAATTTGAATGAATTGGACGATTCAGAACGCAAGTTAGTAATGGGTATTTCTAGATTTGGTTTAGTAGCCCGAGGAATAGTCTTCTGTATTACTGGCTGGTTTTTAATTCAAGCAGCAACTCAGTCTGACGCTAGTCAAGCAGGAGGTTTAAGTGAGGTGTTACAGACACTAGCACAACAACCTTATGGTCCTTGGCTTTTGGGTATCGTGGCGCTGGGTTTAGTTGCCTATGGTGTTTACATGGTAATTCAGGCACGCTATCGTCGGGTAGTCACACGTTGAAAAGTGTATGGCAAAAGTAGAAATACGCGGTGTCTGGTTACCTACAACAGATAGCAAAGTTTTCAATTCCCGAGAAAACATTGCACAAGCTATGGATTTCCTCGCCCAGACAGGATTTAATGTTGTCTTCCCTGTTGTCTGGAACAAAGGGGCGACAATGTATCCTAGTCAATTGATGCATCAAACCTTTAATACAGAAATCAACCCACAGTTTGTAGGACGCGATCCTTTGGCGGAAGTCGTTACAGAGGCGCGGCGGGTGGGGTTAAAAATCATTCCTTGGTTTGAATATGGATTCGCCAGTTCCTACAATTTAAATGGTGGACAACTGCTGGCAAAAAAACCTGAATGGACTGCCCGTGATAGTCAAGGGAATTTGTTGAAAAAAAATGGCTTTGAGTGGCTCAATGCCCTTGATCCAGAAGTTCAAGATTTCATGTTAAATATAATATTGGAAGTCGTAAAAAATTATGATGTAGATGGTATCCAAGGTGATGACCGTCTGCCTGCATTCCCTAGTGAAGGCGGCTATGACAGAGAAACTCAAGAACGCTATCGTCAGCAGTTTGGTGAGAATCCGCCAAAAAACTTCAAAGATGGAAGATGGTTGCAGTGGCGTGCCGATATTCTCACTGAATTTCTTGCCCGCCTTTATCAAGAAGTCAAAGCGATTAATTCTAACCTGTTAATATCAATAACTCCGAATATCCACGACTGGGCATATAAAGAATACTTACAAGATTCGCCTACTTGGCTGAAACGAGGGCTTGTAGATATGATCCATCCCCAAATCTATCGTCGTGATTTTCTCTCTTATAAAAGCATTATTGATAAATTAGTAAACGAGCAATTCACAGATAATACTCTATCCAAGTTAGCACCAGGAATTCTGATGAAAATTGGTTCTTACCACATAAGCTCAGAGCACTTATTGCAGGCTATTGAGTATAACCGTGGTTGTGGAATTTATGGGGAAATCTTCTTTTTCTACGAAGGTTTGCGACAAGAAAATAACGCCTTAGCTGAGGTGTTGCGAAAAAGTCCTTATGCCCAGTCTGCTGTATTTCCTTCTCTGTCAGATTTAAATCAAGGTAGAGTGAGCAAGAAAACATCTTCTATTGGGCAGCGGTTACTCAGGTTTTTGAAAAATATTGTTTGAAGAATCTTGTTTCTATCATGTCCGCTTCATTACTAATTAAGCCATGATATTATTAATCAAAATAAGGGCAAACATTTTTCATAAATTGAGTCATACTTTCTTTAACTTCTTCGTTATTGTGATTAAAGAAGTCAAACCAAAGCATAAGACGATCTTCTGGATGAAAGCGTTCTCGTATTTGTTGAACGATATCCTCTGGAGTTCCAACTAGTGCATTGTTTGTAGCTTTGATAATCTTTTCTGGATCAAGCGTTCCCTCAATTGCTTGCCAATATGCGTGCAGCGCTTGATTAGCTCTCTCACGAGCTATTGCCCGTCTTTGAGCAATAGACTTTTTGGGAGTATTATCGATAAAAACCAAAACGGTGCGTGGCATATACCAACGTTGCCATTCCCCTCCATCTGGATGAAATTTGGTTTTCATGCGTCGATGAGTTTCTTCAATGTGTGCTTCAGGCGTGATGGAAAGGTTAAAAACTCTACAAGGCAAAATAGTATTTGCCAACTCCTGAGTTGTAGGGTTATGAGAACCAATAATTAACCGCAACAGATTGAGAGATGCTTGAGCGGGGATAATACCAATACGGTCAAAATTCCAGAAAGGGGGAATTTCGATCTGGTTCACTTCTTTACCATATGCCTGAAGAACTTTTGACCATTCCTGATCGCTGTTGAAGTCTTCACGTTTGATAATTTTGGATCTGACATCCTGTGATGATAAAATATCACCTCTGAGAAAGCGTAGGAAAATTTCGGTGGCTTCTTGAAAAAGTTTTACCCTGATTATATGCCAAGCTGCTTTTTCGACAGCAGAACGGGGAACGATGCCATAAGCAGCACTGGAAAAGGGAAAACGTCCAGTGGCAAAACCGAGGTGAATAAGACGATTTTCAGCTTCGTCTAACTCATGAAGAGTGAGAAATGTTTTCACGGCTTCAGCATGAGCTATCGGACCACCGTTGACAAGGATATTGCGAATGGCTGAACCTACGTGAATGCGTTTTGTAAGAGCAAAAATTCTATGGGCTAACTGGAGAATATCGGTATTGAGACCAATCTCGCTTTTGAAATTGGGAATAACGGGATTTGGATTATGCTTTTGAACTTCACATGAAAGATGACTCTCTGCCACCCAAGCTATTTCGTAACCAAGCTCGTCTGCATGGCTCACTTGGTCAAAGAAATTATGGAACATGGTACGTTCATTGGGAAGGTAACCGCTAATCTCTGTTTGGCAGATGGAGAAGAAGACATCAAACTTCATAGAAATTCCTTTAGTCTATTCGTCTGTGGAGTTTTAGACTAGTAGGACATAATTTCTAAAAACCGTGTTTTCATCCCTCATGGAACTTGCGTTGAATAAGCGTTTTACAGAAAACAAAAATACGGGTTTTAACGATTAAGGACTACTAGTTTTCGCTGCGAAAGACTGTAGCACACCGGAAAGCACCCTCGTCAGGATGGCGGCGGTAAGATACAGCGTATCTTCGCGTCCCAGTAATTTGTGAAGTAATACACAGACTGGAATAAACAGCAATGCCGTTAAACCAAAGACAAACCAAGTTAAAATCAGTAATTCATGATGTCGCTTTTTTGCTGGGTTTTCTGAACCAGTGCGTTCCACCGTGCCTTTAAGCGATGGACAGGAAAAACGCCACAGACATACAGATGACTTCAACAGTAACAAAATTCATTTTTTAGGAGCGATCGCATGGAATATCAATTGCAGGTGGAAAAAGATATTGAAACTCTTAAAAACGATTTACCAACACTTTTTCAAAACGATATTTCCTACGAGATCTACACGCAGGATATTTACTTTCAAGATCCTGTCAACAAATTTAAAGGAAAATTGAACTATCGCATTATCTTTTGGACTTTACGATTTCATGCTCAGCTATTTTTTACGAGAATCTACTTTGACTTACATGAAGTCTATCAGTCAGCCGAAGACATAATTTTGGCTAAGTGGACAGTCAGGGGCGTTTTGCGCGTTCCTTGGAAAGCTGGAGTGTTTTTCAACGGCTATTCAACTTACAAACTCAATCAAGAGGGTTTAATTTACGAACATATCGACACTTGGGATCGCAAACCAGGTGAGGTTTTGCAGCAATTCTTCCGCAAGGGAGCAGATATGAGCGATAAAAATTCTATGAAGTTCTCAAGTTGACACTATCCTGCTTTTTTGTGTTACTCAGTATTCTTCACGGCAATGCCGTGTCTCAAGTAGACATACAAAGCCCTTCGGAGTTTACTTTTAGTGAGCCGTAACCGTCTAAGGGCTAAATTAAGAACATCTTCATGGAGAATTGGTAGAAATTTACAGAGAATGCTATAACATGAAAAAGTTTATGAAGATCATTTCATACCAATTCCCCATAGAAAATTGGTATAAACCTCATAACATCTTCTGTAATTTCCTGGTAGCTCGGACAATTAGTTGAATAAAAATTAAGTGCTGTTACTTTAAGGAGAATCGAAATGAAACTTAGCGACGATCTGTTAAACCCTAGTAAAAAGAATATGGTTGTGGCTGACTGCACCAAGTTGATGGATCAGCAAGTTGCTTCAATGCAAGGGGTTTCTGGTCTGGCTTTTAAAGCCGGTTACACAGCCATAAAGGGGTTTGCGCCTAATTATTGTGCTGACGCCGTTGCAATGCTTCTGCCACAATCATTGACGGCAATTGATCCCATTTGGAGTGAGGGCATACAGTCAGGCAACCCAGTCCAACACCTCACCCAGAACAGTTCTCGTACAGCGGATGCAATACTCAGCATTACCGACGCAAAAATAGAAAAAAGCAACAATAAGGCTTTGCGAGGTGTATATGATAAACTCCGCAATTCAGCTAAGAAGCATGTGGAAGAGGCGGTACCTGGCTTAGCTAAGATAATTGATAACCATACTAAGAACTGAGTAGGTATTAAGTAGTTATCAATAAGATTGGGGTTTTCCCCCCAATCTCAATGATTTGCAAAGCTTGGATTCAGTTATACCAAATAGATACCAAGAGCATTCTCAAACTATACGCTTACATGCTTTACAGTTAACAAGCGAAATTAGACAAAGCACTCACAAGTAAAACTTCCATGCAACCCATAAGGAATATGGTGCTTGAGATGCAATCTAGCGATAGGCCCTTTGTGGAAATCTTTGGCATCTAAAATCACCACATCTGAGCGATGGTACTCGGAATCATAAACCAAAGCCAGCACCCAACCATCATCTTCGCTTTGAGAGTTTGGACGTGGAACAAAAATAGGTTCACTAGCAAATCCACCCGGTGCAGCACTCCAAAGTTGTTGTTTTCCTGACTCCAAATCCACTTTCAGAAATGCTTGCAATGGAGCATTACCAGTCTCTGCATGAGCTGCACCCATATATAAATAACGATATGGGCGACCAACGTTTTGTTGATGTAAGGTGGGAAATTCACAACACCGATTGATCAACAACTCTTGCTGCACTGTTTGATCCTTGGGATTAAGATGAAAACGCCATAATTGTGCTGGCTTGAGAGCATCGAAATCTACTTGTCGAAAATCACTTTGCGGTTGTACTTCTGGGAGAGATTCGTAGCAAAGTGAGTCAATAACAATTTCATCTTCCCGCTCAATTGCATTGACATGGTGGAAGACAAAGCCGGTTCGCGTTTCTATAATTTTAACTCCCTTTTGTTTCGGGTTACGCGAAATGATGATAATGCGAGTGGGTTGTTCTGGCTGAAACTTAATACATTCCCCTGCACCACGCATTCCCAATACAAAAGGTATGGGATTAAAGCTGACAGGATTTTGAAAGAATATACAGTAATTGGGGGTAATGGCAAAATCGTGGATAAAGGCGAATCCTGGAACGCTATGGGCGTGCTGTCGTACAACCTTACCCTCAGTGTTTAGCTCAAAAATTGTAATCGTGCTGGATAATCCCGGTTTGATAGAAAAGTTGACAAGGCTTGGCGCACCATTATCTTGAGCACTACTAAAGTCAACGCGGGGATGGGCAGAAAATGCTTCACCTTCTGACAACACACCGTTAAAGTATTCTTTGCCCAAAGTTTCTAAAGTGTAGGGATCAAGACGATAAGGCTCAGCGGCTTCCCACAGTGCCAGCAGTTTACCGCCCCAATAAATCACATTAGTATTGGCAATATTTTTGAGTTTGAAATCTAAAGCATTAGCCAGCCAACCACCGGGTTTTTGGGTTCCAAAAACACCTCGATACAGGATTTTGCCAGCTTTTTGTTCTTCCAAATACTCTTGAGTACGGACAAAGCGGTTGCGGAAGTGAGCACGACCATTGGAGAAGGTGATACGACTAATCATCCCATCTCCATCAAAAGGGTGATGAATCCGTTGCCCTTTGATATTTAACAAACCAGGACCATTTCTAAACAGCGTACCATGCAGTTCCTGCGGAATTTGTCCTTCTACATCATCAATCCAATAATCAAATTCTTGCTCTAGGGATTCATATCCTCTTTGCCAATCTCCACGATTGTAGGGTTTTGCTGGAACTGTAGAAGCTTGATCGTAAAGTTGAAAACTTTGCATGTCAATTCTGGACTTGAAATTTTGAATTGGAAATCTTGGATTTTTGATTAGGAACACAAGAGCGGTTAGCTGTTCTTTTTTAGTAGATTTTACCAACGACTAACCACTCTGTTGCTATTCAATTGGTTGTTCAGACTCTGGTTGTTGTACTATCAACTCAGATATGAATTCAGATAAAAACACTCTTTGTTAAAGCTGGTTGTTATGGTGGTGTCAAAGCTGGCTGTGAAGTTGGTGTTGTTGGTGTCTCAGTTTGAGAGTCAGCAGCAGGAAGCCAGTTGATGAATAGCAATGGTAGCAGTCTGGTGAGGTTAGAAATGATGACCAACACCCACAAACTATTAAAATTAGTTTCGGTAATTCCCAGCCAATACATCAACACTGCCCCGAATTGGTGTGAAATTAGTCCTCCCAAGTTGCTCACCGACATTAACAGGGCAAATAAAGTCGCTTCCACTCCAGGCGGACAAAGCCTCGCCGCTAATACCAAAAATGGCATATAAGCTATTCGCCCCATCACAGTTAAAATTATGCTATCACCAAGACTAAACCAGTGGTCATCTATACCCAAAGCACGGTTAGTATGAGTCACTAACACCAGCATGGTCATTCCTAATACTGCTGAGAGGGCAATAGTCCAAGCAAAAATGATGCGAAAGGGAACGGTTTTAAGAAAACGTTGAAAAATCCAAACACCAACAAGCAAAGCAATGCTTGTCACCAAGTGTACACGTCCCAAAAATTCTGGTTCAAAGTGCAGTTCGTTGGTTGCGAAGAAGAAAAAAGCTGATTCACTAGTTGGTGTAGCCTGCCAAAGAAAGATAAATGCTGCTGGTAACCAAATTGCTTTTTGACTAACGGCTGCGCGTAGTTCTTGCAGTTGATGCCTAACTGACACGAAATCTGAATCATCATCAATGCTTGCGTCTTTACTCACAGGGGATTCAGCAATCAACCAAGCCGCAACAGACACCAGAAGCGGGAATGAAGCAGTAATCCAAAAGATAGTCCGGGTGGTGAAATACTCTAGGAGTATACCGCTGAGGTAAGCTGTTATCAACCCTCCTAAGGCTGAAGCAACCCAACACAAGGATTGGAGAGAACCTGCTTGTGCTTGTGATTCACCTCTTACCCTTTGGACAACCAATGAGTCAACAATCACATCACTGACAGCAACAGACAGAGAACTAAGTGCGATCGCGATCGCAGCGCCTATGGCTGTGTGAACTATTGTTGCCAGACTTATCCAAGAAATCGCTCCTAATATCCCAGACAGAATTAGGTATGGACGCCGTCGGTAACCGAATATAGGCAAGCCATCGGAGAGAAAACCAAACAGTGGCTTGAGTATCCAAGGTAGACTAACTACGCCAAATAAAGCTGCAACTTGAACCGGAGTGAGCAAGAGTTCATCTTTCAAGAAAAAGCTGACAGCAAGACGCGCCAGCCCTAAAATGCCTTGAACAAAGTAAACGGTAAGAATTCCCAGTAACTCAGGAGTAGGTTCATAACCTAAAAAAACTTTTTCCCTGACTGAGTTTTTGACCTTGGACAAGGCAGAGGAGGAAACCAGCATTGATAAACAATCTTTAAGATTTATCTACTTTTACATATCATATCGATTTTTTCGTGATGGGAGCGTCGGGAGTGTATCACCCACTCATAATCGCTCTTTTAATTTGGCTGTGAGTTCATGCTGCTGTTGGATATTTCCAGCAATTAAGATAAGGATTTTTCCAACCAGAACAGTACCCCAGTTGATGATCACAACACCTGTCTTGGTTTTCTCGTTGAACTCAATATCACTCAAATCAAGCTTTTCAAGTGAGCGATATTGCGTTTTAAACATTTCGCAACTCCAACTAGGGATATTGAGCTTTTTGGCAATACCTGTGGGATATGATGCGCCATTGAAGCGTGGATTGCACTCGATTGCCAGATAACGCGTTTCGTTTGTTGCATCTTCCACGACTGCAACATCAAAAGCAAAGATTTCTTTTATACCACGTTGCGTTATCCACTCAGCTATTGGTTCAACGGTTTCCCAAGGTTGATGCTTACTAGGATAACGATTGCCGATATGGGCGTAACCATCAAGAATTTGAGAAGTGATGGCAAGACGTTGAAGTTTTGACCCTTCCACAGAGTATTGCACATTTAAAAAGGATAAAGTTGCAACTTCTTCTTGAATTTGCAAAGGTATTTCATCCGGAAACGTTTTGATAACTTCGTCAAGCTGTTGTTGATTTTCACATCGGCTAATTCCAACACCATTCACGGAAATAGCAGTTTTCAAATAACACGGGTAGGGAAATTTAGAGAAATCTTTGATAGCAGCTTTGTTTTCAAAACAAAACGTTAGAGGAACGCTGACTCCAAGTTCTTGTGCAAGTTGTATAAAGTTATTCTTGGAGTTTATAAATTTCACTGTGTTCAACCAGTCGGAATCTATCTGGCGAAACCTATCTTCATCACAACCGACTTTACTTGTAGCATTGCCGAAGAAAAAAAGGGAAACGTTATATTGAGGATAGTCTTCCAATATTTTGTATGAAACATCCCAAATGATATTTGTGCTATGGCTTAAGCCTATTCGTCTGTAATGTTCGGTAATAATATTCCATTGTGACTTTAAATCGGGACACAACTGAATAATATCCTCTGGTTCAGTCAAGCCTAGCACCCTACCAGAATAAAGATGATTACCGATCAAACGCTGATCGGTGCAGACCATAATGTCATGGTTGAAAATTTTATGGCTAGTCACTTTATTAATTTCTTTTGTTAAGTTAACTGAAAACGATGAGAAAATAAGCTGTCGTGCTTAAAGATTGCACATTATCGTTTGAGATCTGTTGACAGTTGACAGTTGACACTTAACCGTTATCAGGAGCCAGCGCCGTGGGCGGTGAGACCAGTGCTGCGGGAGGGTTTCCCTCCGGAGCCACTTCTGTGCGGGGGTTCCCCCCGTTGAAGAATGTGGCGTCAGGCATCTGGCGAACCCGAAGGGGTTTCCCGCAAAGTCGAGCCAGCGCCGTGCGGGGGTTCCCCCCGTTGAGGCGTCTGGCGTTGCCGGGCGGAAGATTCCGTCCGGCGAGCTTTGCGACTTGAGGCGACTGGCGTTCAACAACAATCAACAAGTGATTGTGCAGTTTAAATACGTTTTAGCTTAACAAATTCTAAAATTATACTCTCACTAGAGAAAATTATATAGAATCTATCTTTTGACAGATACTATATAAAATATAAGTTAACAATAAATAAACGTATAAATAAGAAAAATGTATGATAAAGAAAGTTTTTCTGTGTAACGACTAGGCGAATTTTGAGTTTTAAGGATACTTACTCAAAGCTATGACTGCATTCTGTCCTCCAAACCCAAAGCTAAAACATAATACGCGCTGAATTTTACTTTTACGCGACTCCCTCACCAAATTAAAATCAAATTCCGGGTATTTCAAACCAACACATGGTGGTAATATCTGTTGCTTCAACGCCATTAGTGAAAAAGCGATCCCCAAAGCTCCAGATGCTCCTAATGTATGACCTGTAGCTCCTTTTGTAGAACTGACTGCCACGCCTTGAGAAAATAATTTTTGTATCAACAAGCTTTCTAAAGAGTCATTTAATTGCGTAGCTGTACCATGAGCATGAATATAATCAATATCATTTGCACTCAGGTAACTGCGATTTAGACATTGTTTGACTGCAGCGATCGCACTCCTAGCTTCTGGTTCTGGTACGTTTGCATGATATGCGTCTGCTGTCAAGCCAAAACCAAGAATTTGTCCATACACTTTTGCTTGACGCTGCTGTGCTAATTCTGCTGATTCTAAAACAAAGACTGCACCTCCTTCCGCCAAAACTAAGCCTTCCCGACGAACATCGAAAGGATAAGCTCCTGTTTTCGCCAAGGCTCCCATTTGCTCAAACCCAGCTATAGTAAGGGGTGTAATCGGGGAATCAACTGCACCAGCAATCACTCGCTGACATTGCCCAGTTTGGATCAGATCAGCGGCTTGTGCGATCGCCCAAATTCCAGTAGCACAAGCCGCCATTGGTGCCAAAACAACTCCGCAAGCACCGATTTGCCGTGCTGCTGCAATAGCATTCATATGAGGCAAAGTATCCAACCAAGCCTCTAAAAAAGAGGGGGAGCAGGGAGCGGGGTGCTGGGGGGAAGAAGAACTAATCGAGATTAGCTCTTGCTCTGTTTTTCTCCCCTTCGGGGATGACCTCCGGTCACGCTGCGCTAACGCAGTCGCCTGCGGAGGAGCCAGTACTTGATGAGGGTCTCCCGACAGAGGATAAGAGCGTTGGAAACCCTCCCGCAGTGCTGTCTCACCTGCTCCCCGGCTTTTGAGCATTTGTCGCGCCATCTGCTCCCATAATCCCTGATAGCTGCGACTCGAACCAATCACAACTCCACAATCTGGCAAAGGTGAGCATAGTCCTGCATCTTTCAAAGCAGATGTTACAACCAACTGAGTCAGGACTTTTATCTGTGCTGGTTGTTCGAAAATCATTGCTAAGGGACGCGGTTCCAATTCTGGAAATGGTTGATGCGATCTTATTCCAGATTCACCTGCGATTAGCTTTTGCCAATTGTCCTCTAAATTCTTGCCTAAAGCGGAGACTAAACCAATACCAGTGACAACAACTGCGACCATTTTTGGAAGTCCCAGAGAAGGGAAAAAGGCAGAGGAGTAGGGGGTTAAGGAGAAAGGAAGAACAAGAGCTAATGTTTATTAGTTCTTATTTCTCCTAACAACAGAGTTTCTTTCCTCACTCCTTTATTCCCTCACTCCCTTATTTCTACTTTCTACTGTCCAGCGTTTTTCAGATTCTCTGCACCTTTGGTGACTTTGGCAGAGTCAATGCGATCGCCCTGCTGAATCTTGTTAACAACATCCATACCATTGGTCACATTGCCAAAAACAGCATAGTCACCATCTAGGAAACCTAAATCAGCCAAAGCGAAGTAAAACTGTGAGGAAGCAGAATCTGGCATTTGCGATCGCGCCATCGCGACTGCACCTTGCTTGTGCTGTAATACTGGCGGCTTATCTATACCAGCCGTTTTGAGTGTTTTGCTGTAAATTGGCTGATCAGAGCCTTTGGGCTTAATTTCTAGGGGTATGTAGCGAATTTTTCCAGTTTTTGGGTCAGTAAAACTTCCTGTTCCCAACCGACTTGCTGGTACTTTTGGATCTTTACTTTGAGGATCGCCTCCTTGAACCACAAAGGGTTGGGGTTGGCGTACAACTCTATGGAAAACTAAGCCATCGTACACGCCCCTCTGGACTAAATCAACAAAGTTACCTGCGGTGATTGGGGCATCAGTTCCGTCTACTTCAATGGTAATAGGTGAACCTTTGACGGTCATAACCACCGTTGCTTTTCCTTCGAGTCGTGGTAAATCTTTCATTCCAGGAATACTCTCGTTTGTATTTTCAGATACAGAAATTGCCTCTGTGGTTGCCGTATTAGTGGTTGTCTCAGCGCTTGAGTTGTTGCTTGCTGCAGTAGCTGCGGATGTTGGGGAGGAATTAGAAACACTTTGCTGTGTGGAACAGCTCCCCAATATCAACGTACCGACAATAATGAGAACCACTAAAAATTGGGGAATTTTTAACCGCATTGCCAGTTACAGACACAACCACTGTATCTTAGCCTCTAAAGTCCTTCTAAGGGCACACTCAAAAAGCGAGCCAACTGAGCACCTTGAATTTCCAACTGTTGCAAAGACAAAGGTTGACCTACCCGTGTTAAAGGAATGTCTCGCCGACCTTTAACGCGCAGGTAAAGTTCGCGACGAGGGTTAAGACCTTCTTTGACCTGAATTCGCACAGATTGCACATCTTCTGTACTGCAGTCAATTTGAATACGACGGTTTTTTCCTGGATATCCCAAGCGGAAAATTGTAATGGTGCGATTTTCTCGGTTAAACTCGTTGTATCCGCCTCCCACGTTCCATAAAACCGTCAGCCATAAGTATAAGGCTAGGAGTGAGCCAGCAGCACCATACAATCCCATAACCAACCCTTGTGGAACGAATGCCAACTGAGTCGGGTCGGAAACTATAAGTAAATTAATTTTGAGATAGCTGGAAATACCAGCGAGCAGGAAGCCCGTGGCTCCTAAGGAAACGACAGTTGCCCACCAGTAGTTACTGAACCGACGAGAACCGAGAACCTTCTGATGTAGGACATTTGAAGTAGATTTATCGCCGTTAGGCGATTCACCTCGTGTGGTGGTTGTTGATGCCGTCATTAGAACTACCTTGGTGCGTGAGATCTTCTCATTACAAAGTCTGCCATTAGAGCAGGTGTATTGCAAGTTTAGCGGATTACTCACCTTCGGGTATGTCCTATGCCTTTGACGTACTCCCGCGCACAAATGCACGGGGATTCTTAAAGGATGTTCCAATGTAGGCTTTAGCCTTACATTTCCACCCTAATTCCTGTTTATTAGACTCTTAACTAGATTGTTGCCTATCCCCCTGAGATCCTCCGGGGAAGACCTATGCTGGCAGAGCGCCATAAAGCGCTTCTAGCCGGCACGAGGGTCTGACTACTCATTGCTGAGAACTTTAAATTTGTAACTTTTCTGAGAAAAGTTGTGTCAGATTGTAAAATTTCTGATATTGATATTAATAAGTAGGTTCGTGCTTTATACCAGATTTCTTCATGCAAATCAGGCACAAAGGCGGGCTGATATGATAAATTAAGAATCATTAAGTTTGCGCAAGCTGGACAACCAACTGGTGGAAACTCTTGTGACACATATAAAAGTGAGAAATGCTGACTTAATACCACATACTCTCATAATGTCAGTAGCTCTATGGCTGCTGTCAGTGTCACAAAAAAGTTAATTGCTCAAAAAAAGTTGCAATTTTAGTAAAAAGAGGATTTTAGTCCGATGACCATCGCAGTAGGACGCGCCCCGTCAAAACGAGGGTGGTTTGACGTTCTCGACGACTGGTTAAAGCGAGACCGTTTCGTATTCGTAGGTTGGTCAGGAATACTACTGTTCCCCTGCGCTTTCCTAGCACTCGGCGGCTGGCTAACCGGTACAACTTTTGTCACCTCTTGGTACACCCACGGGATAGCATCATCTTACTTAGAAGGATGTAACTTCCTGACAGTAGCAGTATCGACCCCAGCAGACGCAATGGGACACTCGTTACTACTGCTGTGGGGACCAGAAGCACAAGGCGACCTGACCCGTTGGTTCCAACTGGGAGGGCTGTGGCCATTCGTAGCACTGCACGGAGCATTTGCGCTGATTGGTTTCATGCTGCGGCAATTTGAGATCGCTCGGTTGGTGGGAATTCGTCCTTACAATGCGATCGCATTCTCTGCTCCAATCGCAGTGTTCGTGAGTGTGTTTTTGATGTACCCCTTGGGACAATCAAGTTGGTTCTTTGCACCCAGCTTCGGTGTGGCAGCAATCTTCCGCTTCCTGCTGTTCTTGCAAGGATTCCATAACTGGACACTAAACCCCTTCCACATGATGGGAGTAGCTGGAGTACTAGGTGGAGCGCTGCTATGTGCGATCCACGGTGCAACAGTAGAAAACACCTTGTTTGAAGACGGTGAAGGATCAAACACCTTCCCCGCGTTCACTCCTACGCAATCTGAAGAAACTTACTCGATGGTGACAGCAAACAGATTCTGGTCACAGATATTTGGAATTGCTTTCTCCAACAAGCGTTGGTTGCACTTCTTCATGCTGTTTGTGCCCGTCACAGGCTTGTGGATGAGCGCAGTAGGAATTGTAGGTTTAGCACTCAACCTGCGGGCTTATGACTTCGTGTCGCAAGAATTGCGCGCGGCAGAAGACCCAGAGTTTGAAACTTTCTATACCAAGAACATTTTGCTCAACGAGGGTATCCGCGCTTGGATGGCTCCTGCTGATCAACCTCACGAAAAATTTGTATTCCCTGAAGAGGTACTACCACGTGGTAACGCTCTCTAATAATAGATCAATCGCTTTCGGTGGTGGTCGTGACCAAGATTCCACCGGGTTTGCTTGGTGGGCTGGTAATGCCCGTCTGATTAACCTATCCGGTAAACTACTGGGTGCTCACGTTGCTCATGCTGGCTTGATTGTATTTTGGGCCGGAGCGATGACTTTGTTTGAAGTCGCTCACTTCATTCCCGAAAAACCCATATATGAGCAAGGCAGCATCCTGATACCTCACCTTGCTACCTTGGGATGGGGTGTAGGTCCTGGTGGTGAAATTATTAACACCTATCCCTACTTTGTGATCGGTGTACTCCACCTTATCTCCTCAGCTGTACTCGGTTTCGGCGGTATTTATCACGCCATCCGTGGTCCAGAAACCTTAGAAGAGTATTCCTCATTCTTTGGTTACGACTGGAAAGATAAGAACAAAATGACCACCATCATCGGTTTCCACCTCATCATTTTGGGATGCGGTGCCTTACTGTTGGTGCTGAAGGCAATGTTCTTTGGTGGTGTCTACGATACTTGGGCACCTGGCGGTGGTGATGTTCGCGTCATCAGCAACCCAACACTGAACCCGGCGGTCATCTTCGGGTATTTGGTGACTTCTCCATTCGGCGGAGAAGGCTGGCTCGTCGGCGTCGATAACATGGAAGATGTTATTGGCGGTCACATTTGGGTTGCTCTGATCTGTATTTCTGGCGGTATTTTCCACATCCTTACCAAGCCTTTTGGTTGGGCACGCCGCGCTTTAATCTGGTCAGGTGAGGCTTACCTCTCCTACAGCATAGCTGCTGTATCTCTGATGGCTTTCATTGCTTCTTGCTTCGTCTGGTTCAACAACACTGTTTACCCCAGTGAATTTTACGGACCAACAAACGCTGAAGCATCTCAAGCTCAGTCTTTCATCTTCTTAGTGCGTGACCAAAAACTGGGAGCTAACGTCGCTTCTGCTCAAGGTCCAACTGGTCTAGGTAAATACCTCATGCGCTCCCCCAGTGGTGAAATCATCTTTGGTGGTGAAACCATGCGCTTCTGGGATTTCCGTGGTCCTTGGCTGGAGCCGCTGCGCGGTCCCAATGGTCTTGACTTGGATAAAGTAAAGAACGACGTTCAGCCTTGGCAAATTCGTCGTGCGTCTGAGTACATGACCCATGCTCCCAACGGTTCAATCAACTCTGTGGGTGGCGTGATCACGGAGCCTAACTCCTTCAACTACGTGAATCCCCGTGCTTGGTTGGCGACTTCTCACTTCGTGTTAGCTTTCTTCTTCCTCATCGGTCACTGGTGGCACGCTGGTCGTGCTCGTGCAGCAGCTGGTGGTTTTGAGAAGGGAATTAACCGCGAAACTGAGCCAGTATTGTTCATGAACGAACTCGACTAACAGATTTGTTTTATCACTGACAATCACTTACTTGAAAAGCTCCTGTATCAAAGCAGGAGCTTTTTCTTAATTTGGTTTTCCCTTCTGTGTTGACTATCAATTCTTCAATGAATTGGTCAGTATATTTACTAACTCTAGCTGCCAGAATCAACCAGCTTGATGATGCTTGAGCAATCCCAATCCAACTCTAGCTAAATCGTAAGCTCCCGCCCACAAGATTCGACAGAATCAGGGACGTCCACGTTACAAATCGGGGGAACCTTCTAAATCGTAAGCTCCCGCCCACAAGATTCGACAGAATCAGGGACGTCCACGTTACAAATCGGGGGAACCTTCTCTCCCAGCGCTGCTTTGTGCAGCGTCACCCGCTCTCGATATGTAAGTTTTAGCGCATCTTTTGCTCAAGAAACTCTAGAAAGACTTTGACTTTCATTGGGAGATATTTTCGACTGGGGTAAAGTCCGTTAATCGGGACCGGAGCTGATGACCACTGGGGTAAGACGTTTACTATATCCCCACCGTGTAACTGCTGCTGAAACAGAAATTCCGGTAGCAGCCCAATCCCTACTCCAGCAACGATTGCTTGATAAATGGGGGCAACGTCATTGCTGAGTAGTCGTGGATGAAAGGAGAGCGTTACTGTTTCGTGCTGTTTATTATCCAATGTCCAGCTCACTTCGTTCTGATGATGAGCCATACAAAGCAGCGTATGACTGGTCAAATCAGCAATTGCTCTTGGTTCCCCAGCGGTTTTGAGATAGGTTGCGCTGGCAAAGAGTTTCTGACGACCTGTGCTAATCCGTCGCATGATCAGGGTTGAATCGTCCAATTCCCCAATCCGAATCGCTAGATCATACCCTTCCTTCACAATATCCTTGTATTCAGTCGTGGCATTGAGAATCACTCGAATATCAGGGTAGATCAGCAGAAACTCCGGCAAATTGGGTGCGAGAACAGACTGCACAAACAACATGGTGGCTGTCACTCGCACAGTGCCTTGCGGATGCCCCTGGAGGCTCGCGATCGCATCATCACCATCATGTAACGCATCGAGAATAGGTAAACAGTTTTTGTAATACAGTCGTCCTTCTTCAGTTAAAGAAACCCGCCGCGTCGTGCGATGAAATAATCGGACTCCTAGCCGTTGCTCTAGCTTATTGACTTTCAGACTGACGGTAGATTTAGGCAAGTCTAGCGATCGCGCGGCTGCGACAAATCCTCCCAGTTCCGCGACTTTGAGAAATACTAAAACAGCATTTAAATCGTCCATAACCTGCACTAACTCCGATGAGAGTATCTGCACTCTGCCATTGTTCAATATTACAAACAATCAATTCATAAAAACTACCTTTATCTGTATAAGTTGATTAATCATACTGGGAGATGTTAAATACAGAGGAAACTTTAAATTGAAGCAATCGTACTTTGTGAAATCAAGCCTTGAACGAAAAATACTACGGTGGGTTCACATTGTTTTGAGCATCCCAGCGCACACTCAGTTGCCACCGAAATGAAAGCCCGTTTGAAAAACACCGTTCGTGTTACCCTTTTGACTTCCGATTGGATCAGAGTCTTTAAGTAAGCTAAATAGAGGTCTCATATGCAATATCTTGTGATCTTCACACCGAAACAAAAAATTGGAAGCGCTGAAATGCCCTCTGACTTCCCGCAATTGTTACGCGGGGAAGAGGCGCGAGCGAAAGATCTCTACATGGAAGGACTTCTGCGTCAATCGTGGGTGCTGGGCGAGAGAGACCACGGTGCAGCCGTTCTCTTTGAAGCGGAGTCACCAGAGCATCTGCAAGAGATCATCGCCAGCTTTCCACTGATCAAAGCTGACTACTCTAACACCCAGGTCTTCCCGCTCGCGCCAGATCCAGCATTCGCAGAGAAGTCCTGATCAAGGTCGCATTTCTCTGACCGGAAAACCCACTCAGCATTACATAGGAGCATTGAACTATGAAAGTCCTCGTCATAGGAGCCGCCGGCAAGACCGGTAGAGCTGTAGTCGAACAGGCTGTGTCCGCTGGACACCAGGTCACGGCCTTCGTTCACAAAGCTGACGAATACGAAGTCTCGGATGTTCGCGTCATCGAAGGGGATGCTACCGACAGTGCCACAATGGACGCAGCAGTTCTCGGTCAAGACGCGGTGCTTGACACGATCGGCGGCAAAACACCTTACAAGGAAACCACGCTCGAATCGAGTGCCGCCAACACAATCATCACTGCCATGCAGCGAAACGATGTACGCCGTCTGGTGGTAACTTCCATGATTGGCGAAGGGGATAGTGAGGCGAATACCACCTTTTATGAGCGCTTACTTGTTTCCACCTTTTTGCGCGGTGCGGACAAGGACAAAGCGGCAATGGAGTCTGCTGTCGAATCGAGCGGTCTGGACTGGGTGATTCTTCGCCCAGCCATCCTCACCGACGACCCCGCCAAGGGGAACGTTCGAGTCTTCGATCCCGAAACGGGCGAGAAGGCGCATAAGATTACCCGTGCCGATCTGGCTGACTTCATGCTTGCCCAGCTTTCCAGTAACGAATACCTCCATCAAGCCGTGACGATCGCAAATAGCTAAGTTAGTTAGGAGAATCATTATGTCTACAACAGAAACCAGTGCAAAGGATGAAGCGGCAATCAAAGCAGTGATGACAACGTTTGCCGAGGCGTGGAACGCTAAAGATGCGGAGCACTTGGCGACGTTGTTTGCCGAGGATATCGATTTCGTGGACGTCCTAGGTCGTTGGTATAAAGGGCGAACCGAGGCGAAACAAGGACACGCGCAGGCGCTGGCGTCGTTCTTAAGCGATAACCAGATGACTATTACTGACACCCAAATTAAATTCCTGACCCCGGATGTGGCAGTCGCACATACCACTTGGGAAACTACTGGACAGAAGAGTCCTGATGAAGTACATCGAATAGAAAATATAGGTGTCTGGACAGCCGTAACAACCCGCAAGGAGAACACCTGGCAGATTACCGCTTTCCACAACACAGGGACTGTGCCACTTTCTGACTGAAGCGTAACAAAAAGTTTGCTTTAAGCAACTGCTCTTAGGGGATGTGGTAGTAGCGGAACGAAAACTAACGCGCTGAGCCCACAAAGCATCCTAGGACTGTATTTTCGCATGAGTTGATGTCTGAAACTATCCCGCTAATAAAATTTGCGGTATGCCTCTTTTTTTGTCCGGTTTTCACAACCAACTAAGCTAAACAGAAGTGTCCTATGCAATATCTTGTTATCTTCACGCCCAAACAGAAATTCGAGACTGATGGAATGCCCTCTGACTTCCAGAAACGGGAACTCGAAGAGCAGGCGCAAGCGCAAGTCCTTTACGCGGAGGGAGGTCTCCGTCAAGTGTGGGCGCTGGACACGAAAAACCGCGGCGCAGCCGTTCTCTTTGAAGCGGAGTCACCGGAGCATCTGCAAAAGATGATCGATAGTTTTCCACTGATTAAGGTTGATTACGCTGACTACCAGATCTTACCGCTCGCGCCGTATCCAGCATTTGCGAAGAAGTCCTGATCAAGGTTACATTTATCTGACTGAAAACTCACTAAGTGTCACATAGAAGAGTTAAAACCTGATGGCTACAACACAACCTCAAACCAACCAACTAATGCGCGATCGCGTCGTTCTCGTTACAGGTGCCAGTCGTGGGATTGGTGCTGCAACCGCTAAGCTGCTCGGTCGTCACGGGGCTGCTGTTGGAGTTAACTACTACACCAACGAAGTAGCCGCTCAGGAAGTCGTGGATGAAATTACATCAAGCGGGGGCAAAGCACTGCCAGTCAAAGCGGATGTCAGAGATCACCAGCAGGTTGAAGCAATGGTGCAACAGGTTGTAGAGGCATTTGGTTCGATTGATACCCTCGTAGCTAACGCCAATGCTGCCTTTTTTGCATCCTCGTTTATCGATACTCCCTGGGAAGATTTTGAAGCCAAATTGCTCGGTGAACTCAAAGGTACTTTTTTTCCTTGCAAAGCAGTTGTTCCATCAATGATTGAACAAAAACGCGGTTGCATTGTTGTCGTTAGCAGTGGCGCATCTCGAACCCCCAGTGAAGGGCTGTCTGCCCACAGCACAGCAAAATCTGGACTCGATGCGTTTGTCAAAAGCTTGGCGTTAGAACTCGGTCCCTATGGTATTCGGGCTAATATCGTCTCTCCTGGCTTGACCCTAACGGATGCCACGCAATGGCTACCGCAGGAGCAGAAAGACGCTTCTGCCCAACAGGTTCCCCTCCGACGCAACGGACTGCCGGAAGATATTGCCAGCGCAATCCTGTTATTAGCCTCTGAGCAAGCAAACTTTATCACCGGGGCTTATTTGCCTGTCAGTGGTGGTGTGCAAATGCTTTGAACTGACAATCTGGTCGTTATGGATACTTATGAAGCAAGTTGTTGCTGAAAAGTAATGCTTTTTCCACGAAGGAATCTGCCTTTGAGATAGCTAGATCATTACCAAATCAGCAACGCCATGAAGCAATTGTTGCCAAGCAATGGAGAGAAACGATGCAGTCCGACAGTAAGAAGCTTAAACACAACAATGCTGATGCAGTCGAGATCCGCCATCCGCTCACCGAAAAGGATGGCGAGACCGTCGCTGTGATGCGGACGGAGGCTGCTTCCTCCAAAGGCAAGTTGAGCGGATCGGATGCTCGCGGTGCCTTCGACGAGATCCAGGAGAAAACCCCGGACGCGTCGGGTGTCAGCTACGAGCAGGGTACAGTCGGGGGTGTGCCAGGCGTTTGGTGCCACCCGCAGAACCCACGTCCGGGCGTCGCCATCCTCTATCTTCACGGAGGAGCCTATGTGCAAGGTTCGGCACACGCCTATCGGCATCTCGCCGGTCAGGTCGCTGTGCGCACGAGCGTATCCACGTTCGTCGCGGACTACAGACTCGCGCCAGAACACCCCTTCCCAGCCGCCTTGGACGATGCGAAGGCGGCTTATCGCGGACTCGTCGAACAGGGCACCCAGAAGATCGCGATCGTCGGTGACTCAGCGGGTGGTGGTTTGGCTCTCGTCCTGCTGGCGATCGCACAATCCGATGCTCTTGCACGCGGTAGCGTCGCTCCTTCCGCTGCCGTTGTGATGTCGCCCTGGACAGACCTGGCTTTGACAGGACTGAGTTTACAGGATCACGCAGACGACGATCCACTGTTGACGAGAGAGGTGCTGTCAATGGCTAGCGCGAGCTACCTGAACGGGCACGAGCCAAACGATCCTCTGGTCTCGCCGCTTTACGGCAGTTTCACTGACCTGCCTTCGATTCAAATTCACGTCGGAACGAGTGAGGTGCTTCTCGATGACACGCGCCGCTATGCCAAGCGTGCCCATGCCGAGGAGGTCGATGTGACGGCTCACGTGTGGGAGGGAATGACGCACGTCTTTCCGGGGAACGTCGGAACACTGAACGCAGCGGAGGCGGCTTTGGGCATGATAGCTACCTTCCTAAAGAGCAAGACTAATCCGTAATACGTTCCGTTGAGCAGAAACTTGCTAAGCAAACACTTATACAAACCAATCATGAAAAACAACGAAGCGAACAACATGCCATAAAGCTACTGCATCAATTCACAAGGAGATAAATTAACATGGCTCAAGCACCGATCAACCAATTTTTTGCAGCTATTAGACAAAATCAAGCGTTAAAGACACAGTGTCAAGCTGCAGGCGATATACAAACCTGCGTCAACCTTGCAGAAGCACAAGGCTATCTCTTCACGGCTGAAGAATTGCAGGCTGAGTTGAGCAAATTATCAAAAGAAGAGGTGGCAGAATTGGTCAATCCAGGAATAGCCCCTCGACTACATATTGAGCCGCACTGATTTGTGATTTAGGGGACTATTGATATTTCTCAACCCGAAAGTGACAACCAAAGCGATCGCTTTGCAGCTAGACCCATTAGAAGGTGTCTGAGCTATAGGGCAAGTCGTCGCTCAAACACTGCTTGTAAAATGCCGTGGTACCACTGTTCGCTTTTATGAGGCAAGACAATGAATTTTAATACAGACAAGATCGCCCTTGTGGTGGGAGCTGCAGGCCATTTTGCTGGGCTTACCGTTCCTGCACTGCATAAACGAGGTATCCGTGTTCGCGGTTTTGTCCGGACAACAGACCAAGGAGAGGTGGCACTTCGCAATGGAGCTTCCGAAATCGCATTAGGAGATCTCCAAGACAGCCAAAGCGTGCAGACCGCGTTGCGTGGAACGGAAGCGGTTTTCTACATTGCACCCCAGTTTAGTCGAAATGAAGCTGACATCGGAGTAAATTTTGTAAAATTATGCAAAGAGGCTGGCGTGCACCGCATCGTTTTTTCGTCAATTCTGCACCCAACAATTACCTCATTGCAGATACACTCCGCAAAAGGTCCTGTTGAGGCTGCAATTATTGAGTCCGGTCTAGAATTTGTAATTTTGCAACTAGCTATGTTCTATCAAGACATCAGCCTATCATGGCCTAGTATTATACAATCTGGCATTTTTGCCGAGCCGTTCTCCCCTACTGCAAAGCTCGCGCGGGTTGACTATCGAGACGTAGCGGATGTCGTCGCAATCGCCTTGACCGAGGACCGTCTTACAAACGGGACATTTGAACTTTGTGCGGAAGGATATTACAACCGACAAGATGTGGCATCGATAATGAGCGATTGTCTTGGGCGTCAGATCAAGGCTGACACTGTAACATTTGAGGAATGGGTTGAGTTGACCAAACCAAAGCCCGACGACATAGAACCTGAAAGCGAAATGTACGCGTACTACGGAAAGTATGGATCTCCGGGAAATTCATTTGTCCTGCGAAGTATATTAGGTCGGGAGCCACGCACCATAAAACAGTTTGTCTGCGACCTAATCGACGGAGTCGCCACCGTTGCTTCATGAAAATGGGTGGAGTCGAGGGGGTTATGGCACTTCCAAGGAGTGTCATCAACCCAACCATGGCCTGACCGGGCTATCGCACACGTAAGGAGGGCATATGAAGGTTGTATTCAAAGATGATTCATTCGCGTTTGAATTTGTTCAAAACCTCGGTTTCATGTACTACGAACGATTCTGATTCATGCGGCATCGGGCGGAGTGTGCATGTTCGCGGTGCAGTTTGCCAAATGGAAAGGGGCACACGTGATTGGAACGACCTCAGCTGCGAATATAGAATTTGTTAAATCTCTGGGCGTAGATCAAGCGATCGACTACAAAGCTACACCTTTTGGCGCTTAGGGGTTATTGATTCGTAAAAAATCGGTCATTTGCTTTCAATCGTGGTGCAGTCGTTCTCTTTGAAGCGAAGTCACTGCAACACAACGAACAGACCAGAGGAGAACTGTATGGCAGATCTAAAGCTTGACATTGCATTTTGGAACTATGACCGCACCCGTGCTCTGGCAGATGGCACGGTGAAAATCGAGGGTGTCGATGCCACGTATCACAGCGCCCCGATCGTGACAGAAATTTTCCAAGGCATGATTGGGGAACGGAAATTCGATGTCTCCGAATTGGGCATGACGTACTTCCTGCGCACATTTGAGGGCCCAGAGTCGCCATTCGTTGCGATTCCCGTCTTTCCCAATCGAGCGTTTCGGCATTCCGCGATTTACATCAACAAGGCGAGCGGTATCGAGAGGCCTGAAGACCTTAACGGTAAAACCATCGGCGAACTCGCTCTCTACAGCCACGATGCAGGCATCATGCCGAAGGGGATGCTGTCGGATGAGCACGGGTTCAAACCCGAGACGTGCCGCTGGGTTATCGGCGGACTCGACTGGCCGTTGAAGCCGATTGACTTCGTTCCGCATACGCATCCGGTAAATGTCGAGGTGACGGACATTCCAAAGGGCAAAGAGTTGGGTGCCATGCTTGAAACTGGCGAACTCGATGCGCTGATTTCAGCGGATGTGCCGAAGTGCATCCTTGAGAACTCACCCAAAGTGACGCGCCTCTTTCCTGACTACCCAACGGTGGAGCGCGAGTATTACAAGCGCACGGGCATTTTCCCGATCATGCACACCGTGGTCATCCGCAAGGACATTCTCGCGCAGCATCCCGGATTGGCACAGTCAGTGTATAGGGGCTTCTGGCAAGCCAAGAAGGCTGCGGAGGAAGAGTACAAGCACGGCATGATCTTCAACAACATGGGCACGATGTTCCCGTGGTTCAGCAAACTGATCACAGACGATCGTGCTGTGATCGGTGAAGACTGGTGGCCATACGGGATCGAGGCGAACCGGAAAGCTATTGATGCTGTGCTTCGCTACCACTTCGAGCAGGGCATCACCAATCGCCTCTTCAAGATCGAGGATATCTTCGTGTCGGAGCTGCTCACCGCATAGCAAGTCCGCCCCAAGCTATCATTGCCAAAAAGAAGGGATGGGGGTAAGATTTGCCTATCACTCGTCAGAAATTAATGGTCTTTCGTTGCCTGAATGATCATCTTATCCGGAATCTTTAATATCCAAAGTGATGTTTTAATCATTGCATTGCTAACTGAGCGCCCTGCATGAACGAAACAGACAGCATCGATAACCTTGAAGCTAAATCTCGCCCCTGGTGGAAACGTATTCCCCTGACTTTACAAATTGTCATCGCGCTTATTCTGGCAGTTGTGTTGGGTGTTGCATTGGGTGCAGGAAACCCCAGCCCAGCAAATAAAACCTTCATAGAAACTTTAGCAATTCCGGCTGAATTGATATTAAAGGCTCTCCGCGCCCTTGCGACGCCGTTGATTTTGATGGCAGTATTGCATACCTTCTTGACAACTAATATTCCCGGCACAGCGGGACGGCGTTTAGCGGTGCTGCTGTTTACTAACACGACAGTCGCGATTGTGATTGGGCTTTTTGTGGCAAATGTCCTGCGTCCTGGTACATGGGGAAGTTTGACTGCTTCGGGAAGTGGACAAACAGCCACGAAAAATTTTGATCCCTGGGGACTGTTGAAAGATGCTGTACCAGAAGCAGTCCTTCAGCCTTTGGTTAATAATAATGTTATCCAGCTTATTGTTATTGCTCTTTCGTTTGCGATCGTTTTGCGGGCAATAAAATCAGAACAACTTGCCCAAGGTAAGAGAGGATACCAGGCGATAGAGGATATAGTTGGCATTTTGTTTGAGTCTATCATCCGCATCCTCCACTGGGTGATTGCCTTGGTGCCATTAGCAGTTTTTGGAATTGTAGGTAAAACTGTTGCTGAAAAAGGTTTTGAACCGTTTAAATCTCTGGGCGCGTTTGTGATAGCGGTACTGGTGGGGTTGACGTTGCAAGCTTGCTACTACCTGACGAGAGTGAAATTTGGTTCTTGGGTGAACCCAATAAACTTTTTGCGTGGCGGTTCTGATGCCTTTTTAACAGCTTTCTCAACTGACTCCTCTGTGGCGACAATGCCTATTACCTTTGAGGCTTTGCAGCACAAAATTGGTTTACGAGAATCCTCTGCTTCTTTGGGGGCGTTAGTTGGCTCAAATTTCAACAATGATGGCACAGCGCTTTATGAGGCAACATCTGCGTTGTTTATCTCCCAAGTACTTGGGCTACATCTGAATATTGGGCAGCAGTTTGTTGTCATTCTGACGTCGATTTTTGCGTCAGTGGGTGCAGCGGGTATCCCAGAAGCTGGGTTAGTCACGATGACACTGGTGTTTACTTCCGTTGGCTTGCCCACACAGTATATTGCTTTGTTGATCACAGTGGATTGGTTTTTGGATCGCTGTCGTACTGTGATCAATGTTATGGGAGATATGACTGTGAGTGCCTTACTGGATGGGAAAAAGCCGCGCTCTGTTGATGAGGCGTAATTTAATAATTCATAATTCGTAATTGCATTTGAAAAGAATTACGAATTATGAATCATTAATTACAAATAATGATTTTCACCTTGCGTGATTTGGGCGTGGGTGGCGATTTGGAATCTTTACTAATGACAAGTTTGATTACACCTACCAACTTGTGCCCAAACTTGCCTGTGAGGTGAATTCGGACTAGTCTCCTCTAAAAGGTCTAGTTTGATGATCTTTAACTTTTCTCCCGGCTGAAGCTCATATAGCAGTGATGATGACGAGGATTTTTTTTCTCTTAAATCCACCTTGCGTTTAATAGTAACTACTCCTCCTGGTGCTGGAACCAAAAGGTTATCAATTATCTGATTATCTGCAGTTTGAAGCAGGTCATCTCCAAAAATTAAACCCTTTGAGGTATTATTAACTAGACCAATCTCTGTCCAGCCAATTGGAGTAACTTGTTGTGTTGAGTTTAGAGTTGAATTAGATTCTAATGAAAAAATTCCTAATAAATTAGGTAGTTGAGGAAGAAAAACGCTTGCAATTGCTATAAAGATAATAGGCTTAGCAATCAGTATCAGTTTTGCCCTATTCCGCCTACGATACTTGGCTTTCCTAGGGAAGGAAGAAAAAGTTGCAGTTGCCAGATTTACAGTCGCACTTGTCAAGTTTAAAAAAATCCTTGCAATAGGTATTACACCTGCTCCAATTTCCTGAAGAGAGTTTTGAATAGGAAACCGAGAACCAGTTCGTTGCTCAACTACCTTCCGAATATCTTCTGCAATACTCTTAAAAGCTCTATCATAAGGCTTCCAATCAGTAACAGATCTGTCATCGTTAGGTAAGGCTTTGACGTTAGGGAATGCAACCTTCCAATAATTATCAACTGGACGGAGTCGAATAGGGATAACACAGGCTTGTCGAGCTTTATGCCTTTCCATAGCCAGCTTTGCCAAAATGTTCCAGTTATCATGCGAAGCTATAAAGTCCGAACTAATCAGCGGCAGAATTATATCGGCTGTCATTAACTGTGTGTATATTTCATTCTCCCATTCTTCTCCTGCACGAATCATGCGCTTGTCCCATGTCGTGATTATGCCCTGCCACTCCAAAATCATCAGGTGCTTTTCTAGTTCATTCCGTAGTTTTTCGTCTTTGTCAGAATCAGAGCAACAATAAAAGACTTTAATAGCTTTGGTAGACGACATTGACTTCAGTACTTAATTATTTCAAACATAGTCTTTTAATACTTCACAGAATAAGGTTTAGCTTTCGCACAGATTGCTCTTAAAATTTTCAGCACTTTTACGTAAGTAAAAAAATACATAAATATAACTTACGCATTTCAACGTAATTCTGTCATTGGGAGCGACATCGTATGCGCAAGCGCACGCTACGGAAATTCTTTGCGTTGCGTAAGTCCTGTTAATAATTATAGCGGTTCTCACTTCAGTGTAATACAGTCGTCACCTCACCCCGCATTTGCTGGCGCAAACGCTCCCCTCTCCTTACTAAGGAGAGGGGTTGGGGAGCCAGTGCCGTGGGGAGCCAGTACTGCAGGAGGGTCTCCCTCCGTAGGTATCTGGCGTCCGGGTCCCCCGACTTGAGGCACCTGGCGTGGTGAGGTTAAAAAATGTACTTCATACAAATGAGAACCGCTATAGTTAACACTCCACCACCACCATCTTCTCCACCTCATCCACCATCACCCGCGCCAATCCAAATTTCTCAATCACCCAAGCATTCGTCGTCAAATGCTGACTCACCTCAGCCACTCGGTACTCACTCCCAGTTGACGCCAAAGCTGCTGGCAATAATAATTGATCTGCCAAATGTTCATCCACAGGTGCGCCTGTTTGATGAAACTTCAGCAGTTCCTCGCAAGCCATATTTGCGACTTTTTCTGCAGGCAAACCGAGACGCCCTAACGCACCAAATCCAGCTAAACTATTTTCGTACTCAGCGGTGAGAAACAAACCCGCCCCTGGTGCGACACCTTTTGCTCGCAAAGCTTGTACACCGGGTTTCAATTGGGCTTCACGCAATACATTTTCAGCACGACTCGCGATTCTTTGGGGAATGTGGGAAGGTAGTTCCGTGACAACTGCTAACCCCCGCACCTGTTGCAAGTCGCCGCGTTCCACCAAGTTGATCCCGCCAAGTTTGCTACCACCACTCACAAGTAGTTCCACTTCTCCCCCGCCTTGGGGATACCACCCCCAAGCGTTCAGTTTCACTTCAACTTGCACACCCATGCGTTGCAATGTTGGCAGGTAAACTTGTTGAATGTAATTTACGGAAGGACTATAACTGACATGAGTTCCCCCCTTGAGTGTCACCTGAGAATCACCAGTTGCTAACACCAAAGGTAAAAGAATAGTTTGTAACACCAGAGTGACTGCACCAGCAGAACCACCTTGGCGCGCTTCACTCACATCAAAGGTATAACTTCCCGCTTGTACGGAACTACCAGGAACAAACTCCAGCGTCATCGAACCCAAAGCATCACCTTGCACTCTAGCGTTACAAATTGCTGCAGCCGCACGAACTGATGTCAGATGTTGTGCTGCGAGTCCGGGTTTTGAACGTCCAGCTCGGATGTTCTCTATCCCTATTGAGTTGCCAGTAATAGCAGCTAGACTCAGTGAGGTTCGGAGAATTTGTCCGCCGCCTTCACCGTAAGAACCGTCAATGTGAATCATTAGCGATTTTAAATTTCAGCACCTTACTTTTACCAGGATTCATCAACTTATAGGGGTCAACCATTTCCTTAAACTTCAACTGCTCAGGATCAATCACCTTTCTACCGCTATCTTCAATAATATACGTGTGGAGATTGCCAATAAACACACCTCATTCTTCGTGGTAATGAATAATCTCGTTGAGACGTTCCTCACTCGTATAGCGGACGAGTTGCAAACCCACAGGAAATACAAAAACGCTGTTTCCCCAGTCTTAATCGGGAAATTCTGCCACAAAAATCCTGCACAACCACAAGCACCATCATAAATGCGATCGCCAATCTTCGGCTTCACCACCTGAATCACCGCCCTAATCAACGGACGCGGCGTGTAACACTCACCCCCATTGCGCCCCACGTTACCCATATTCTTGATTTTGGCTTCATAGAGATGGGATAGTTCATGTTTGTGCTTTTCTGCTCTCTAATCGCCTCTTCCAAAGCTACAGTTTGCGTCACTTCTGGACGCACACAGGCAATGTCATTCGTTCGGGATGATTCCAACGAGCATACACTTGAAATAGTGATCATCTCAGTATTGAAAATCATGCTCCATACAAAGAAGTCGGCGACATTAATTTGTTAAGACGACACTTAATTGGTTAATCAACAAAACAAATCGGGATGACTGGATTCGAACCAGCGGCCCCTTCGTCCCGAACGAAGTGCGCTACCAAGCTGCGCTACATCCCGACACAAGAAGAAATTCAAAATTCAAAATTCAAAGTTCAAAAAATGAATAAGACCAGTTATAGCTAGTCTTTTAGCCTTTAGCTGTGTGCAAATTTAATGAACACAAAAGTATATATATAATATCACAAATATTGATAAATGAGAAAGTGGTATGCAAATTCATCCACCAGTCGATGAAGCTTGCTAGGATTTACAATGTACAATTTGGGAAACGGATTGTGACTGTTAAACCAGACTGGTTGCGGGTAAAAGCGCCTCAATGGGAGCGTGTTGGTAACGTTAAAGAAATTTTGCGGGATTTAACCCTCAATACGGTTTGTGAGGAAGCGTCCTGTCCAAATATTGGTGAGTGCTTCAAAGCTGGAACCGCCACATTCCTAATTATGGGACCAGCTTGCACGCGTGCCTGTCCCTACTGCGATATTGACTTTGAAAAAAAACCCAAAGCCCTAGACCCCACGGAACCAGCACGACTGGCAGAAGCAGTACGCCGCCTGAAACTCAATCATGTGGTCATCACCTCTGTGAACCGAGATGACTTGCCAGATGGTGGGGCTTCGCAGTTTATCAGATGTGTTGAAGCTGTTCGTACTATCTCTCCCCAGACAACAATTGAGGTACTGATTCCCGATTTGTGTGGTCATTGGGAAGCGCTGGAGTTGATTGTCCAAGGACAACCAGAGGTTCTCAACCACAACACAGAAACGGTTCCTCGTTTGTATCGGCGAGTACGTCCGCAAGGAAACTATGAGCGGACAATGGAATTATTGCAACGTTCCCGTCAAATTGCTCCTTGGATTTACACCAAATCCGGTATTATGGTGGGACTTGGTGAAACGAATGAGGAAGTTCGCCAAGTCATGCGGGATTTACGAGCTGTAGATTGCGACATTTTAACTATTGGGCAATACCTCCAACCCAGCCAAAAGCATTTGAAAGTTGATGATTTTATCACCCCAGAGCAATTTGCTGCTTGGAAAGCTTTCGGTGAAGAACTCGGATTTTTACAAGTTGTTTCCTCACCCTTGACAAGAAGTTCATATCATGCTGAGGAAGTGAGGGGATTGATGGAACGTTACCCCCGGCAAAAAGTGATAAATTAGGAGTCTTTGTCCTTTGTCATTCGTAGTTATTTAATGACTAATGACCAATGACTAATGACTAATGACCAATGACCAATGACTAATGACTAATGACTAATGCCAAAATCAGTAGCAATTCTGGGTGCAGGTGCTTGGGGGACGGCTCTTGCAACTCTTGCAAAGACGAATTCACATAAAGTGAGCATGTGGTCGCGTCAGGGTTCTCAAACGCTGGCGGAGGTTGTACAGGGTGCTGATATTGTCCTTTCTGCTGTTTCTATGAAGGGTGTGAGATCTGTAACTTCTCAATTACAGTCTTTACCTGTTTCCCCAGAGACAATTTTTGTCACAGCGACAAAGGGCTTAGACCCCCAAACGACTTGTACACCATCACAAATTTGGCAAGAAACTTTCCCCAACCACGCAGTAGTTGTTCTCTCAGGTCCCAATTTATCTAAAGAAATACAACAGGAATTACCAGCTGCAACAGTTGTTGCAAGCAGTGTTATGGCTGCAGCAGAATTCGTGCAAGTAGTGTTTTCTTCAGATCGTTTTCGCGTTTACACCAATTATGATATCTTGGGAGTAGAGCTAGGTGGCACACTAAAAAATGTGATGGCGATCGCCGCTGGTGTCTGTGATGGCTTGCACTTGGGAACCAACGCCAAAGCAGCTTTACTCACCCGTGGATTAACAGAAATGGTTCGTATTGGTGTCCATTGGGGTGCAAAATTAGAAACATTTTACGGTTTGTCTGGCTTGGGTGATCTGTTAGCAACCTGTAACAGTCCCTTGAGTCGTAACTATCAAGTTGGCTACCAGTTGGCTGTTGGTCAAACACTAGCCGAAATTCTCGCTCATATAGAAGGAACTGCTGAGGGAGTCAACACCACTCAGGTTTTGGTGCAGCTATCCAAGCAGCAAAATATTCCCATGCCAATTACCGAGCAAGTTCATCGTTTACTCCAAGGTGAAGTCACACCCCGACAAGCACTTTTAGAACTGATGCTGCGAGATATAAAGCCAGAGTAGGAATGCAGGGGAAACACACGAGGGGAAACACACGAGCACAGGGAAAAATAACTCCCTGACTGTTCACATAATATAACTAATCATTTTTGAAGGAAAATTCGTAAATTATCAGGAAAGCACCTAGGGACTCATGTAGATAGGACTATGCATATAAAGAAGAGAATTTTTCACGAGTATGTATTTATACTTTACAGCATAAACTACAGTTAAAATTATGTGAAGGTTCAAATTTTCATCAGGTCATTTGCAATTTAACGCCCCGTAGGAAATTTAAATAGCTATTGGTTCATGGGAAAGCTACTGCAACCGAGCCTTCGGGGGCATTGTGTCAAAAAAACCAGTAAAGGGTTTTTGAAAAAAAACCCTAAATGGAACCCGAAACCGTGTTAGTTCTTCAAGAATCACGGGAACAATAGCAACAGTTAATTAGCTGACCGTAATCTATTGTTACCTGGAGCCATTGAGACAAATCTTTATGCCAGCAACATCTTTTTACGCAGATGCCGCTTTCAATAACAAACAATCTGATCCAGTCTTTGACCCAGATATCACGGTTGACGAAACTGAGTTACCGATTGATGAACTTGAAGATTTGGAGATAACTTCTGTTGACTCTGCGAGCCTAGGTGCAAATCTTAACCGCCGCAGCACAGATCTAGTACGTCTATATCTTCAAGAAATTGGTCGAGTTCGATTACTAGGACGGGATGAAGAAGTTTCAGAAGCGCAAAAAGTCCAGCGCTATTTGCGGATGCGAATACTTCTGTCTAAAGCTGCGGAACAAGGAGATGAGGTGATTGCACCATATCTTCGACTGATTGAAGCTCAAGAGCGTTTGGCATCTGCATTAGGACATCGTCCTTCTCTTGAACGTTGGGCGGGTGCTGCTGGTGTAAGTCTGTTGGAGCTTAAGCAGATTATAGGACTAGGAAAACGGCGTTGGGCTGAAATAGCCAAAATGACTGTGGAAGAACTGGAGAAAATTCAAAGCAGTGGACTCCAGGCAAAAGAACACATGATTAAGGCAAATCTTCGCCTTGTTGTCTCCGTTGCTAAGAAATATCAAAATCGCGGTTTGGAATTGTTGGATTTAGTCCAAGAAGGGACTCTTGGTTTAGAACGAGCAGTTGAGAAATTTGATCCAACCAAGGGTTATCGTTTTAGCACCTATGCTTATTGGTGGATTCGTCAAGGAATCACAAGGGCGATCGCAACTTCTAGCCGCACTATCCGCCTACCTGTCCACATTACAGAAAAGCTGAACAAAATTAAAAAAGCTCAGCGTAAAATCGCACAAGAAAAAGGTCGCACTCCAACTTTGGAAGATCTTGCTCAAGAGCTAGACATGACTCCTACACAAGTGCGGGAAGTTCTTTTGCGAGTTCCTCGTTCTGTTTCTCTAGAGACAAAAGTTGGTAAGGACAAAGACACAGAGTTAGGAGAACTACTCGAAACTGATAATATCACTCCAGAAGAGACATTAATGCGAGAGTCTTTACAAAAAGACTTGCAAAATCTTCTGTCAGATTTAACAAGCCGGGAGCGTGATGTAATTTTAATGCGGTTTGGTTTGGCAGATGGTCATCCTTACTCCTTAGCAGAAATTGGACGTGCTCTAGATTTATCACGGGAACGTGTACGACAAATCGAGTCCAAAGCGTTGCAAAAGCTGCGCCAACCAAAGCGGCGCAATCTTATCCGCGACTACTTGGAGTCTTTGAGCTAGTTAGTCGATAGTCAATAGTCAATGATTACTACTCAAAAAGAAGAATTCGGAATTCCGAATTCCGAATTCTCAATCCAATTAGTAAGAACTTGAACTGATCACTGTCTTAGTGAGCACTAAATCTTTGATGAGAGTAAGTTCCTGATTCCGTTTTCATCCGCCGTATTCTTACGGCACCGCTGTGCCGTCTCCGTAAAGTCACGAACAGGCGCGTTCAAAGTAGCGTGTTATCTGGACATAGGACTTATTGGTATCTTCTTTATAACGAGCCTGTTTTAAACAGCAGATACCTTTGTCCGGAGACATTGGTGCAGGACTTGCTCACCACTTATACATAAATATACGCCCTAACTTATCACTTCTAAATAGTTTTTCGGTAAAAAAACTTATACATTCTACACACAAGGCAAGATGCCTGTTCTAAAAGACTTTTGAGTTTAGGCTATTGACCCATTTTATCCTCGTTCCCAAAACTTTTCACTAACTTATGGGAAGTTATTTTCATCTAATAGCATAACAATCTTTCGATTCGCCTTTGAAAACATTTATACAGGCTAGGATGGGCGAGCGCTTATTTTTTTACTTACTGGTTAAAGTTTCAAAATTTACCTTTAATATTTAATAACTCTTCTCAAGAATCTTTGATTATTGCAAATTAGTCCAAATTTTTGCTATATTCGCAACTAATGGACTTTGTTGAGAAAAATTAGATGACAGCTTATACAGCAGCCTCGCTAAAGGCAGAACTAAATGAACGTGGTTGGCGTTTAACACCCCAGCGCGAAGTCATTCTACACATTTTTCAAGAACTGCCGCAAGGAGAACACCTCAGTGCTGAAGATCTTTACGAAAGGCTATCAGCCGAACACGAGGGAATTAGCCTATCGACGATTTATCGCACTCTCAAGTTGATGGCGCGAATGGGAATCTTACGAGAGTTAGAACTAGGAGAAGGGCATAAACACTACGAACTTAATCAGCCCTATCCCCATCACCACCATCACTTGATTTGTGTCAGATGCAACACGACAATTGAGTTCAAGAACGACTCGATTTTAAAAATTGGATCGAAAACTGCACAAAAAGAAGGTTTTCACCTCTTGGATTGCCAATTAACAATTCATGCTGTTTGTCCCAAGTGCCAAAGAGCACTCATGCCACTGTAGCACCTGGGTTTTACGATTCAAGAAAGCGCTGGCTGCGATGAAATATTTTGGTAAATTTCATTAGCAGCTTTGAACTTGTTGTTATAGGAGGTTGGCAAACTGTTAGGTATCAACACCACCAACACCTAAGCGGATGCTAAAAGCGTCCGCTTCTGACGTTACTCAAACTCATTCCGTAGAATTGTTGTGCTTGTCTAATAGCTTTTTTTGTCTCATCTCCCATCACACCATTAAGAGCACCTTTGTAAAAACCCTGCTCCCGTAGTCGTCTTTGAATCTCCAAAACACTAAAATCACCACTTGTAGGAGCATCATTCGCCATGCTATACAATTTAGCGCGGGTAGTTGGACCAGCAATACCGCTTGCGGCTAGGTAATTATCTTCCTGGAACCGGCGTACAGCATCTGCTGTATTAGGACCAAAGTAACCGTTTGGCTCTCCTTGTAAGTATCCTGCGTTGATTAATTGTTCTTGAAGAATTCTTACAGCCTCACCACGATCGCCCAACCGAAGTTTATCTCCAGTGGTAGGTTGGTTAGTGGGTGAATCATCTCCATAACCAATAGAAAGTGTTGGGAGTTTTGCTTGCGTTTCTGATCCGACAACTCCATCAGGGGCTAAGTTATAAGCTTGTTGGAATCGCTTGACAGCTTCTTCAGTAATTGGACCAAATACTTTTGTGGCGTTACCTGTATAAAAGCCTGCAATTCGCAATCGTTCTTGTAGAACTCTGACATCTTCACCTTCATCTCCTTTTTGGAGAATGTTAGAACTGCGACGCTTGTTAGTGACTGATTGATTCTCAGAACTGGTTGTTCTGATTTGCTCATTTCTAGTGCTGATCTTTGTCGCCTGGGAACTTTGATTAGAGGTACGCCAATTCTCTAATTTTTCTAAAGTCACAGATCCAGCAACACCGTTAACGTCTAAACCAGCCGCTCTTTGGAAGCGGCGCACAGCAGCTTCTGTCTCAGTGTCGTATACTTGAGTGACGGAAGCTTGATAGAAGCCTGCTGCTTTCAACTGTTGTTGTAGAGTTTTCACAGAAGGACCGCGATCGTTTTT
Organism: Brasilonema sennae CENA114; assembly: GCF_006968745.1. Taxonomy (NCBI): domain Bacteria; kingdom Bacillati; phylum Cyanobacteriota; class Cyanophyceae; order Nostocales; family Scytonemataceae; genus Brasilonema; species Brasilonema sennae. The sequence goes on along the minus strand of NZ_CP030118.1, from coordinate 6,240,991 downwards.
CTCAAGTGCTAGGGCGCTGCTCACACCACTGAGAACAGATAAACCCAGGGCTAAAGGTAGCATATATTTCCAAGCCCTACCAGACAGACGTTTCCAATCCGGCGCTACTGTTTGCTTAAACAAACGGCTGAGCGATATTAATTCACTGGAGGGTAAGTCCTCATAAACGGATGATACGTGTAAATACGCAAGATTTTCCATAATTTATTACACCATTTGTTTTCCTTCAATAGCTGCTTCAGCTTGATGTACTATGTTTCGTAAATGTTCCAGTGTTTGTGTATTTACATCGTCCCATAAACCGCGCTGATGTGCTTCCAACAATCTTTCAGCCATATCACGCAAAGCGTATGGGTTCTTTTGATAGACAAATTCCGAAACAACTGGATCGAACAAATACGCCTCAGTTATCCCCTGATACATATAGTCTTCCACACATTTTGCCGTGGCATCGTAGGCAAATAAATAATCAACAGTTGCCGCCATTTCAAAAGCACCTTTGTAACCGTGGCGCATCATTCCTGCTATCCATTTAGGATTCACAACCCGAGAACGATACACCCGTGCGATTTCTTCTTTAAGTTGACGGACTTGCGGCTTGGCTGGAATGGAATGATCACCAAAATAAGTTTGGGGATTCTTTCCCTGTACAGCACGTATTGCAGCTGTTAAACCACCCTGGAATTGATAGTAATCGTCAGAATCGAGCAAATCGTGTTCGCGATTGTCTTGGTTGTGTAACACTATCTGCATTTCTCGCAACCGCATTTCAAATGCTTCTGGCGCGGAACGTCCTTGTTGAAGCGATGACGGGGATGAGGGAGAGACTTCTAATTTGGAATTGTCTTGTACTCCTGCATCGGTTGCTTCCTGCGCTTCTCTTGCTGACGAAGAGTAGGCATAGCAACTCCAGTTGATGTAGGCACGAGCTAGATCTTGATCATCTGTCCAGTTTTGTCCTTCAATTAAACCTTGAAGTCCTGCACCATAAGCTCCTGGCTTAGAACCAAAGATGCGGTAGCGCGATCGCACTCTTGCCTCTGGTAAACTTAAACCAAGTTGTGTCCAATACTCAGTTTCTTGACGCACTTGCGCGGCTAGAGGATTTTCCTCTAACGGTTCGTTTAAAGCCGCCACTGCTTGCACAGCCGAGTCGAACAAATCAATCAAGTTAGGAAAAGCATCCCTAAAAAAACCAGAGATTCGCAACGTCACATCCACACGCGGACGTCCCAAAACAGAAAGCGGTAAAATTTCAAAATCTACCACCCGTCGTGCCGCACCATCCCATACAGGCTGCACCCCAAGTAAAGCTAACGCCTGTGCAATATCATCACCTCCAGTCCGCATCGTGGCAGTTCCCCAGACAGATAATCCCAGTGTTTTCGGATACTCCCCTTCCTCTTGTACATAACGCTCAACAACTGTCTCAGCAGCTTTTCTACCTACATCCCAAGCAGTTTCCGTTGGTATTGCGCGGATGTCAACAGAATAAAAATTTTTACCAGTTGGCAGAACTTCTGGACGCCCTCGCGTTGGTGCGCCAGCCGGGGCACTGGGGACATATCCACCATCAAGTCCGTGTAACAAATTGGTAATTTCTTGATCGGTTTGTAGTAAAGAAGGCAGAAGGGTAGCACGTATCCAGTCAAGAACAGTTGGGAGTTTTGAGTTCTGAATTCTGAGTTCTGTTAGCGTAGCGGGGCGAAGCCCGTTCTGAGTTCTGAGTTCTTCTACTAATTCGGCGGCTTGTTCTTCTAAAAATTCGACAGCATCGCCGACACTGCGACAGGAGTGTTGAGTTTTGTTAGCTAAACTCTGAATATCTTGGACTGATAGCTGAGTACTAAAATCAGTCGTGAGCGGATCAAAATCTAAACCTAAATCTTGAGCCAAAGCACGAGTCAGCCCGACATGATGACGATTGGGATGACGTGCGATCGCAACAATTAAATCTCGCAACTGTCGTCCTTGAGGACATTGCCCAAAAATATGTAATCCATCACGGATTTGAGCTTCCTTCAATTCACAAAGGTAACCATCAAGTGAAGGTAAAACTGAAAAATCAAAACTTGAAACAGAAGATTCTTCTTTTCCCTTAATCCCTTTTCCCTTTTCCTTCAATTCCAGATCCAAGAAAAGATTTTCTTGAACAACCAGTTCGCGTATGCGATCGCAAATCATTGGTAAACGAGAAGGATCCAAACTCTGAGCCTCATAATACTCATCAATCAAATTTTCCAACTCATGTAAACAACCATAAAGTTCTGCACGAGTTAGAGGCGGCGTCAGATGATCCACAATCACAGCTTGAGCACGACGTTTCGCCTGGGAACCCTCACCAGGATCATTCACAATAAACGGATACAAATGTGGAAGCGCCCCCAAAGCCACTTCTGGATAACAGCAACTCGACAAAGCCACACTTTTACCTGGTAACCATTCTAAATTTCCATGTTTCCCAACATGAACAACAGCATCTGCCCCAAAACATGTTCTCACCCAATAATAAAAAGCCAAATAATCGTGAGTTGGCTCCAAATCAGGCGCATGATAACTCAAACTTGGATCAACATCATAACCCCGCGCTGGTTGAACTCCTACAAAGATGTTACCCAACTGAATTCCTGGAACCGCAAAACTCTCCTCTCTCTCTTTCTCTGCGCCCTCTGCGCCTCTGCGGTTCGTTTCAAAAACACTTCCCCACCTTTCGCCAACTCCCTTCTGCACAACCTCCGGTAACGAACCAAAAAACTCCTCATACTCAGCCAAAGAAACACATTGTAAAACTGGACGCAACTCCCTACCTTCCGAGTCATTCGTCACCCCAGCAGTGAGACATGAAATCAACTCATCTCCAGTGTCAGGCAAATTTTCCACCTGATACCCAGCCAACTGCAAAGCCTTAAGAATTTCTACACAACTGGCGGGCGTATCCAACCCGACACCATTTGCAAGGCGTCCATCACGGTTCGGGTAATTTGCCAAAATCAACGCCACACGACGTTCTTGAGGAGGTTTTGAGCGCAAACGTACCCAATTTGCGGCTAGAGAGGTGACAAACTCAATGCGATCGCCCACCGGTTCATAAACCACGACATCAGTTTCCAAAGAAGAATTGCTACTTTGTATCGTCTTAAAAGACACAGCACGAGTAATAATTCGCCCATCTACCTCTGGAAGCGCCACATTCATCGCCATATCACGGGGTGAAAGTCCTTGAAATTGTATCCCCCATTGCTCAATTGAACCACCACTGAGGATAACTTGCAACACTGGGACATCTAATTTTTGCCACAAATCAATCTGCGGTGTTTCTGTTTCCAACCGGGCTAAAGAAAAACTCGTCGTATTCAGCAGCAAGGCAATTTGCTGAGTGTCTTTAGGTTGAAAAAACTCACACAATTCTTCTTGAACATCAACATCACGCAAAGAAGAAACAAAAATTGGAACTGGCTGTAGATTTCGCTTTGCCAAACTGTTGCATAAAGCATCAATTACCTTAGTATTTCCTGCCAGATAATGAGCACGGTAGAAAAGAATTCCTACTATATAAGTGAGGGAGTTATTTTTCTCCTTGCTCCCTGCTCGCTGCTCGCTGCTCGCTGCTCGCTGCTCCCTGCTTTCTGCTCCCTGTTCCCTGTTCCCTATTCCCTGTTCCCTCCTCCACTCATACAACCCTACGCGGGGAACAACTTGCGGTGATGGAGGATTAAAAAAAGTTGAAAAGCAAGTATCACAGATAAACTCCAGAGCGTGGAGAAAATTTTCGACCCCACCTTCGTTAAAGTATTGCCATACCTGATTCACAGTACTCAAAGGTAGGGTAGACCCACAGATGAAATCGGGGTCTATGGCGTCATCTCCTGGCATTACAATGAGAGTTGTACCATTACGTTGGACAATTTCTTGCACAACTTCTAAGCCATAAGCCCAGTAAGAGCGTCCTCCTAATAAACGGAGAACAATCACGCTTGCGAACTCTAAAACTTTTTCGGCATAGTTATCAATACTGACTTGATGCTGCAATTGCAGCAAGTTGGCAACTCTTAAAGCAGGAAATGTCGTGGGTAATTTGGGTACAGCAGCCGCCAAAGTTTGAATATCCGTATCAGCAGACGTCAGAAATACTATGGGAGCAGGGGTTTGTTCCAGAAAAATGATACTTTCCGACTGAGGATTCCATCCTCCCGATGTGGCATTGATACGATGCATAATTTTGTCTTAACGTCTTAAACTGTTGGTTAGGACACAATACAAAATTTTTTGAGCAATAGCAAAAAGCCCCTTTTACTCCTGTTTGTAACAATGTCTAGTTCTGCCGATTTGAGTTTCTCTCGAACCTTGCCTAGTAATGTGTTTCATCAGCTTGGAGCAATTTTGCAACAGATGGCTCAAGCAGTAGGAAAGGGGGCTTTAGTACTCACAGAAGCTGTGTTGATTCCAATTGACATACCTCAAGAATGGCAGACACAACGCTTTATCGTAGTCGTTTCTGAACAGTTTAGTGCTCTGCTTATTGGTTTACCACAACAGATGGGTGAGCAAGGGGGGCACAGTTGTTACTCCGCACTGAATCTCAGGTTGACTTTGGACTCAGAAGCGATCGCCTCCTTTATTTTGAACTTAAGAGATTTGTTTGAACAAGATTCCCATATCTATCAAAAGCTTGAACAATATCGTCAAATTCCTACTGCTAATGATGCCCAGCTTCAAAGTCAATTTTCACTTTTGTTATTAAAGTATTTTTTCCCACAAGATAATTCCAAGGTAACAGAATTATCACCTCAAATTTATCCTCATGTTTCTGTTTGTCAACCAATGGAACAAGCCCTGAAAAAACAGGTTGCTCAGGAGCGAGTGTTGAATCAAGTGACAACGAAAATCCGTAAAACTTTGGATTTGCATGTCATTATAGCAACGGCAGTTGCACAAGTTCGAGAGTTTTTACAATTAGATAGGCTTGTAGTTTACAAATTTGAGGCATCAAGAGTCAATAGTAAAGAGATAACAAATCTTTCATCTATTTCATCTGCCCACTTCCCTATTCCTCCTCAGCCTGACTATGTTCATTGGACAGGCTTTGCGCCAAACACGCCACAGGTATACCCAAATAAGGGAACTCAAGGCTTTTCATCTTCCATTGCCTCGCAGCAAGACTTACTTAATCAGGCAGGTAGTATTATATATGAAGTCTGTGCTAATGATGAAATTCCGTCAGTTCTCAATAATAAAGAAGCGCGAACAACCCTATATTGGGAAAAGTTCAGCAAAGGCTTAACCTTAGCAGTGGATGATGTTGAGAAAACTTATGTTCTGCAAGAGTATTTGTTGAATTTTTTTAGAGAAGCTAAAGTTCGCGCAAAGTTGGCTTCTCCAATTATGTATGAGGAAAAACTTTGGGGACTGTTGATTGCTCATCAGTGTAACGCGCCACGCCAGTGGACGGAAAGTGAGAAAAATTTGCTCAGTTCTGTAGCCGAACAACTTGCGATCGCCATTCACCAAACAGAGTTAATGCGATCGCTCACTCAAGAAAAACAAACCCTAGAACAACGCGTTGTTGAGCGTACAATGGCATTACACGACGCGCTTGTTGCTGCTGAAGCCGCCAACCGCCTCAAAACTGAATTTCTTGCTACAGTTAGCCATGAACTGCTTACACCTTTAACTTATGTTATCGGCATGTCTTCCACTTTATTACGTTGGTCTTTTGGCGAGTTGACTCAACGCCAAAGAGATTACCTGCAAACTATCCACGATAGTGGAGAACATTTATTAGAAATGATTAATGATATTCTTGATCTGTCTCAAATTGAGGCAGGTAAGGCAGTTTTAGATATCACAGAATTTTCATTAATAACCATAGCAGAATCTGCACTTAACGCGCTCCAAGAAAAAGCAAATACTCAGCGAGTCAATCTCAAACTTGATGTGCAACTCAACGCGTCGCGCGACATGTTCAGTGCTGACATCAGGAGAGTGCAACAAATTTTGTGGAATCTGTTAACTAATGGGATAAAATTCACACCAGAGGATGGCGAAGTCATTTTACGTCTTTGGGTAGAAGACAACACTGCTGTATTTCAGGTAGAAGATACCGGAATAGGAATTCCAGAAGAACAGGTATCACAGCTGTTTGAAAAATTTCATCAACTTGATACACCTTACCATCGTCGTTATGGAGGAACTGGATTAGGTTTGGCTTTAACTAAACAACTTATAGAACTTCATCGCGGGCGAATTGAAGTGGAATCTAGCGTTGGTGTTGGCTCAATTTTTACCGTCTGGATACCAGGACAAGCTTGCAGTAATGAGTGAGTGCAGGGGGAAGGGGGAAGGGGGAAGGGAGAAGGGAGAAGGGAGAAGGGGGAAGGGAGCAGGGAGCAAGGAGTAGGGGGAAGGGAGTAAGGGGAAGTGAGCACCTGATATCCCAAGCTGAATCAGGAATTGATAACTTTTGTTTTCTTTGTGGAGTTGGCATTTTGGCAACTTTGCCGATTTTGTCAGGAGTATCGTAGGTGTTAATACGTTCTTGCACAAAATATAACACAGTACGAGGCTCAACCCCTCCTCTTACCGATTAGCTACTGGGTCTTGTACTCCACGACACAATATGATGAATAGTCATATTGTGTCGTGGTTTTCGTATCCTCTAGGTGATAGACTAGGGGATTTTTTTTTGGAACAGTCTATACAATAAAACATTCATGAAGCAAAAACTATTATTTCATATCAGTTGACATAATGCCAAAAAAAATCTCTCTTGGGTTGTTGCTGCTATTCTTGGGAACCCAAGTAGGTATCACCACTAAACCTCTGTCAGCACAAACACAAGTTGTACCAACAGTTGTACCAACACAAACTACCACAAAATCAATTTGTCCTGCTCAACTGGGAACGTCTATAGATGCTGTGATTAATCGTCCTCTATTCAATCGGGCGCGTTGGGGCATATTAGTACAACCTCTGTCTTCTACCCAAACTCTTTACAGTCGAGATGCCCAAAAATACTTTACCCCGGCTTCCACAACGAAACTCCTGACAACAGCTGCTGCACTACAGCAACTCGGGACAAATTTTCGCATTCGTACCTCTGTGTATGGCGGTGGTAACGGGGTTTTATATGTTGTGGGTAGAGGAGATCCTAGTTTCACTGATGCACAATTAACAGTTTTGGCAAAGCAGTTGAAACAAAGGGGTATTACGACAGTCAATCAGTTGATTGCTGATGATACTTATATTCGAGGAGATATTGTTCACCCCTCTTGGCAATGGGAAGATATACAGTCAGATTACGGCGCACCTATTAACAGCTTAATTTTAAATCAGAATGTTTTTAATATTAGACTTCTGCCGCAAACTGTCGGACAACCTCTCAAAGTTATCTGGAATGATATTAGTGAGGCTGCACAATGGCAAGTTATTAATCAGTCGGTAACAACAGCAGAAAACCAACCAAGTTTTATCAATGTGACTCGCGACTTGAAAGGAAAAATTTTGCGAATTAAAGGACAGTTAGCGCTTAATTCTCAACCTCAGTTAGTCAGTTTACCTGTTGTTTCTCCAGCGGAATATTTCTCACGTCGTTTTCGTAGTACTTTGATAGCAGAGAAAATTCCTGTTGTGCAGACGTTTGTATCATCAAGTAATGGCAAGAATCAAGAGGAATTAGCAAATGTAGAATCTCCTCCACTTTCTGAACTTGTCGCCCAAACAAATATTAATAGTAATAATCTTTTTGCTGAGTCGTTATTGAGGGCATTAAGTTTTAAAAAACCACCTGCAGAAAATCAAACTTCTGCTGATGCTGGTTTGGAAGTCATGAAAGCAACGCTTACCCAAATGGGAGTCGATTCAACAGGTTACTCTTTGGTAGATGGTTCGGGGTTATCTCGTAAAGACTTAGTGAGTCCAGAAGCTTTGGTACAAACTTTGCAGGCGATGGCAAAATCACCAGCAGCTTTGGTATATCGAGCATCTTTACCTGTCGCAGCAAGAAGCGGAACTCTAAAAAGTCGTTTTCAAAACACACCTGCTGAAGGTATTGTTCAAGCGAAAACTGGCACGATGGGCGGTGTTGTTTCTTTGGCAGGATATATCAATACGCCCAAATACAGTCCAATGGTTTTCAGTATTATGGTAAATCAAAGCGAACAGCCTGCAAGAGTTGTGCGGCAGGCTATTGATGAAATTGTGGTATTGTTAGCTCAACTGCAAAATTGTTAAGAAAGAAGTCAGGAGTCAGAATTCAGGAGTCAGAATCATATCATATCCGGATCAATACTTATAAAAAACGAGGAACCTCACCCCCTGCCCCTCTCCTTACTAAGGAGAGGGGTGCCCGGAGGGCGGGGTGAGGTTTTTAAATCACTCGATGACATCACCAAAGCGATCGCGATACTTTTTCAACACATCCTCTAGATCTTGCGATCGCTGACGTTCCTTTTCCAATTCCTGTTGTGCTTGTTCAGCGCGTTGCTTTTCTTGTTCAGCGCGTTGCTTTTCTTGTTCAGCGCGTTGCTTTTCTTGTTCTAGCTGCTCGTTAACTTCAGCATAAGAGAAAAACTTGCTACCATCGGGACGATAGATTTGCAACTCTTCGCCGGATGAGTCAAACCGGATACCCAAGCGGGGACTAACCCAGTTTCCTATTTCTCCAATCACATCTAGTCCATCCTCTGTTCTCAACCAACCTCTCAAAGTATTCTTGTCTGGATTGTAGATGTAATATTCTTGAACTCCGTAGCGATCGTAAAATAAAAGCTTTTTGTCCATCTCAGTTGAACTGTTACTGGGAGAGAGGATTTCAAAGAGGACTTGGGGCGGGATGTTGTCTTCTTCCCATTGTTTATACGAAGTGCGATCGCCCTTTGTTCTCCCAAGCACTACCATCACGTCTGGCGCTGTGACAATCGTATTTCGACCTTTTACTGGATACCATAACAAGTCCCCAGCCACAAAAACATTTGGATCATCAGCGTACAGCCAATCAAGATTTTGCTGAATCTGCACAATCCAGCGAAATTGCTTGGTATTATCTGCCATTGGCTTGCCGTCGCTTTCTGGGTAAATAATTTCTGATGGAGTTGTTGCCAGGGGTTGAGAAACCATAACCAAGCTTGTGACTCTGGATGCTTCAAAGTTAGCACAATATGGGGCTTTTCAATTGAGTGGAAGATATTAAAGAGTTAAAGAACCGCAGATAAACGCACTCTCGACGCAGATGAAAATCTACTTCATCTGGATGAAAAGCGCTATATTTCAACACAGCGTAGCCGGGAGGTAAACAAAGTGCAATTTCATAAAGAGTTAGTATGAGTGATAAATACAGTGTGGATTCGGTTATGGGAATTGATGAATTATTATTGCCTTATCGTGAACAAATCTTGCAAATTGCTGCTCAACATGGAGCTTACAATATCAGAGTTTTTGGTTCCGTAGCTAGGGGAGAAGCAAGACGAGATAGTGATGTGGATTTTCTGGTAGAAATTGAGCCAAAACGAACTCTGTTAGATCAGATTGCTTTGATACAGTCACTGGAAAAATTGCTAAAACGCAAAGTAGATGTGGCTGAATCTGAAACTCTGCATGAGTGCATTCGAGAACGAGTGTTAAATGAGGCTGTTATGTTATGAGGGATAACCGCCTGTATTTAAGTAATATTAAAGACTGTATTGAACTGTTTTATCAATAAGTTTCCATCCCCTTTAGGGGTAGAGGCAATGGAAAGTAGGTGAACAAAGCATAGTCAAGTGTCAAGAACTCACGTTTCCATCCCTTTGCAGGGAAAGGGTTTTGTAAAGCCTTTGATGCAAAAAGGACAAGAAGGACACATTATGGTTTCCATCCCTTTGCAGGGAAAGGGTTCTGTAAAGGTGGCGCGGTTGTTTGATGAGCGGAATGATGCTGTTTCCATCCCTTTGCAGGGAAAGGGTTCTGTAAAGCTAATCTAGATTACCAGAAAATTGTACTACAGTTGAAGTTTCCATCCCTTTGCAGGGAAAGGGTTCTGTAAAGGATAGACTAGAATTGAGTAGATTAGTAGTAGCAAAGATTGTTTCCATCCCTTTGCAGGGAAAGGGTTCTGTAAAGTGGATCCAATATGCCATTCCCGCTGCGGGATTAACGTTTCCATCCCTTTGCAGGGAAAGGGTTCTGTAAAGAGTTCACTTCTGAAACCCTTACTGGAAACGGCTTCCAGACCCCCAAATCGACACACTCCGAAAAAGTGATTAAACTCTCACAAGAAGAAATCAATTTTGGCGTCTGAAAAGCTTACTGGGCAAGCCATCGACACACTCCAACGAGATTATGCGGTTTTCAAGGATCGGGCTTAGTGTGTAGATGAACTCAACACGCTGTCTTAAAAATAGAGTATGTCACTTATGATTGTCAAGTTTTTTACAAAGTACGTGGTTTTCTTTCAACATTTTTCAATCAACTCCACAAAGCCAGACAAGTCGCCTACTGGCACAGAAACATCAGCTGTTGAATCGGATCACGTTGACGAGGATTGTCTTGGCGATGCTCCAGCAGGGAGCCGAGCCCTTGCGGGCGATCGCCATAATAACTATCTCTTAAATAATCCCTTAAAAGATCGCAAACTATAATTCAAGACTTTACCCGTATTAAACAATTGATATCCAGCGAATAATAAAGCAGAGGATGCCAAGACAGCGAAAAGATTCACTGATGCAAAAAGATTGCCTGTGAACAGCATGATTGCAATTCCCAATCCGAGCAAAATCCATCCTATTTTACGATTTAGATGGCGTCGGCTTAAAACGATAACTCCTGCAATACATAACAGAACACTAGGGATACCTATAAATAAACCAATTCGAGTGTTTGTAGATATGATCAAAATTCCTAAAACCATCAGCACTAAGCCGACAAGTTTACTCGGACGATCCACTTGATGTTGTTTGTTGTTTCCAGTCATTTCAGGCTGTACAATCTGAGCCTGAAGAACTGTGGGTTGATGAGTCAGTCTGGAATAAGAAGTCGAAGAAAAATTTTGTTTCTGTTGAAAAATGAAAGTTATATTTCCTTGTTGACCTAGGTCTATCTTGTCTCCTAAATTAAGGGGATAGCGCTTTTTTGGCTCTAGTTTGACACTATTAAGATATGTGCCGTTGGAGCTTCCCGTATCAATAATATAATAAGTATTTTCTTCTACCTGAATTTCTGCATGAAGCCGAGAAACAATATCGGCATTTGGCAAAGCTAAAACATTGATGTCCGGTGCAATTTGCTCGTTTGGCTTACCAATCCTAAAAATCGGAAGATTTGGTGGCAATTCAAAGGAGGTGTTACTTTGGAGATGAAAAAGCTCTAAATTTTGTCCTGTTGTGTGTGATGTGCTGAGGTTTGGCATAACTTGCTTTTAAGGAGCAATGTTTGAATTTATCTAAAATATCTTTCTTGTCTGACAACAAAGATGCTTCGGTGATCATCTTAAACTTGATTGTCTTAATTTTAATACTTACAGATTCAAAAAATGTTTGCCACAGATAACCCCTCCCCTTCCTAAGGCTACGGTGTACACACATCTCACTTCAAACCTCACCCGAGCTTTTAACTTCGCCAAAATCTTTCCCTCTCCTTCATAAGGAGAGGGATGCCCGATAGGGCAGGGTGAGGTTTTGAGCGCGGGTGCGTCTGGTACACTGGCTTTTCACCTCACCCTCGCTTGAATCGGCGCTAAAATCTTTCCCTCTCCTTTGAGGTTTTGAGCGCGAGTGCGTCTGGTACACTGGCTTTTCACCTCACCCTCGCTTGAATCGGCGCCAAAATCTTTCCCTCTCCTTGATAAGGAGAGGGATGCCCGATAGGGCAGGGTGAGGTTTTGAGCGCGGGTGCGTCTGGTATTCAAAACCAACCATCAAGCAGGCACTTGAATACTCTGACTACCCGCAAGTCCAAACGCTGTATGAATGACTTGCAACGCTTTCACGCCTTCTTCTTGCGCGACAACACAGCTAATCTTAATTTCCGAAGTCGCAATCATTTGGATATTAATTTGGTGCTGGGATAGTGCTTCAAACATTGTAGCCGCGATGCCTGGTTGTCCGACCATGCCTGCTCCCACAATACTGACTTTGGCAATATCATTATCCAGCACGACTTCACCCCATCCATATTCTGCTGCTGATTGTTGGAGCATTTTTTGTGCTGCTTGTGCATCTATTCTGGCAACTGTGAAGGCAATATCCCGCGTAGGAATGCCATTCATCATACGACATCGCTGGGACTGAATAATCATGTCTACGCTGATGTTGTGTTCTGCCAACAATCCAAATATCTTCGCGGCTGTTCCTGGACGATCCTGTACTTGACGAATAGCTAGACGCGCTTGCTTCATATCCAGGGCGACACCTCTGACGGGAGGATGATCAGATGAGGCAGATGAGAATTTTGAATTGATTTGTTGGGTTGTCTGTTTGTCTTCTTCAATTTCAAAGGCGGCGCGAAGAAAAGCAACAGCGCGATCGCAATCTCCACTATCAATTACGCAACTCACTTTCACTTCACTGGTAGAAATCATCTGGATATTAACACCAGCTTCTGCAAGAGTCGCGAACATCTTCGCTGCCACACCAGGACGCCCAATCATCCCCGCACCTGCAATACTGACTTTAGCAATATTGGGCAGTACCATCACTTCCGCTTCTTCATTTTCTGTTGCCTTTTGAGAACGCAGAACAGGGGCGATCGCTTGTGCTACGGCTTCCGCCTTTTTTAATATTGGTGCCATCACGGTAAAGGCAATGTCATTCGTATTACCTTCGTGAATTGATTGAATTATCAAATCGACATCCACATTTTGACGTGCTATCTCCCCAAATAACCGCGCTGCTACACCTGGTTTATCTGGAACACGCAACATCGACACTTTCGCTTGATTGGTATCAAATTCAATATCATCAACGGAACGAGCAATTTCCAAATTCACAAGTGCTCGCGGACGTGGCGCTGGTGAAATCACCCAAGTTCCAGGTTCATCTGTCCAACTAGAGCGTACCACTAAAGGAACGCCATAGTTCCGCGCAATTTCCACTGCACGAGGATGCAAGACTTTTGCCCCCAAGCTTGCGAGTTCCAGCATTTCATTGCAGGTGATTTTATCTATCAGTTGTGCTTCTGGAACCAAACGGGGATCTGTTGTTAAAATCCCTGGTACATCAGTATAAATTTCACAATAATCTGCGTGCAATGCAGCTGCCAAAGCCACGGCTGAGGTATCTGAACCGCCACGTCCCAATGTGGTAATTTCCAATTCCTCTGTTCTGGTAATTCCCTGAAACCCTGCTACAACAACAACTTTATTTTGATTAAGATGTCGCTTGACGCGTTCTGTTTCAATATGTAAAATCCGCGCTCGCGTATGGTCTGCTTCAGTAACAATTCCTACTTGCGCTCCTGTCAAAGAAATAGCTGGATGTCCCAGTTCTTGCAAAGCCATACTGACTAAAGCAATGGATATCTGCTCACCTGTGGACAGCAACATATCCATTTCCCGGCTGTTGGGATTTTGTGAGATTTCGTATGCTAGCTTAACGAGTCCATCTGTGGTTTTCCCCATCGCGGAAAGCACGACAACAAGAGAGTTTCCTGCTTTCACAGTTTTGCACACGCGCTGTGCAACAGCTTGAATACGCTCTACTGAACCGACAGATGTACCACCATATTTCTGAACTATGAGCGCCATAAGTTTTATGTAGTCAATTGTCCCTAGGAATTCTATTTGTTCATTATATTTCTTGTACCGTGTTTAATTTCATAGAGTCCCAGTAAACTTGTTGCTATTAGCAAAGCCAATAAGTCGTAAATTGCTCTGTAAGCTAGTGTTGCACCCAAAACAACGACAGGAGAAAGTTTCGCAGACAGAAAATGCAAGATGACAATCTCAAACACTCCTAACCCAGCAGGGACGTTACTCACCACACCTGCAAACATAGCTAGTGAGTAGGTTCTCAACACGTCTAGAAAAGATACACTATTGGTAGGAAGCAGCAAAAAAAGAACTGCTGCGGCTATTATCCAGTCAATGCTAGAAATGACGACTTGAGCAAAAGCTATCTTGAAAGAAGGAAAACGAAACTCTTTGCGACGAATGACTAACGGTGTTTTAATAAAAATACTTCCTAATAAATAACAAATAACTATTACTAGGAAAATAACACCCAGAGGACGTGTGTTTGTAAAAGGTAAATGTATTTGGGTGGGGATTTCCAAGGGGTTAAAGAGAAATATTACCCCTGACGCGGCAAACACTCCTAACCAAAAAGTGAAATTGGCAAAAGCAATAACTTGGGCGATCGCCAGTGGTGATACTCCCCAACCAGAATAATAACGATAACGAATAGCACTACCAGTTACCAAAGCAAAACCGATGGTATTACCGAGTACAGAGCTAATAAACCCAGTGAAAGCAATTTTTCGCAGAGCCAGAGAACGACCAATATAGCTAAAGCCTAGCATATCATACGACGCCATCACTAGATAGCCTATATTTGACAATATAATTGACAAACTTAAGTGCCTTTTAGGAATTGTTCCTAAAGAGTTCAAAATATCTTGGTAACGATACTCACGTAGTTCGTGGCTAATTGCCCAAAAAGAAAGTACCAGAAGTAGCAAGCCAAACAACGAACTGAAGTTGAGTCGGAGTTTTTGAAGCATAGTACAACTAGGCAAGGGGGAGATTAGAGACGTGGAGAGAGTAGAAGCAGAAAACGACTAATAACTCGACATTCACAAAAGTTTCATTATGTTGACATAAAATTGACACATCACTAGCGTAAGCTTTTGACTATAGGATTCAGACAACAAAGCAAGTTAATTTATTAGACTTCGTGGCAGTTGTAGGGAACGCTTAACAGTGAACAGTTATCAGTTACCAGTGAACAATAGATAACTGATAACTGATAAAGGTGTACTAGTTTCACAAAAATCTGCACAGGAGTCCTATAGTTGACCATTAACTAATGACTAATGACCATTAACTAATGACTAATGACTAATGACTCTTTTCAAGATGCCTTAGCTGGTTCAACAATTCATCTGCGACGAGGGGTCAATTTACAAGTTTGCCACAATTCGGGGAGAACTCCAGCTATAGTTTTTCTGCATGGAGGAACGGGAAACCGCTTTAACTTTCGTTCTCAGTATGAGTTTGCTCAAAGTCAAGGTTGGGAAGTTCTGGTGTATGATTTGGCAGGACACGGACAGTCGAGTCCCTACCCTCGCTACTCCATCGGGCGACATTGTCGGGATTTACGGCGACTGTTGTACAAATTGGGCATTTCCTCACCAGTGCTGTGTTGTCATAGCTACGGAGTTCCTATTGGTTTAGAGTTTGCCCAGCACAATTGTGTGAGTGGTTTTATTGCGATCGCCGGCGGAACTCATAACTTAGCACCTTGGTGGGAAATTCCGCTGATGAAGTTTATGGCTTGGGGCGGCAGATATTTATACTCTTTACCTGGTGTACAAGCAATCTCAAACTTTTTCTCGACTTCTTACCGCCACAGCGTTATAGAACGGTTTTTTGCCGAATGTCCAACACCAACGGATTTCCAATCCTACAAAGCTTTAGAAATCTTTTGGGGTTATAACTTTTTTACGCGTCACCTTTTGCCGCAGAATTTGCATATTCCTGCTTTGATTATAACTGCGGGTCTTGACCCCATGTTTACACACCAGATGGGGAACGATTTAGCAAGACATTTCGTCAATGGTACTCATTTACATGTTACCAATGCCGGACATTTAGTTATGGCAGAGTGTCCAGAGTTAATCAACAGTGCTATATTGAAATATCTTATTGGGATTAATACACAAACACCTTTGTCTTCACAAATTTCATCTCTATAAATTTTATGATTTTTTATAGTTTTGATTCAATTGCTATCAATCAATATTTTTGATGAACTGCTTCAAATCTAAAATTGTGCTGCTACTTTCGGTGTTAGCCTTCTGTAACTGTAGTGATATAAAATCTGCACAAGCACAGATGCGTCCGCCAACTCTAACTTCTGTGTTACCACCACAACCGACTGCTAGGGATTTAACTACCCAATTAAGATATAAAACCGAAACTTACAATAGCAAAGTTATGGGAGGAAATCGCATTTACTGCGTTGCTTTACCTCCGGGCTATGATCAAAACCAAAATCAACGCTATCCAGTTATCTTTCTCCTTCACGGTGGACATGGAAATGCTGACCATTGGTTTACAAAAGGAGATGCCTTAACAGTTGTGCAACAGCTTTATGCAACAGGCAAGTTGCCGCCCAGTATTATTATCACACCAGATGGAAATGACAAACGTGGTTCTAGCCGCTACTGGGATCCCGATTATATTGATGGCCCTAATGGTAAAGTTTCCACAGCCATTGGGGATGAACTGGTGAAAGTTGTGCAAAACCGCTACCGTACACTCGCCAGTCCTGATTTTTGGGCAATGGGGGGATTATCTTCAGGAGGTTGGGGTGCAATGAATGTGGGATTGCATAATTTAAATAACTTTTCAATATTATTTAGTCATAGCGGTTACTTTCAAGACAAGAGTGGATCGCAAAATAGCCCAATCACCTATATCAAGACCATTTCACCTCAAACTAAAAAACGCTTACGGATATACCTTGATGCAGGTATAGCAGATACTGAAGTCGGAGTTGACGAATCCAAAAAGTTTAATCAAGTACTCAGTAGTGAGAAAATTTATAATATATTTAATGCTTTTCCCGGAGGTCACACTTGGGACTACTGGCATGAACATCTGGCAGATTCGCTAACATTTGTCGGAAGACAATTTAAAATCTCGGCTATTCTACACGCTAGTGATAATTTGGGTTTCAACAAGCCATGAAATTATCTAAAGTTTTAATGGGCGTTGCAGGTGCAATTACAATCCTGACTGCTGCTGGTTACTGGTATGTCTTTATCTTAGGTGCGCCGCAGCTAGATCCGCCTCAAGAGGTGACGAATAGTGGGTTGAAGTTTCAGCTAGAAACTTTTAACAGTCAAGCAATGGGGACACAACGACAATATGGTGTTATTTTGCCCCCATACTACAATAAAAATTTTCTCAAACGCTATCCTGTCATATTTTTACTACATGGCGGTCATGATGATGCCCGTGCTTATGTTGATAAATATGCAATCTTAAAAGTTCTACATGAACTTTATAAAAATAACAAACTACCGCCTTCGATTGTGATTACACCAGATGGAAATGATAACCGGGGTTCAAGTCCCTTATTCGACCCTGATTATTATGATGGGCCTAATGGTAAAGTAGGAACGTTGATCGGTTCGGAGTTAGTACAAGTTGTCAAGTCACGCTATCGTACATTAGAAAATCCAAAGTTTTGGGCGTTGGGAGGTTTATCTTCTGGAGGATGGGGTGCATTTAATATTGGCTTACGCCATTTGAAAAACTTTAATATTCTGTTCAGCCATAGCGGCTATTTTACCGATAACAGTGGCCCACAAAATAGCCCCCAACAAATTGTCCAACAATTGTCACCTCAGGAAAGACAGGAACTACGGGTATATCTTGATGCTGGAGAACATGACTCTAATTTACTTGCCTCTACCCAAAAATTCCATGAAACCTTAGACAAATTAGGTATAGAAAACGTGTTTTATGCCTTTCCTGGAGGACATGGTTTGTCAGGTCCAGATGTTGGGTGGAATTACTTTCACAAACATCTCAAAGATTCGCTATCTTATGTAGGAAAACAGTTTGAAAATTCGCAAAAGAACAAAGTGACTAATGACTCTTGATTTCAGAACTCGGATTGGGCTTTGGAGTGCAGCTTTCCTCACTGGTTTAGTCGGAGTGGTAAACTTGGTGTCAGCAGTGACGCCTAACGTGCATGAGCGAAATCACTGGTTGAAGCACTTTTTACCTTTTGATATTCGCGTTAGCGGTCATTTATTTGCAGCACTGACTGGGTTTGTGTTACTGACGCTTGCAACCAACTTGTTGCGTCGAAAACGAATTGCTTGGTTACTCACTATTGGATTCTTGATTCTTTCTGTTGTCAGCCACTTGATTAAGGGACTGGACTATGAAGAAAGTCTGTTGTCTGGTGTTTTGCTGATGCAATTACTCTTGATGCGCCATGTTTTTACAGCAAAGTCAGATCGTCCTTCGGTTGCGCAGGGAGTGCGGGTGTTAATTGCAGCTTTGCTGTTTACTTTGGCATATGGAACAATTGGGTTTTACTTGTTAGATGGCAAATTTACGGAAAATTTCAGTTGGAGTGATGCCATAGCCCAAACTTTTGCTATGTTCTTCACAGATAATAATGACGGACTGAAACCAAAAACCCGATTTGGGGACTTTTTTGCTAATTCTATTTATATTATTGCAGCAAGTACGATCGCTTATGCATTGTTCATGCTACTAAGACCAGTTTTTCTACGTGATACCGCCACTGTTAAAGAACGGCAGCAGGCAAAAGATATCGTAGAAAAGTATGGATGCTCTTCGTTAGCAGCATTTACATTGTTAAGTGATAAAAGTTACTTTTTTAGTCCTTCTGGTCGCAGTGTGATTGGTTATGTCCCTAAAGGACGGGGTGCGATCGCCTTAGGTGATCCCATTGGACCAGATGAAGACCGTAAAGAAGTGATTGTGAGTTTTCAGCTATTTTGCCAACGTAACGACTGGTATCCAGCATTTTACCAAACTTTACCTAATGATATTGATCTCTACAAGTCGCTGGGATTTCAGGTAGTCAAAATTGGTGAAGAAGCAATAGTCGATCTCGAAAGCTTCACCTTACAAGGAAAAGCAGGTAAAAACCTCAGAACAGCAATCAATCGCATGACTAAGCTGGGGTATGAAGTCAAATTTTACCAACCACCAATTGCTGATACATTGTTGCATCAAATCAAACCTGTTAGTGACGAATGGCTGCAATTGGTGCAAGGTTCCGAAAAAAAGTTTTCTCTAGGTTGGTTTGATGAAGCTTATTTGCGAGAGTCTGAGATCGTAACGGTGCAGTCCTCCCAGGGTGAAATTATTGCCTTCACCAATATTGTATTAGAGTACCAGCTCAACGAAGTGACTAACGACATGATGCGACACCGAAAGTCGATTGAGAATGGAACAATGGACTTTTTGTTTCTATCTATGTTCCAGCACTACAAGGAGCGAAATTACGATAGTTTTAATATTGGTCTTTCTGCCCTTGCTGGAGTAGGTAAAACTCAAGAGTCGGCTCGTTTAGAGAAAGTTTTGTACTATCTTTATAAGCATTTGGAGCGATTTTACAATTTCCAAGGCTTGCACGCATACAAAGACAAATTTCACCCTCGTTGGGAATCACGTTATCTGGTTTTCCCCAGTTTAACCGCTTTACCCGACGTCGTTGTCGCATTAATTCGTGCTGATTCAGGCGATCGCCTTTTAGATTATTTCAAAGGATAAAATTTGACTGACCTTTCGTGCCCTACTACTTACAAATTGTTTCTTTGAAAGAAAAATTGGTGATATCCTCGGTGTTTTTCAGGAAAGGGTGCTACTGTAGCGCAAAAAAATTATCTGTTTATTCTAGATTTACTCTGGTTGAATCGGTTGGGGATCTGAGGTTTAAAAAATTGATCTGATTGAACGTACGACGACGGATTTTCCAATGCCCACTCACTTTGACGACTTCATCTTCATAAGTGCCATTAGCGACATCAATGCTAGTTTCCGAACGTTTGTGTGTTCCGTGGACGTATGAGGACATTGTTGCCTCATTAGTATTACGAACTGAGACGTTTATCGAACCGATTAAATGTTGGGTAGCTTGATATCCGTTTGCTTGGTATACCGAATATATGTAATCCGCCAAAGCATCTGTCCCAGTTTGTTTTTTAGTTACTCCTCCAGCTAAATTATTAGTGAATTCTGCGTCTTGAGTAGAACAATCCCGTAAAATATTCTTTCCCTCTTGCAGGTTTCCTCCACCAATGGCGTCAATTCCCAGCGCATGACAGACTGTTAATTTTTGAATTTCTAATTCAGCATTAGGTTGCGCTGCGCTAGTTACCTCAAACGTACCCCCAAGCACTACAACCAACGTGACTGCCAGCGCAATTACAATTAAAGTTGTACTATTTAACAGAAAATGGATAGATTTCAAAACTATTTCCCTTCTTTTTTCTATAAAATTAATCTTTTATTTGTGCCACTCAATCATTGATGCCAACGATTGTTGCTAGGCCTTGAAAGTGTCCTCCCCGACAACGGCGGATTCTCGGACTATTTCTACTATAACTTTACACGGGAACTGCCCATTCGGAACAAGTTAAAAGTAAGTGAATTTTGTCATATACTACCAGAACAAACTTTTAAACGCTCATTTACTCCCCTGACCAGCAAGAAAGACGGGACTGCCAGACTAACCTTTGCAGGTTGTTATAAGCACTCAGTTACTAAAGATGGAGGACGGGCATCATTACTCAGAAGGTGGAGAATTTCGGAATTGCTCAATTCTTGTTAAATAAGAACGTAAAACCTTTCTTATATACTCAAACTCTTCTTGTGTTGATAACTCCCCTTGTAAAAAGTAACCTAGTGCTAGCAGTTCCTTTTTTCGGTTCAAGTTAAGAGAATTTATCTTTGTATGAATGTCAAATCGGCGTTGCAACCACTTATAGGATTTTTGCAACCATTCGACAGGTTCTTCTTCTAAATATTCTGAATCATCCGTGTTTAAATCTGTCAAGCATCGGTTAAGATATTTCTCGACCTCGTTGAGTATTTTAGTCGTAATACGTGAGCTATGATTTTTGCTAATTCGTTCCAAAGCCTCAATTAAAAGAGAAAATTTATAAACATCTTTCTCAGACAAAAAGCTGATTGCATTATGCACATCAGTCAGATCATTTCCAATTAAGCGTCTGGCGATCGACTTTGGGAAG
The DNA here is from genome assembly GCF_006968745.1 of Brasilonema sennae CENA114. Taxonomy (NCBI): domain Bacteria; kingdom Bacillati; phylum Cyanobacteriota; class Cyanophyceae; order Nostocales; family Scytonemataceae; genus Brasilonema; species Brasilonema sennae. The sequence continues at coordinate 6,220,057 of NZ_CP030118.1, read as the reverse complement.
ACTGGGGCTGATTGTCGTCGGGTAACACCGGACTGTTGGCTGGCTGAAGAAAACTTTGAGGGTTGGTTGTCTTGCTGGATGGCTTGTGTTTGGGTATTGGGGTTGGAGTTAGCGTTGGGGTTGGTGGTAATATTTTGGGTTGAGCTATTACCCAGGTTGTGAGCAGAATTAGAATCAGCAGGATCATCCCAACGATTACTATGCGAGTTGTTCGACGTGGTACTGCTTTTTGAGGTAGTATTGGTTGTGCTGACGGTACTGCTTCTGGTGACGGTACTGGTGTTTTTTTTTCAGTTTTAGTTTCAGGTGCTTTCCAAACATTGCCCTTGTAAACAATCTGTTGGGGATAAGCCGGAGGCTTGACGCTGAGTCCTTCTCCTATCCCAGAGGCTGCGCCAACGGACACGCGCAAGGGAGGCGTATCGTCCTCTTTTTTTAACTCAGCAACAACCACTACAGGTTGCTCAGTTTCCCCAAAGGAAGTTTGACTGATTTGCTTTACTAAAGTATATAACTGGCTCTCAATATCAATTGTTTTCGGGGTTAACCAAACTGACTCACCAAGTTCAACGACGCTGGGAGATATTTTTGACAGGAAGTCATCTAAATGTGTGCCAGCATCAGTGTATAACTGCTGAATTTGTTGGGCATTAACTTTAAAGTCATTCAGTCCATCAAAGTCAATAGCACTGCGAATCTTGCTTAGAAAAGTTGACTCTTTTTCCCAAAAACTTAGCAAAATACAAGCAGCGAGTTTTCTTAGTTGAGATTCTACTTCGGGCGTTGCATCTCCAACCCACAAAACAACTTCAGAGATTCTCCGCCCCATTCTTTTTGATCGATCTTCTGCTGCATCTAGCCCTGTGACTTCTACAAGCACCTTATTTTCATATCGAGCTAAAATGAGGGACGGTTTAGTATCGTTAATTAAGGAATTAATTGTTACCTGTTTACCATCATCTCTAGCAATAACTCGTTGCTTAAGCACAACTGGCTCTTCCTTAGGCTGTTCGGGTTTGCTGATATTGCGCCAATGAATACCAACTTCGCCTAATGGAGAACTTCTAACGTAAATTTCTACTTGATTGTAACTCATAGAAGCCTCATCTTAATTATTTAGGAACTGGTAACCATTTGGCTCTACCTTGCAAAATGGCAAAGCCACGCTCTTGCTTACAATCAATTGCAAATTTGGAAATAGCTGTGTTAAAAGCTTGGAGTTGAGCTTGTGTGGCGTCTGCTTTGTCTTGAACCGCAAATTTTTGAGCTTCTGTCTCCTTGAGATCAAACGCTTTTTCCGTATAACTGTTATTAGCTTCATCGTAGGATGTATTAACGTCATCGAAAAGGTTAGCAATTAGTCTGAAGGGTAGCCAAAGTTGATTACGCTGATTCACACGCTGTTCTGCTAGATTTAACTTGCGTTGGGCGCTATTCAATTGATCGTCTTTGACACCAACTTCTTTTTCAAGTTTATAAAAGTCTTCTTTAGCTCGTTCCAATTCTAACTGGCTGCTTTCATTGTATACATTCAACAAAAATCGCAATACATAGCGGAGTGGTTGATCTCCATCTTTAGGATCATAAGGCGCATCTAGCGGTGCTTTGTTGTAAAAGAACCGCGTATAACCATCAGTAGTTTCAGCATGAGAAAAAGCAATGTGTCCAATGGTTTGTACAGGTGTTACGACTACTGCCAATTTGTGATAAATCTCGTCTTCTTTGAAGAAATCCAGTAATTGTCGATAGCCAATTTTGATGTGATCCAGCAAGTCATTAGCATCTTTATTTGTTTTCATGTAACTTTCACACTTTAATGGTGCTAGAACAACCAGTCGAGGTTTTGTTATACTTGCGTAGGCATCTTTTAAAAGCTTGGTAATACGATCAGGGTCATTTTTGGATTCATGCCAAAGTCCAATTTCTGTAGTTTTCGTTCTGCCTGTTTTCTTTTCCATTAAAGCAGTTGAATCAATGGGAATAATCACTGCATCACATTGATTTAACTGTTGTTTGACATACTCCTTTTGATCAGGAGTCGCAGTAGGTTTGAAATATTCTCCAGAAGGATCGGTAAAGCGAATTTTTATGAACTTTTTGCCGCCACTTCCCACTTCAAACATAAATCCTTGATCTTCCCAAGGATCAAGTTGGGGTGGAGTTGGTTCAACTAGCTTTTGCAAACGGTAGTCCATATTTCGTAGGAGGCGTTTACAATCTTCGATCGCATCCAATGTTTTAGTGTCACTTGCCCATGTTGTTAGCCCTGCATTCTCAAATGTTTTGTGAAATTCTTCGTGCATGGCGGCTAACAAACTGGTTTTGCCAACTCCTCTAGGCGCAAGCATGATAATATTTAGTTCTTGCAGGTTATTCATCAAAACAAATCCTGGTTAAAAAACAAGTTTAGTCTGTGCTGATATTTTTTTAAGTCAATCAGTCGATCAAAAATTCAAGTCAAAAATTGAATTGTTTCTACACGATTAACCTCTTTTAATCGCTTAACACTATTTAACCAGTCCTGTTGCCGTTGTTGTTCTTGTTCAAGCTTACCAATTTCCTCAGCCCAGACTTTAGCCCTGACTCGCCTGAGAAATTTTTTCCAGTCTTTTTGAGCCTCTTTGTGGTAGATGATGTTGTCAATAAACTTCTCAATCAGCGCGTAAGCAGCAATGCTGGGCTGATAAAGTAGCTCTTCTAAAGCCGCCTTAATTCTAGCAACTGTGCGATCATAGTCAATCTGTAGTGCGTTAAGAATTAACTCAGCCGTTGTACTTTGTCCAACCTTTAAGGTAACATCTTTAGACTCTTCATCAGTAAGTTGAATATTGCTAAGTTCAACCAAATTTTGATAGATCTGTGGTTCAATTAAGCCACTGTATGAAAGTTCAAAATTAGAAATAATTCGGAAGCCTTGCTGAAGTCTTTTAAGATCTGAATGTTCTCGCTCTAGCAATTCTCTAAAAGCTTGAATAAATTCCCAGTCTTCAAGGGAATTACCCAAGACACCTAATTGTCCAACTGTGATTAAAATCTCTGCTACTCGCGCTTTCACTTCTTGAGTTGATTCTTTTAGTCCTTCATCTAAATGACTAAAGTGATCGGACAATAAAGTTCGCAACAAATCACGGTAGTCAGCATAGGCTTTCATTGGATTGCTGGCTTTAATCTGCTTCTCAATTTCGGCTTCTGGATTGTTAGCAGTTAAAATTCCAGCATTTGCCTTACAAGTTTTGTAGACTTTCTCAACACTCGATTCCAGACTCTTAGACGGTAATTGACAGCCTTTGGCAAATTCAAATCTCAATTCTTGGAAGGCGATGGTAATCTCTCGCCACCATCCATCCTGATCGGTACCAAACAAATCGTCATACTGATCGTCAATAAGTGTGGACAAGTCACTATCAGTTGCGCTAAAAACTTTCTGGGCAGCCTGTATAATCAGATCGATATCTTGCTGAATTTTCATTAGCCGCTCTTGACTTTGCCGAGCATATTCTTGATCAATTTCCAGAATATGCTCTGCCAGGTAGTTGAGAATGCGATCAAAAACTTGGTTAGCATCCTCTGGGTTTGAGCAGTCAGCAATTTCGCAACTAACAACTTGCATCTGCAAAGTATCTTTGAGAGCAATACATGCATTTAGATTTTGTGTTCTTTGGCTGTGATTGACAACCATAAACGCTCTGCCTGCAAGGTTATTCAATTCTTGAGCCGCAATATCGTAAAGATCGGTGTCAACCTTGCGCCATTGGTAACGTTGCGGGTCTGGACGTGTTATAAAAAGCACTATATCCACTGCTCTACCGAGAGTATCCAGCATGACTTTTTCATCGCCCAGCTTAGAGTCTCCCAAACCAGGAATATCAACTAGAGCAATCCTACCAACATCAGGATTCTCAAAGGGACAGAATATATTAACTTCGCGTACAGCTAAGTGTTTGTACGAAATTAATTCTCCTTGAGGGTTTCGCTTTTGTCTGACATATTCAGCCACCTCCTCTGGGGCGATCGCCACCTCTGCTGGTTCTGCTCCAGTAACAATCAAATGCCGATAGTATTCTAAGTTCTGAAAATAGTCATACCGCAGGTGTTTATAAACTGCTTCATCGGTTGCTCCAACAGGCATTTGGGCAGGTAAAGATGCTCGTGCAAATTCATCTAGGGTGCGCGGTTCAGGCTTGAGTTTCAGCGATTTGTAGTAAGGAAGAATCACTTCCTCTAAAAAGGTTTTTTCTGAATGCAGAATGACTCTAACTTCAACAGAACCCTCCTTGTTACAAACCAGGCTACGAACAGCTGTACAAGCTGCTCCTTCATAAGCTGGAATTTCTTGATCGCTAAGTCCACTTAAACTCTTGAGCAAGGTACTCTTTCCTTGTCCCATCAACCCAACAACGCCAATATTCAGCGTATTTCTGGAAAAGCGGCTTTTGAGTTTAGACAATACAAACAGTTCAGATGTAATGCGTTTTTGAATATCAGCAAAATTGATTGCTTTTAAATACTCACTCGCTTGGGTATTGGCATTTTCTTGTAGTAACACTTGTTGATGAGTTTCCAGATTATATAAGGCAGATGCTCGTGCCTGAAGCTCTTTTTCAACTGTTGCTATCTTATTGGGAAGATAACGGGAACGGTGTTCAATGATACTGGCAACTTGCTCTGCTCTGGAACGCATATCAGTTTAGTCCTATAATGTTTTTGATATTAGCAAATTAGACTTAGTGGCAGTTGTAGGGAACGCTTAACAGAAAACAGAACTCGTAAAATCTCATTTTTGCAATCTTGTCTATTAGTTTGGGATAAAAGCTAGAAAACCGAATCGCACTTACTCCCTTCGGGATCTAAGATTACCTATAATAATTTACTCCTGTCTCTGTGCCACGCGCTTGTAGCACCTACCGTCCCGTTGTAGCACAAGCGCGTGGAAACCACGCCACATGCTGTCGGCAGATGCTCCCCAAGACGAGCCACTGCTGCAGTCCTTGTTTCCCGACAGAGGCATGTGGCGTCCGCGCTGCCTCACCCCGGCGCTGGCTCCTCTGCGCCCACCGCGAACGAGTGCCCAGGAACATCCACACCACAAATTCGCGCCTTGTGCGGTTCAAAAATATAGCGCTTCTCGGTTGCGTGCAATACACAACTGTAGAGACGTTACATTTACGTGCTCTACATTATTCGTAGTGGTGTATGTGATTCAAATGAGAACCGCTATAGGTATTCTTCTGGCGGGTTGGGAGTAGTTAAAAATTAAAACTTAATATTTTTTAGTATGTTTTATCACGAAAAATCTCAATAACAATACTAATAAACTTTAAAATGTTTTGCAATTTAGGAATTGAGTGAGACAATCAAACCTATTCTTTTCAATTTCAAAAGACATGGACTATTCTGTTGCTGGGTGGAACTGTCTTGTTGGCAATTTTGGTATTAGCAAAATTTGGCTTTAACCCAATGGCACTTTTTAGTAGCGCAGCTGCTAAATATCCAGGTGTGTTGGCTCCTGGCAAACAAGTTTGTGATCCCTTCGATGCGATCTCTTTGGGAATGTCGTTGATGTTCGGGACAGCAGGATTACCCCACATCCTGATGCGGTTCTACACAGTGCCTGATGCAAAGTCAGCGCGAAGTTCTGTAACATATGCCACATCCCGCGTATCTCTATGATGTTGGGAGCATTGGCGATACTGTTAGGTATTTTGTTTAAGGGGCAAAACGTTGCTTATATGGTGGGTTTAGCATTTGCGATCGCCGCCAGTGCAAACTTCCCCGCCTTGCTTTTATCAATGCTGTGGCGACGCTTCACCACCAATGGTGCAGTAGCGAGTATGTTGGTGGGTACTATCTGCTATGTAAATCCTAAACAAACCTAGACATGACTTCTTTCTTCAACGGGAGCATGGGAGCGGCTATCCCTCAGAAAGCATTCACGTCTTAGCCAGACGCGATACGCCACATGCTATCTCCCAAGGGGAGACGCAATCATGCGAACAAGCCGGGGAACCCGGACGCCAGACGCCTAGGTCGGGAGACCCCTTCGGGTTCGCCAGATGCCTGCTGCGGGAGACCCTCCCGCAGCACTGGTCTCACCTCCTGCAGCGCTGGCTCTCCAACGCAGTGGCTCAAATTTATGGCTGCATTCAAGTCACGGTCAATGCACGTTTGTAGCACTTCATACTACATCAGCTTTTATAACCCCCTTTTTATCCTGGCGACTGGAAGTCGCGGCTATACAGACAAAGTCCCTTCGGGTATCTCCTGCACGCCTACGCTACTTTGTAAGTCCCAAAGGGACACGCTTACGCGTATCTTCTGCACAGACGCTCTTGCAACGCTCGATTCGTGCGCTTGCGCTTACGCAGTCGCCTGTGGAGGGAAACCCTCCCGCAGCGCTGGACTCACCGCCTACGCGGACTAATGGAAAAGGGGGTCATTGACCCGGATTTGGTATCAATTCATTGATGGGGATGAACTGATAACTGTTTAACTGTTCAGTGTTTAACTGATAACTGTTTAACTGTTCACTGATAACTGTAATATTGGAGGTAGGATTAGATGAAAGGCTGATGATCCCAAAGCCTGCCGTACCCTCGACTCTGCACAGAGTGTAGATACCCCCAGCATTGACTGGGGCAAGCCAAACGGAGTCTGGCTTAAAGCGTATACAGGCGATGATCGCAGTTTTACTTCACAAAAGCTATCGATTCCAAGGAGTTTTTCAAAGCATGAAGTAGTCCACCCTTGGCAGTACGTCCTTTGAGGATTTCTTCATACACGGCTTCATACGCATCCACCATTTGCTTAACCGTGAATCTGTTTTCCACATATTCTCGGCAGGTTTGACGATTTAATTCCAATGCAGCTGGAATCATTTGTGCCATCTGTTCATAGCTATCGCAAACAAAACCTGTTTTTCCGTGAGCAATGACTTCTGGTACCGAACCCATGTTAATTCCGATGACTGGTGTCCCAGTTGCCATTGATTCAATCATGACTAAACCAAAGGGTTCTTGCCAAGTGATGGGGAACAGAGTTATCGATGCGTTACCCAACAATTCAACTTTGGCAGGATGATCTACTTCACCTAAAAATTGTATTTGCTCACCATCAATGAATGGGGCAATTTCTTTTTCAAAAAACTCTGTGTCTACAACATCTACTTTCCCTGCCATTTTCAAGCGCCAACCCGCTTGTTTTGCTATGGCGATCGCATGTTGAGGCCCTTTTTCTGGCGAAAATCTACCCAAGAATGCCAGATACGGTGGCTCTTTCGGTTGCGCTACAAATGGGTAATCTTCGATTTTGATGCCATTGTAGACCGTACTGACGTAGTTCAAGTCTGGTTGACGCTGGGCATCACTAATGCTGACGTATCGTTGCGTTCGATGAAGCGTATATACTCTGCTACTTTCATCCGTAAATGCGCCATGCAAGGTATGTACTGTGGGTGTTGACACCATACTTGTTAATTGCAACGCCCATATCCCTATGTGGGAATGAATGATGTCGAATTCCTCCGCTTGTTGGTAAACATTGCTAGCATGTAACATTTCGTACATTATACCCTCTTTAACATTTGGGTCTAAGCGCAATGCACGAGGATGAGTTGCTTCGAGTCTAGCTAATGTTTGCGAGTCGCCTGAAGCGAACAAAGTGACGTCGTGACCGCGACGCACCAGTTCATCAGTCAAAAGACTCACCACGAGTTCAATTCCTCCATAAGTCGCGGGCGGAACTCGTTCCCACAAGGGAGCTACTTGAGCGATTTTCATACGTTTTCTTGGTTCAGCTGGTTAAAGTGGACGTTGAACAAGGGTAATAGATACTCTTACCCATTAGGTAATTATACCTCCTTTTACTGAATATACCTTTTTTACTGAAGTTGGAATTTATCAAACTTCCGATGAACAAGGTATTTCCATTTCGTTTTGCACCCTTCTAAGCGCCACCTCCAATATGTTTAGCTGCTCAGTCACAATGCAGCTATTTTTTACTTTTACCCTACCTTTTTACCTGTCACATCTATCTTGAGGACTATATAAAAATTTTAAATCACCATACTCATTACGTGAAATTATCATAAAATAAATGTTTTATTAGTATATGACGAATAATAAGTATTGAAGTAGGAAAAAGCAGAATTGAATGTCTGATCAATTCACACTTACTTCACTTTTGTATTCTTCTTCAATTGAAAACTATGCTGGTGATTTTCCTTTGTGGTTAGCACCAGTGGAACTGCGATTATTACCTGTTACGGAAGAAGTACGAGCATATCCAGAATCTGTGTTAGTCTTAAATTGCAAAATAGTGTTTAGTTCCTCTTCTTCTTCCTTTAAGACATGGTACATGTCCCAATTCTGTTGAAGATTCAACCAAAATTGTGAGCTATTCCCAAAAAACTTTGATAATCGTAAAGCGGTACTTAAGGTAACACCACGCTTTTCATTCACAAGCTCATTGATTCGTTGATAAGAAACATGAATTGCATTTGCAAGGTCACTTTGTGACAAATTAAGTGGCTCAAGAAAATCTTTGAGTAATATTTCGCCGGGATGTGTAGGCGGTCGTTTGCTAGGAATTCTCATCTGTTTATATCTCCTTATGGGCTTAATGATAGTCCACTATTTCAACTTTTTCTGCACTCTCTTGTGTCCATACAAAACAAAGACGCTACGCGTATCGCGCTAGTCAGGAGTTGTTTATTCAACCGCGTTCCCGTGAGTTCATGCTCAAATTCAGCAACATGTCTCTAAGCTACTGCATGATTTGCAATTGTCAGGTAAGCTGACAGCAGCAGTTTTCATCCTCAAAAAAAATGACGGCAAGCACTCCTACAATTCTCGCCCTAGACTTTGATGGTGTTATTTGCGACGGATTAATAGAATATTTTGAAGTCGCTTGGCGTACCTATTGTCAAATTTGGTCACCAAAGCAAGAAACACCACACAATGATTTCGCCTCAAAATTCTATCAACTCAGACCTGTGATCGAAACTGGTTGGGAAATGCCTGTTTTAGTCAAAGCCTTGGTAGAGGAAATTCCGGAAGAAAAGATTCTTCAGGAATGGACAACAATTACCCAAGAAATTTTGTTAAAAGACAATCTCAAAGCAACAGACATTGGTCAGAAACTAGATAAGATTCGGGATGAATGGATTGCTACAGATTTAGATGGTTGGTTGAGTTTGCATAGATTTTATCCAGGGATAATCGAAAAAATTAAAGCAACAGTCGATAGCACAACCAACCTGTATATCATCACGACAAAAGAAGGGCGTTTCGCACAGCAGCTATTGAAACAAGGAGGAGTCGATTTACCGCAAGACATTATTTTTGGCAAAGAAGTCAAGCGTCCCAAACACGAAATTCTACGAGCATTAATTCAAAAAACAAATGCTTCACCAGAAAGAGTGTGGTTTGTAGAAGATCGACTGAAAACATTACAACTTGTTCAACAGCAACCTGGTCTTGAGGAAGTAAAATTATTTCTTGCAGATTGGGGTTATAATACTTCAACCGAAAAAGTAACTGCCCAAAATGATCCAGTAATTCAGCTATTATCACTGGCTCAGTTTCCGAAAGATTTCTCGCAATGGTTTTAAGAGGATGTTAGTACGCCTTGAACTAAAGTTCAAGGCTCATAGCCAAAGTCCGTTAAAACGGACTCGAATGTATATTCAGTAAGCTTTAGCTTACTTGAGCTTTCAGCCAAGAAATAAATTTCTTGGCTGATCCAAAAGCTGGTGCAAGATCTCAGTTACCTTTCATACTTCTGATACCTCTTCTTGTACTCTTCCAACTTCTTCCGCACGGCTTTAATTGTCTGTTGAGAACCAATGTTGACTAGTTCACCTTGATGATATGCATCGTGTGAGAAGGAGTAAGTCACCTCAATAACATTGCCGCCACTTGTATAGATCGCAAATTGTTGTACGCCTTTTTCATAATCTGTTTTGTCGTTCACAAAAGAGATTTTTTTATTGATAGTCTTTATCTCAATATTCGTAATCTCTTTGTATGGAAACTCTTGTGTACTATCTTTCAAAATTTGTCCGGATTCTAGAGTGTTTTCACATCGATAAGTTAAGATATTGTGATCAGTTAAATAAACAATCAGTACATTAAGATGTGAATATCGAATTTTGCCGTCTTTACCGAGAGCATATCGCGTATCGTCTAAATCTGCTGGACCTCCAATAATGAAAGGCTTTGCTGTATAATCTCCGTCCTCTAAGTCCAGTTTTCTCAACGATTCTTCAATGATGTTATCTATGTCATCATCCATCCATTCATCTATTTGTTCATCTGATGGTTTCGGTTCTGCCCGTGCATAATCCTTTTTATATTGTTCAAAATCTCTTTCATAGTTTTCCTTATCAACTAATGCCTTCCTCAATTTCTTAATTCCAAAATATCGTATAACAAAACTTATGATTGACAAAAAAATAAACGATAATAAGGCAAAAATAATCATGCCCCATCCAATATATATGCTCTTTTTATCATTTAAATTATCAGGCTGAACAGGCTTTTTGGGAGTTGACGTGAAATATTTACCTACTGCTTTTGAACGATTTATGGAAATACTCATGGTAGTGATTTATCCTCTTTATTAGTTATGTCTTCCAAATTTTTTATATAGATGCATCCAATATGGATTTTTCTGGTCATCCAGATGATCAAGAATTTCTCTTGCATGTTCAGTCTCTATAAATTGACCTTGACTGAAAAGTTGGGCAGATGTAGGAGTCTTTTCTCTGAATCCATTCATGACGTAATAACCATGCTTTACGATTGCCCAAAGCATATAATGTTTCGATGATTTGGCATCTCCACAAACTGCGGCATTCAGTTCTGATTCAATTCTTTGAATCGTCCATACGTCAATCTTTCTAGGTTTTTCACCATTCAATAGTGCTATTGCCAAATAGTAGTGAGTATCGGAGATTGACGGATTAGTTTTTGTTGCATCACTCAACACATCAATAGCTTGGCGGTAAGCTCGTTGATTGAGAAGCTGAATTCCTTTGTGCAGTAACTCCTCTCCAGTGACTTGTGGAGTTTGATATACATCACCAACATGCCCAATACTCTCTGCTTGAATCTGATAATTTTTCCCGCCGTAATTGTTTTGCTCCATATAATAGTCCTATTTTTCTTCTCTTTCTTGGCGTCCTTGGCGACGCCAGACGCCTACGGAGGGAGACCCTCCTGCAGCGCTGGCTCGTCTTGGCGGTATGCGCCAAGGGCGCACGCTACGCGAACGATAATTCTCACAACTCATATAGGATTGCTATATTTGTGTTTCAACAAAAAATTACTTCGTGTAATCATCACCAATTCGATCAATTCGATTTGCTTGAACTTGAGTCCCTTTGGCATTGTCACGGTTTAATTGCTTCATTTCGCCAAACTGTACTTGTTTCTGACTTATGTTTTGAATGTTGATAATTTGCTGTGCGAGTTGTCGCAAATCATCAGCAAAACTTGGTTCTTCATCTATCTCGTCATCTAGGTAAGTTGTCAATTTGTTCAATGCTTCTAGAGAATACTGTTCCTGAACAGCAGTTATTGCTTTTTCTGCCTTCACATTTTGTCTATCCTTGAACCGTGACACAATCTTCTGACGTAATTCATTAGCTTTGCTTAAAGCCTCACTTGTCAGCTTTTTGGCAGCTTCGCCAGTACTAGATTTAATAAACTCATTGAAAGCAAGCTTAAGAATTTCAGCAGCAGTCACAGCAACAATTGGGTTAGTCATGCAATACTCCAAAAGATTAGTAGATTTACTTAATTTTTGAGACTCTCAAAATCAAGTGCCACATATTTTATGTAACACCTGCCATTGAATAGCAAAAACTGTACCAGCACCGCTCAATTGAGCGAATATGGCGCTGGCAACTGACACCGATTTGGTTCTACAACTCGGTTCATACTACATTTTATTATACTTAATTTTACGTATATCTACTTTATCTGTCAGGATAGCAAGAATTTTTCTGAATATCATTTGATATCAAAACATTTCGCCTCTAGTGGCTAGTGAGTATCACCACTGAGAAAACATCCTCTAAGATAGTGCTGAGTGCTGAGTTCTGAGTCTCTTTCTTTCAACACTCAGAACTCATACTTCACAACTGGTAAACTTACGATTATGCTTGACCTCACTAAACTGGCAAGACAAATGCAGGGCTTGAGTCAACATCTGACGCAAGAGGCGGCTGCTAGTCGCCAGCGTTTAGAATTGGCTCAAAAACATTTTCAAAATGCTGTGGGATGTCAGGACGAGTTGGTACAGCGACAGGAAAAATGGCGCGATCGCATCCTCTTTGCCAATGCGACTCCCCTAGAACCACTCAACACCTGTATTGATATCCCGGTTCCCCCTAAAATACATACCGTCATTGCAACCGATGGTTCTCAAATATCTCCCAGTCACCACGAAATTGCTTACTGCTATCTTCTTAATATCGGTAGAGTTATCTTACATTATGGACAAAACCGTTACCCACTTCTAGATAGTTTACCGGAGATATTCTATCGCCCCGAGGATTTATATTTTTCTCGCAAATGGGGTATTCGTACTGAAGAATGGATGGGTTTTTGCCGCACAGCAAGTGAAGCAACGGTGCTGACAGAACTGGCTTGCAGTGTAAAAGAGGACAGGGGAACAGAAGAAGTTCCAACGTTAGCGATGGTGGATGGTTCGTTGATTTACTGGTTTTTAGAGCAATTGCCTTTGGAAGCACGCGATCGCATCTTACCCCCCATCTTGGAAGCTTGGCAAAAGTTGCGTGATGCTCAAATTCCCCTGATGGGTTATGTGAGTGCTTCTCGTAATGTTGAAGGCATGAACTTTTTACGTCTTTTAGCTTGTCCGCACACAGTACCAGATTGTGCAAGCTTTTGCCCAAATCAACTCGAAAAAGTCCCTTGCAAAGTCTTTGAACCTTTACGAGATACAACTCTTTTATCTACCTTACTCAAACCAGGACAACGCGGTTGTTTATGGCGCAGCAATGTTCGTATTCTTGACTTATACCAAGACCAAGCAATTTACTTTTGTTACGTGCATGTGGGTACCGAAATTGCCCGGATAGAAGTGCCCTCATGGGTAGCCCAGAACACAACAATGTTTGACCTAGCACTAGGACTGATGTTAGCACAAGTGCAGAAGGGATATGGGTATCCAGTGGCGATCGCCGAAGCCCACAATCAAGCAGTGGTGCGCGGTGGGGATAGAACGCGATTCTTTGCCATCCTTGAAAGACAGATGATTAAAGCTGGTATAAAAAATGTAGGAACTTCTTATAAAGAAGCTAGAAAGCGTGGCAGTATTGCTTGAGTCAAGAACTAGGGGTGTAAGGGGGTAAGGGTGTAGGGGATGTATAGGTTTGTCTGGTGTTCCTCCGCACTTTATCTAAAACCTCTCAACCCTGAAAAATAATATGGGGTTACCATTCACAATTTTTTCCTGTACTTCTCTCATTCCAATTCTTTCTGCTACTTTCCGTGACTCAACGTTTGGCTGATCACAGCTTGCTAAAAGATACTGATAGCCAAGTTCGTTGAAACAATACTTTAGTATTCTGGTTGCAGCTTCGGTAGCGTAGCCTTTTTTCGTCGCTTCAGGCAGCAAAGCATAAGCTAATTGGGGTTGCCCTTCACCAAAGAAATACCACAAACCAACAAACCCAATAATTTCTTTCTCATTTTTAGTCTCAATAAACCAAAGACCAAACTTTCTTTCATCAAAAAGCCTTTGACTTTCTATCAACATTTCTTCAACCTGTTGCAAAGACCAAACCTTGTCATCGCACAAATATTTTCTAACGTACGGATTAATAAAAATACTGTGTAGTGTGTTAAGCTCACTCTCTAAGATTGGCTTTAATCGCAACCTCTGAGTTTCAAATACCAAGCTCATGACATCTTGCCACTTTCAACGTCTGATTCAACTATACCGCCTGTCCACTTGAAGATTACTCCAAACATTACCCTTACTGATATCCTTAAACCAACAAGATGATGCTGCAAAGCAGCCGCGACGCACGCGAACACAAAAAAATTGTCGAGGTAAAAGTAAACGATGGAAATCTCAACAGTTAAGACTCCCCGCTGGTTTGTCCGCAGAGATATAGATGGTTTGTTTGGGCTTTTCCTCGACAACTTGATTCAAATTTTGTTGATTGTGAATTTATGTCAAGGGGTGCTTGGCTTTTCTCCCTCCCTGGTATACGGGCGTATTCTGCCAGGAATTGCTTTAAGTTTAATTGTTGGTAACTTTTATTATGGATGGTTAGCTTACAAACAAGGGCAACGAGAACAACGGGATGATATCACTGCTTTGCCTTATGGCATTAATACAGTGAGCCTTTTTGCTTATGTATTTTTGGTGATGTTGCCTGTGCGGTTGACGGCGATCGCCCAAGGTGTATCATCAGAACAAGCTGCTGAACTCGCATGGCAAGCCGGTTTGGTCGCTTGCTTGGGTTCAGGTTTGATAGAATTAGTCGGTGCATGGGTTGGTAATCCTCTGCGTCGTCTTGTTCCTCGCGCAGCGATGCTTTCCACTTTAGGTGGTATTGCTATCACTTTCATTGCAATTGGCTTTCTCTTTCGGACTTTTGCCAATCCCGTAGTTGGTTTAGTTCCTTTAGGCGTTATCTTAATTACCTACTTTGGACAAGTGCGATTTGCCATTCCTGGTGGATTATTAGCAGTGCTTTTGGGAATTGGTTTGGCTTGGGGTACAGGTTTAGTCAGTTGGGATAACGCCAAGTTCGCTACTGCACTACAACCGATAGGAGTTTACATACCAAGGTTATGGCTAGGGGATTTATGGAATAGTCGCGCAGTCTTACTCGACTATTTCAGCATCATTTTACCGATGGGATTATTTAACCTTGTCGGTAGCCTGCAAAATTTAGAAAGTGCTGAAGCTGCAGGAGATGTTTATCCTGCAACCCCAAGTCTTGCAGCAAATGGTATTGGTACATTGGTTGCAGCCATTTGTGGTTCTTGTTTCCCAACAACCATTTATATTGGACATCCTGGTTGGAAAGCTTTAGGTGCAAGAGTGGGTTACTCCATTCTCAACGGTATTTTTATGGGCTTGCTGTGCTTAACTGGAACCGTTGCCATCCTTGCCTATTTTGTCCCCGTTGAAGCTGGAATGGCAATTGTGTTATGGATTGGCATTGTCATTGTAGCTCAAAGCTTCACAGCAACTCCTTCTCACCATGCGCCTGCTGTCGTTGTCGGTTTGTTACCAGGTATCGCAGGTTGGGGTGCTTTAATTGCCAAAAATGCACTACGCGCGGCAGGTTTAGGAACACCAGACAAACCCCTGACTCCTGCTTTAATTGAACAGTTTAAATTGAGCGATACATATATAGATGGTGCTTTTGCTTTAGAGCAGGGCTTTATTTTTTCAGCTATGATTTTAGCTGGTATCACAGTTTATATTATTGAGCGAGACTTCCGCAAAGCTGGTTATTGGTCTATAGCAGCAGCCTTACTCTCTTGGTTTGGGTTGATGCATAGCTACCGTTGGACTGTAGCAGATACTGTTGTCAATTTGGGTTTTGGAACTGGAACGCCTTGGGCAGTCGGCTACATTTTACTAGCTATTCTCTTTTTCTACACCGAATGGCTAGCGCGTCGTCAGAAAGGAAATCAAAAGGTTGTTCCATCGTCATCACAAGATGCTTTTGATGGAAATTTAGAGAAATGAGGTTATGTTCATCCTCTCAAATCTACTCCTATCAGCCAGATTTAAATAAGGTTGGATATTTTTTCGCGTGTTTGTGCTTTATGTGAATCATATTGCTATAGCAGGGAACACTTAACAGACTTGAAAGTCTCTTGGTGAACGTGTTTTCTCATTAGTTCGTGTCCTAATCTACCTGGCGACTGCCATATATCTACTACTTATAATTACTATATCTCCTACTTATAATAGCCACATCTTTGAGATTGAGACCTGTTCACTGTATCTATGCTCTTAAGCTAACTGAAAATCCAGCTTACTCCTTGAGGATTAGTCGGTTTATTCCTATGGTAGAAGGTTGAGAAAAACAATAGCAGGTATCGTACTAACTAGTAGTGTAAATTTTACAAATAGCAGATTATGTTGTTCTATTCCACAAAAGATCTTGCAGAGTTATTAAAGATAGCTATTGTTTCTATCGTAGGAAAAAAGCTTATTAAAAATTCAGGTGAAGTTATGAGTCTCGAAAAAACTAGCAATTTATAACAGTTCTCATTAAAAAAAAGCAGAGAATTTATCAAAAAAACTTGCAACACAAAATCAACAAAAACTATGAAACTTTCTCATTTATCTAAAAATGTTTGGGCTAGCGCCTTCGCTCTCGGTTTAGCTACTTTGACTTTAACTCTACCTGTTTCTGCCCAATCTGGTGGTGGTGGTGGTAGTGGAGGATCAGGTGGTGCCAGTAGTGGCAGTAGTGGTAGTGGTGCTGGTAGTGGTGCTGGCACTGGTAGTACAGGTACAGGTACAGGCACAGGCACTACAGGTACAGGCACAGGCACTACAGGCACTGGTACAGGTACAGGCACTACAGGTACAGGCACTACAGGTACTGGTACAGGTACAGGCACTACAGGTACTGGTACAGGTACAGGCACTACAGGTACTGGTACAGGTACAGGCACTACAGGTACTGGTACGACAACAGATGGCACAGGAACGAGCGGTACCGGCGGCACAGGCACTACAGGCACTGGTACAAATGGGACGGGTATGACTGGTAGTGGCACTGACACCACTGGTGGGACAACTGGAACTGGTACAACTGGTAGTGGCACTGACACCACTGGTGGGACAACTGGTACAGGTACAACTGGAACTGGTACAACTGGTAGTGGCACTGACACCACTGGTGGGACAACTGGTACAGGCACTGGCAGCACCACAGACACGACAACAAATAATCAAGGCGTTAGAGAGGTGAGAACCGAGAGCCATTCTGACTGGGGTTGGCTTGGTCTACTTGGTCTTGCAGGTCTTGCAGGTCTTATTCCTAAACGCTCTCAAACCCGAGTAGTTCACGATCCCAATGAAGTAACGCGTCCTGGTTCTACTAAGTTATAAGGCTTTGCTGAAGGTAGGGGGTAAAGGGGAATAATAATTCACTTTTCAGACAAATTGAGTATTGTGAACTCTTTACCGCCGCCTTGAGCCAGTTCTTACAGCATTACTTTAGATATTAAATTTAATTATTAGAAATTCTAAATAAGATAACCGCGCTCAGGTACAAACTGCGTTACCCTGGTATACGCTTCGTGTTTTTCACTGCTAGCTGGAAACGCATATGTCCTTTGTCCCTTTGCACATTCATAGTGATTACAGTCTGCTTGATGGAGCAAGTCAACTGCCAGATTTAGCGGATCGCGCCATCGAACTGGGGATTAAAGCAATAGCCCTGACAGATCATGGTGTGATGTATGGTGCGATCGAACTGATTAAAATTTGCCGCAATAAAAATATCAAGCCAATTATCGGCAACGAAATGTATATCATCAACGGCGATATTACAAAACAAGAACGCCGTCCCCGCTATCATCAAGTTGTTTTAGCCAAAAATACAAAAGGATATAAAAATTTAGTCAAGATCACAACAATTTCTCATCTTCAAGGTGTGCAGGGCAAAGGCATTTTTTCCCGTCCTTGTGTAAATAAAGAATTATTAAAACAGTACCATGAAGGCTTAATTGTAACGAGTGCTTGTTTGGGTGGAGAAGTTCCGCAAGCAATTCTCAGTGGTAAATTAGAGGCTGCACGTAAAGTTGCTCGGTGGTATAAAGAAGTCTTTGGTGAAGATTATTATTTAGAAATTCAAGACCACGGCTCCCAAGAAGACCGGATTGTTAATGTAGAAATTGTCAAAATTGCGCGGGAACTTGGTATTAAAATTATCGCCACCAATGACTCACATTTTATTTCTTGTTACGATGTTGAAGCACACGATGCTTTGCTATGCATTCAAACTGGCAAATTGATTTCTGACGATAAGCGAATGCGTTATAGCGGGACAGAATATCTGAAATCTGCTGAGGAAATGAAGGCGCTGTTTCGCGACCATTTACCAGATGATGTCATTGAAGAAGCTGTGCTCACCACAGTTGAAGTTGCAGATAAAGTCGAACCTTACCAAATTTTAGGTGAACCTCGCATTCCCAATTATCCCATCCCATCTGGTCATACTGCTGATACATATGTTGAAGAAGTTGCTTGGCAAGGACTTTTACAAAAATTAAATAGTAAATCTAGAAATCAAATTGACCAAACTTATAAAGATAGGTTGGAGTATGAACTAAAAATGATTCAGAAGATGGGTTTCTCCAGCTACTTTTTAGTTGTATGGGACTACATCAAATTCGCGAGAGACAAGAATATTTCTGTAGGTCCTGGTCGTGGTTCTGCTGCAGGGTCATTGGTTGCTTACACTATGGGGATAACTAACATTGACCCCGTACATCATGGACTGCTCTTTGAAAGATTCCTCAATCCAGAACGGAAATCTATGCCTGATATTGATACAGATTTCTGTATCGAACAACGGGATAAAGTCATTGATTATGTTACAGAAAAATACGGTAAAGAGAGAGTCGCCCAAATCATTACCTTTAACCGCTTGACTTCAAAAGCAGTTTTAAAAGATGTTGCCAGAGTCTTAAATATTCCCTATGGGGAATCAGACAAAATGGCAAAACTTATTCCTGTTTCCCGAGGAAAACCCACCAAACTTAAAGTGATGATTTCTGAAGCCACACCATCACCAGAGTTTAAAGAAAAATATGATAATGACCCAAAGGTACAGCATTGGCTTGATATGGCAATCCGTATTGAGGGAACAAACAAAACATTTGGTGTGCACGCTGCAGGTGTGGTAATTTCTGCTGAACCGTTGGATGAAATTGTGCCACTACAAAAAAATAACGACGGTTCTGTGATCACCCAATATTTCATGGAAGATTTGGAATCACTGGGCTTGCTAAAAATGGATTTTCTGGGTTTAAAAAACTTGACGATGATTCAGAAAACCATCGATTTGATTTCGCTACACAAAAAAATTACCATTGACCCATATGACATCACGAGTTATGAAAGAGAAGCTCAGAGAAGATTAGCGAAAGGTAAATTGAGCACCTTGCCAACAGAGGTTGAGAAGACTTATCAACTATTAGAAGCAGGCGAATTAGAAGGTATCTTTCAATTAGAATCTTCTGGAATGCGGCAAATAGTACGCGATTTAAAGCCTTCCAATATAGAAGATATTTCCTCGATTTTAGCACTATATCGACCAGGTCCATTAGATGCAGGACTGATTCCCAAGTTTATTAACCGCAAGCATGGTCGAGAAAATATTGAGTATGAAACCGAAATTTTAGAACCGATCTTAGATGAGACCTATGGAATTATGGTCTATCAAGAGCAAATTATGAAAATTGCTCAAGATATGGCTGGATATTCTTTAGGACAGGCAGATTTGCTGCGCCGTGCAATGGGTAAAAAGAAAGTTGAGGAAATGATGAAGCAGCGAGAAAAGTTTGTGGATGGCGCTGCGAAAAATGGAGTAAAAAAACAAATTGCTGAAGACTTATTCGAGCAAATGTTGAAGTTTGCTGAATATTGTCTCAGCTATGACACAGAAGTGTTAACCATAGAATATGGCTTTTTACCTATTGGGCAAATTGTAGAAAAAAGAATTGAGTGTAGCGTCTACACAGTTGATAATAACGGAAATATTTACACACAACCTATTGCTCAATGGCATGAGCGCGGTCAGCAAGAAGTTTTTGAATACTGTCTAGAGGATGGTTCTGTTATTCAGGCAACAAAAGACCATAAATTTATGACGACTGATGAGCAAATGTTGCCAATTGATGAAATATTTGAACGGGGTTTGGAGTTGATGCAGGTTAAGGGTTTACCTAAATAGCTATTAATAAGACATTTAAATATGATGATTTTTAATCAATAGTTTATTTTTTATTAAAAATAACTATATATATTTTCTGCTAAATTCACTGATTCTTTATAAAGCAGAGTGAAATTTACTTATCCACTAACTGAACAATATCGAGATCACGTTCATTTTTGACGTATTCTGCAGCTAGATTGACTAATTGTAAAAAATACACTTTGTTTGCTGCTAAATTTATGAGATAATTTTGTGAACTGTAAAAACTCAGTGAAGACACTTAATTAATTTGTTTGCAAAGTATTAACTATTCTGGTTGATATCAGGGAATAATACTAGATAAGTGTAGAAATATAAACTACAACGATTGTTTCTATGTGTGTATTCTCTTCTTGGTCTTGGCTTGGAAAACGACTTCAGTGGCTGTGTTGCTTAACTGCACTATCTTTGGTTTGTTTGATTATGGGTTGGTCACTTCCCACAAATCCAGCAAATTGCATCACTCAGCAATTAGAACAGCAAAACGCCCTATTGACTCATGAAAAACAACTTGGTGAGTTCCTGTGTTCAGATATTGTCAAAGATTTTTTGGTTCTTGAAAGCAGTTCAACTGGTGGCGCACCGCCCGCTACGAATCGAAAAAACACTCTATTCCCCGACACCCCGACAACGCCAGGTGTCTGAAGTCGGGGTATCGGGGAAACTACGCCAATTCCTACAATGGGACGCCACATGCTACAAGTCGGCACATGCTACCCTGCGGAAAACCCTTCGGGTATGCCTGCACCACGCCAAGGGCGAACGCAGTCACCTCTGTTGGGAAAACGCCAGGTGCACCCTCGGAGGAACCCTCCGCAACACACTGGCTCCCCTCCTAGAGTGCTGTCTCACCGCCCTCCGGGTGTCTACAAGTCGGGGAACCAGTCTAACGCAGTGCCTCCCCAACGCAGTGGCTCGGGAACTCCAACACCAGATGCCTAGTAGGTCGGGTTCGCCCTATGGTGCTCCGCCACACCTTACGGTGATCGGGAACGCCTGTCGCCTGGCTGTCGGGAAACCGTTTAGCTGATCTGACGACCGAAGCCCTCCCGCTGCGCTGGACTCACCAGATGCCTGGCTGTCAGGAAACAGTGGTGACAGCCCAATCAAGGATATAAGGCTTGCTCAAAGATCTGGATTTTCTGGCATCCCTTTGTTTGTGATCACTGGTCAACATTTCTCTGGTGTATAGTCGCTGTCTGATCTGAAAAATGTATTGAATCATCATCACTAGTTCTTAGTCTTCATCGGGTTTTGCTTAGTATCAAAGTTGCTGGTGTCTAAGTTTTTTGCATCTTGAGTCATCACTGATAATCCCTATTAG
Source organism: Brasilonema sennae CENA114 (assembly GCF_006968745.1). Taxonomy (NCBI): domain Bacteria; kingdom Bacillati; phylum Cyanobacteriota; class Cyanophyceae; order Nostocales; family Scytonemataceae; genus Brasilonema; species Brasilonema sennae. Next base: position 6,198,740 of record NZ_CP030118.1, on the reverse strand, counting down.
GCTAGGATTACTGTTTGTTGTGTTTAGTTCACAAGGTTACAAAGGATGTTAAATGCAGAGACTAAAATGTGTATAATTATACTAAGAAATGGTAAATATGAGCAAAACGCGATGCATTCCAAATAACCCTATTAACTTCGGTGGAACAGAAATCATGAAGTCATTAATGCGTTGCAGTGGATTTTCTGTGTTTTTTCCTATCGCTCTAGCTGCAAGTTACACTTCTCAACTATTGATATCTAAGGAAGCGGTTGCAGAAGATACACAGAATCTCCCCACTGGAGTCCAAGAAGCTTATTCTACTGGACCGAGACGGGCAAGTTACCTATCTCCATTAGAACAACAAGTCATTAATGAAATGAACAAAATACGGGCAAATCCCAAGGCTTACATTCCTGTGTTGGAGAACTATAAACAGCGCTTTCAAGGTAAGCTAGTCAAAATCTATGATCGGCGCTACCTGCAAACACACGAAGGGCTATCAGCCGTTGATGAGGCAATTAGGTTTCTTCAGTCAGCGACTCCTGTTGCTCCTTTAACGATATCTAGGGGAATGTCCTTAGGTGCTCAAGATCATGTCAAAGATAATGGCTTAAAAGGCTCCAGAGGTCACCAAGGCAGCGATGGTAGTAATCCATCTACTCGTATGGATCGCTACGGAATTTGGCAATCTACTGCTGGGGAAAATATCAGCTATGGCTCTAGTACCGCTGAAGATATCGTCATACAATTACTTGTTGATGATGGAGTGCCCAACCGTAGTCATAGAAGAAACATTTTTAACCCCAATTTTAGAGTGGCTGGAGTTGCCTATGGGATTCACGCTAAATACAAAACGATGTGCGTGATTAATTATGCCGGAGAATATCAAGACAAAGACATTGCTGTTTCGGCCAGCGATCATCGTTAAACATGGCTCTTTGAGCTTATAAACTCTTTATCCCACTGCTTTTTCTGAATGCGAGTGCGTGCCATAGTCATCAACAAGGAGTCTTCGTGTTTTCAGTTCGCAGTGGTATGAGTTACTAAGTTACCTGGAAACCAGTCATCAATTCATGCATCTAATAAAGACATATAGCGATTCTCACTCGCATACAATACAGGTGTACGGTGGAAGCACGCTATAGAACATTGGTGTGAACTTAGGCAAAACGAAAGTCTCACAAGACTTTCAGGTTCTCTCGTTGCCATCCTTCAAAGCAAGTTGGATGCCTAAAACCAGGCATAACCTCTTTACGAAGAACAGGCTATCGACTTGGGTTTTCTTATTAAATTGACATCAATAGCTATAGAACAGCTCCTACAAACAATCTGTATGACACCCAATTGGGAACTGCTATATTGACTGGTTGCTCCAAACTTATGAAGTTGTTGACGCCTCAGATGGTATTTTGGATATTTACACTCGTCACCCTATCGACTACATCTTGTGATGTATTATTTGAGCCTGACTCCTCTGTACCTAACATTCCCGAAGGAAATTCTGATGTGTCGCTAACTGGGAAAACTCTTTCTCGCCTTGAACAACAAGTAATTGTAGAAATGAACAAGGCGAGAACGAATCCCACTGCTTATGCTGCTGTATTAAAAAACTATAGGCAACGTTTTGAAGGTAATCGAGTTAAAATTTCGCGTCATGTCTATTTACAAACAGAGGAAGGAGTGAAAGCCGTTGATGAGGCGATCGCCTTTCTCAACTCAGTCACTCCAGTCGGACCTTTAACAGCATCCAAAGGAATGTCACGAGCTGCTAAGGATCATGTCAAAGACCAAGGATCAAAAGGAATTCTTGGTCACAAAGGAAGCGACAAGAGTGATCCCTTTACTCGCTTAAGCCGCTACGGAACTTGGAAACGCACCGCCGGAGAAAATATTAGTTATGGTTCCCACACGGCGCAAGATATTGTCATGCAATTAATTATTGACGATGGAGTTCCAGATCGCGGTCATAGAATAAATATGTTTAATCCTGCTTTTAAGGTAGCGGGAGTTGCTTTTGGAATTCACAACACATACAGGCAGATGTGTGTGATTAATTATGCAGGAAGGTATGTAGAAAAGTCATAATTCCTAACTCAAGGACCTTTGACAGATGACTGATTCATGTGGTGCGTGGTACAAATGTACCTGGAATTTGCCTATGTGACATAATTATATAAAGCAACATAATAATGATGAACTCTCGCCATAGCAACACAGCTTCATCTGCTGTTGACCTCAACGTTCACATTCAAGGTCAAGGCTTCCCAATTCTCTGCTTACACGGTCATCCTGGTTCTGGTTCTAGTCTTTGTGTCTTTACCAATCACCTGTCAAAACGCTTTCAAACTTTGGCTCCAGACTTGCGTGGATATGGCAAGAGTCGGTTTAATGGCGATTTTGATATGCGCGACCATTTGATTGACCTGGAAGCGCTTTTAGACCGCCTTAGAATTAAAAAATGTCTAATATTGGGCTGGTCGCTCGGTGGCATTTTAGCAATGGAACTAGCACTACAGCTACCGGAACGAGTCACTGGACTGATTTTAGTGGCGACAGCTGCCCGACCCAGAGGCAATCATCCGCCTATAACCTGGCAAGATAATGTTTACACCGGTGTTGCTGGACTGTTGAGTTATATTAAACCAGATTGGCAGTGGAATATTGAAACTTTTGGCAAGCGATCGCTCTTTCGCTACCTGATTCAACAACACACTCCCGCAGCCTACAGCTACATAGCAAAAGATGCAGTATCAGCCTACTTACAAACTTCTGCTCCTGCGACTCGCGCTCTTTTTTCGGCGATTGGGGCTGGGTACAATCGACTAACAGAGCTAGAAAAAATTCAATGTCCTTCTTTAGTACTAGCTGGTGCATGCGATCGCCACATAACAGCTGACGCCAGCTTAGAAACTTCTCGCTACCTCAAAGATTGTCAGTCACACTGCTATCCTAATACTGCTCATCTTTTCCCATGGGAAATCCCGAACCAGGTATTGAGCGACATTGACTGCTGGCTTGAGAAAAACCAAAAAGTTGTCAGTGTGTAGTTACGCCTAAGCGTAACTACGAAATAGCCTTATAACCAGAAAAGAACCAATAACAGTTAACAGTGAGTCCAGCGCGCATGAGACGTTTTCCCGCCGTAGGCGACTGGCGTTCGCCCTCCAGGCGTGCGCTTTGCGCATACCCGATAGCCGTAAGGCGTGGCGTTAGCCATAGGGTTATCAGTAAACAATGAACAGTGAATTCATAACTGATAACTGATAACTGAATTCTCCTGAATTTAATTACATTTGACCGCTAAAGACAGGCTGTACTTTGCGGTCAGTCCGTTCCCCCAGGTCATCAGCAATCGTCAAAGCAGTTGGTTTACAGCGTTTTACATCAACCCCAATTCCTTGGGCTCCTTCGAGTTCCAAATCTTCTACGTAGCCTTTTATGGCCGCTTTTGCATCAGCAGAACTGACAAACGGTCCAAAGTAGTAAGTGCAACGGGGGTTTTGTGTTACAACTTCCACCCACCAAGCCAAGCCAAAATTGTCGAATATGTTAATCAACAATTCCTTAAAGTTATTCCAAATAGTTTTCATGGTTCTCGCCAATTTCTAAATGTGATACTCGGTTTTAAATGCTGCCAGTTTTGACTGCTTTACATTTCTTTATACTCTGTTTACTCTTCTTTTTTCAAAGAAATTTTTTGGAATTTATCCACGTATAGGGTATTTATCCAGCGATGACGATAAATTTCATAAAGCGCCATACCCGCTGCTACTGAGGCATTCAAACTTGGAGTCTTACCTTGCAAGGGGATCGACACCAAAAAATCACAATGTCGTTGTGTCAAAATACTCAAACCTTCGCCCTCAGAACCAACTACCAAAACAATAGGACCGTTAAATTTCACGCTATGTATAGGTTCGCTTGCTTCTGTAGCAGTACCGTAAATCCAAAAGCCACCAGCTTTCAGTTCTTCCAAAGCACGTTGCAAGTTCACCGCCCTAACTACGAGAAAGTTTTCTAAAGCACCAGCAGCTACTTTCATGACTGTGGAGGTGATTCCACATGCTCTACGTTGTGGGATCACCATTCCTTGAGCACCCAATGCTTCTGCTGTGCGAATAATTGCTCCCAAGTTGTGAGGATCAGTGATTCCATCAGCCACAACAATCACAGGATCAGTTTCAGATTTTGCCTTGGCAATCAACTCATCCAAGTCAATGTAGGCATAGGGAGCAATTTGTGCCGCTACACCTTGGTGGTTAGCTTGTTCTGTAATTTGGTCTAGGCGCTTAGGCTCAACTTCGTCGATAATTGTGCCATTTTCTTTCGCTCGTAAAATCAGCGAATGAAAGCGGGGATCGTAACGGAGGCGCGAAGTGATCCAGATACGGTTAAGATCCCGCTCGCTTTCCAAAGCACTCAACACTGGATGACGACCGTAGATCAAATCTGTATCTTCTGATTGATCAGAAGATACAGATGAATCAAAGAATTTCTGATGCGGGCGTGGGCTGTCTCTCAAACCGTTAGCACCCTTACCTCTGGGATTGGGACTCAGATGAGAAATGACACGCTTGCCCTTGACTCTCAAGGGTTGCGCAGTATTGTTTTCGCCAGAAGTCTTAATTTTTCTTGGTTTATCAATCATGTGAGTTATTGGTAGAGCTTAATAGGTAAGCATTGTTGTGATCTCAATTGGTCTGAACCGACTCTGCAAGTTTTGCGATTCGTGAATTGAATTTCTTACGGCTTTTCTAAGTCAAGTTTTTGCAAAAGTTCGCTTAAGCGATCAAAATCGGTGAGATACAGGTAGCCAATTAAAGTTTCTAAACTAGTTGCTTGTTGATAGGTTGCCATATCAACCCGCCTAGGGCGTCCGGTGGCAGCGTTGCGACCCCGTCGGACAATTTCTAACTCAGTGTTATTTAGATGAGGATACAGCGACTCCAACATTTTGGCTTGCGTCTCTGCCCTGACTTGTGCCACAACTAGACGATGGTATGCTTCGGGTCGCCTTGATGGTAGTAGATAAAACATTCTAACGTAGAGCTCACAAACTGCATCTCCCAAGTAAGCTAAAGCAGTAGGAGATATTTGTTGCAGCTGGGCTTGTGAAATTTCTTGGAATAATTGCTCTTTGCTTGCCCTTAGTAGTTGACACCAAACTGAATCCTGACTAGGAATTTCATTTGAGCCATCTAGTAGGTTTTCCTCCTTTGATGTCACAAGTTTTTCTTTCCTCACAAGCTACATTAGGCAGGTTTACCTAAGCATAGTCAATGCTGAAAAATTTACTTGCTAAATTTTATCTTTTTTTCAATTTTGGTTACCATTTCATATACTAAAAGCACTGAGGTGTGAAGTGTAAAAACCAGATAGATCCATAATTATTTATCTGGAACCTAAAAGTAAAAATGCTTTAAAAGCCTTAAATTATAAGGTTATGACTTATGAAATGGAGTTTATATCTTCAGATTATAGCATACAATCACAGGTTTTTGAGCCTTATACACTATTTATTTATGTTTCTCAACCCGAGATATTTGTACTTTACGATTTCGCTCCGTACTTTATGAGTTAACATTACGCAAAATCACAAATTCTAATTTAATAATAATTAAGCTATCCAGATTAAATTATCGGATAGCTATATAAGGTTCTCGGGTCAAGGAATCAAGACGATTTGACGTTTTCTAGAGCCGTATCAACTGACTGTTGTAGGGCGAGAAACTTCTCCAAGCGAACAAGCTTGACCGTCTGAGTAACACGGGCATTAGTGACAATTTGGAAAGTGCCTTTGGAGTTTTGAGCCTGCTTGGCTAACTGTACCAAAGCACCCAAGCCAGAGCTATCAACAAAATCGATTTGCGAGAGATCCAGAATAATGTGCCCTGGTCCCTCGTCAATCTTGCTCCCAATAACCTTGCGAAATGTCGGTTCGGAAAACGCGTCTAACAAACCTGTGAGGCGGAATAGCTGGCAGTTATCCCGGACTTCACGAGTGCCTCTCAGGCTTACAGTTAGATTAAGTGGCTCAGCAATAATTCCCTCCAGATAAGTTATGGTGAACGCTCAAGTATAGATGGTTTTAGTGTAGGTTGTCTACAACCTACTGGCAGGGAAGATGGGATATAGGGGAAAAGAGGAAAGTAGAGAGCCACACAGTAAGACTGGTGATGCTTTGAGGGTAATCAGAAGGTAGGTAACTGGGGTTAGCCATAGGTATACCCTAAAGGTGAGGGAAAATGATCCCTGCCTTTTGTGCTCCCTCACTTTCTCACTTTTATTGTCTGCCTCATCTTTGTTGTCCCCTTACCCTTGCGCGACTTTCTTCATTTTTATCCTACTTTGGCAACTGTTGCTCGACGAGCAGCTCGCATTGTTTGAACAAATTGCTCAAACAGATAGTCAGCATCGTGAGGACCAGGACTTGCCTCTGGATGATATTGTACGGAAAACACAGGCAAAGACTTGTGACGTAATCCAGCAACAGTCAAGTCGTTTAAATTAAGATGGCTAATTTCTACAACGCTGTTAGGTAAAGTGTCTGGATCAATTGCAAAGCTATGGTTTTGGCTGGTAATTTCTACTTTTTGTTGTAGACCAGCTGGCTGATTTAAACCACGATGACCAAATTTTAGTTTAAAAGTTTCCGCTCCTAGTGCATGACCCAATATCTGGTGTCCCATACAAATACCAAATATCGGTTTGTTAGTCTCCAGTAACGCTTTTGTGGTTTTTATTCCTTCGGTGACAGATGCTGGATCGCCAGGACCATTAGAAAGAAAGATTCCATCGGGATTGTATTTGAGAATTTCTTCTGGTAAGGTATTTGCGGGAACAATAATAACCCGACAACCGTAACTTGCTAAACGACGCAAAATATTGCGTTTTACCCCAAAGTCAATGGCGACGACAGTAAAAGATTCCTCGGAATTTTCTTGACAAGCAGGGTTAAACTCCCATACTGGCTGGGTGGGATCAGACCATTCATATATGTCTGGGGTGGTAACCTCGTGCACAAGGTTCAATCCTTTCATGTTAGGGGCTGCCTGTACTTGCTCTAGCAATTCAGCCTCATCCAGAATTTCTGTGGAAATACCACCATTCATGGCTCCGAACTCCCGAATTTTACGAGTTAATGCGCGGGTATCAATTCCATAGATACCAGGTATATGCTGCTGTTCTAGGTATTCTGGTAAGGATTGTGTTGAGCGCCAATTACTTGGTCGAGTACAAATATTGCGAGCAATAGCACCCCGCACCTGTGGTTTACTTGATTCTTCGTCCTCTAGATTAACGCCAGTATTCCCCAATTCAGGATAAGTAAAAACAACTATCTGACCACAGTAACTAGGGTCTGTCAGGACTTCTTGGTATCCACTCATACCAGTGTTAAAGACAACTTCCCCAATCGTGGTTCTAGTGGCACCAAAAGACCAACCACGATATGTGGTTCCATCTGCCAAAACAAAAATAGCAGGTATTGCGTCAAAAACAGACATAAGCGATAACATTCCAAGATTTGTGATTAGGCGACAGGTAAACAGTTCAAAATTTCAAAAATGCCCTATGCCTTGGGCACACACTTTACGCTCATTCCAAATTTCAAATTAAAAAAACAGTATTGGTAACCATCCTGCTCGCTTGCTGTATGGAAATTTAATGGAGGACAGGTAAAACACGAGTTACAAAATAATTAAGCTTTAATTTCATCACTTTACCTGTCCGTTTACAGATTATGAAATTCTTACCCCGTACTTTACAAACTAAAATTTAAGAGCATGACATATAAAATCTTCCAACAATAATAGACAGTCGCAGAAAATTTCTACGCCGAAGCGCAAGTAAAATTATAATTAATCATGCATCAGTTTATCTTATCCCGAGCAGCGCTGGTTCTTCTGTCAACCACACTAGCGGTTTTGACTGTTGCCTGTAATGGAAAGCAACAGGTTAGCGTTACAAGTCATGAGGAGCAACCTGCGTCTAAAGATCAAAGCGTTGCATCCCCTGTAGCGACAATGGCACCTCCAAGTGCTACTCCACAACCACAGCCGACGGTGCAACCCACCAGAGAGATGTCAGTTAACTATTTTGAACAGGGACTGAACAAAGCTGTTGGAGCTCTCAACATCAGCCAATCAGCTAAATCGACTGAGGATTGGAATTTTGTGGCAATTCTGCTTGCAGATGCGATCGCCTTAATGAAAAAAGTGCCAGCTGATAGTCCTGATTTCACAAACGCCCAAGCAAAAATCTTAGATTACCAGCTTGATCTCAAAAATGCAATACACAAAGCCGTCCCCCCTATCAATCCGTTACAACAAGCGCAACCAGAAAGGATAGCTGCCATTCCTCAAGTTTCTGTGACACCAACTGTGACACCAACTGTGACACCAGCTATTACCCAACCAACTATCACCAAAACACCTGCCGCAGCACCAGAAAAATTCCAACCACCATTACCACAGGTGACTCCACTAACACCGCTTAAACAACAACAGGTGTTTGTTCCACCAACAATTAAACGACAAAACGAACAACTGGTGTATATAGCCCAGATTAAACGACGAATTGGTGGTACGCCAATTATCGAAGTCACCTTTAATGGCACTCAACCGTTTGAGATGATTTTAGATACTGGAGCTAGTGGCACAGTGATCACCCAGAATATGGCAAATGCTTTGGGAGTGGTGCAAGTTGGAAAGGCTAAGGCAAACACAGCAAATTCTAAAGCAGTGGAATTTCCTATCGGTTATGTGGATTCGATGGAAATTGCAGGGGCGAAAGTGAATCATGTTTCTGTGGCGATCGCAAACGCGGATTTAGAAACTGGGCTTCTCGGACATGACTTTTTTGGTGGCTACGATATCACCATTAAACGCGACATTGTAGAATTTCGTCCCCAATCGACTTCGCCTGTTTGGGGTGGGCGATCCGCGCCAATGCCGATTGGGCGGCTAAGAGATAACCCATCGCAAACCACTCCCAGAGTAACTGAGTTTACTGCTCCAACTGTGCCCAAGCAACTCCCTTCTGTAACAGATCCTTAGTGCTTGTGACAAAACTCTCCATTCAACGCACTGTTATACTTGCTTAACTCTTGCTTGACACCTTTCAAATCTAAGAACAACTTATACCATTTTGGATTTTAGATTTTAGATTTTAGATTTTCAAACAATTACTAGTAATCGCTTAATGCGTTCCATCTGTCGCAAACATTTTTTGAATTGGTATCATTTCATTTCAAAAAACTTGACATTTGAGACTTTTTGATCGTTAAAGAAGTTTCTTCGCATGACATTTTTTTACCTTTTCTTAACCTTTTCTTAACTTAAACTTAATATTGACGTTGTTTACTTATTACTAATTCACTTTTTGCTGCAACATTTAAGCCCTCCAAAATCTGATAACTCCAGAAATTGGAGGGTTGTTTCTGCTACTAGGTAGCAAGTAAACCTTTGCAATCCTATCGAAGCAATATTAGAACAGACTTTGAAGGATAATCACTTTCTCTTAGATACAGCCAAGTCCTACTTGCTCAAAGAAATTGTACCTCAAGCGAACAAGATAGACCATGATCCAAATACTTTATTCTATGCACTCCGAGGTCTTGGCGAATTAGACCTTTTGGCACTCAAGGTTCCACGTCACTGGAGTGGAAAAGAAGTTAGTGAACAGACATATGGCACCTTCCAAGAACTATTAGCACGCTATTCTGGTGCTTTAGTCTTTTTGCAAACTCAACACCAGAGTGCGGCTGGTATGCTTGTTGCTAGTGCCAACTCGTCCCTACAGGAAAGATACCTCCCCCGTATGGGCAACGGTCAAGTTTTACTGGGTGTTGGTTTTTCCCAGTTGCGACGCGCAGGTGATCCCCTGACTGTAGCCACACCGGTTGCTGGGGGATATCAACTTAATGGGGTTGTTCCTTGGGTGACAGGATGGGAATTTTTTGGCGAATTTATCATTGCTGCCACATTACCAGATGGTGGCGCTGTTTATGGTATTGTCCCGTTAGTCGAAACACATCAACACTCAGGAGGTACGCTGACACTTTCACCTCCAGCACAATTAGCGGCGATGACATCAGCTAATACCGTAACCGCTACCCTGAAAAACTGGTTCTTACCCACAGAAAGTGTTGTTTTCATTAAACCTGCTGGTTGGATTCACGAAAACGATAAAAAGAATATTCTTGCAGCTGTTTTTATGGCGACGGGATGCGCCCTTGCTGGTTTAGATATTGTGGAGTCTGTCGTCAGCAGAAAACCTCTACCTTTTATCCAAAAAGCTTTTGATTCTCTGCAACAGGAATTGAACAACTGTCGCAACGCTGTTCGCGAAGCGCAAAATAATTCTAGTTTGGAATTTGCTGAACGCTTACAATTGCGGGCTTGGGCGATTGATCTTGCAGGACGAATAGCTCATGCAGCGGTGACTGTTTCTAGTGGTGCTGCTATATATAGTCATCATAATGCACAACGGGTGTACCGTGAGGCGCTGGTCTTTACTGTGATGGGTCAAACTCCTGCAATTATGGAAGCAACTTTGGGGAGATTGACGCGATCAGGTTTTGAGAATGAACCGCACCAGAGCAATTTGCGGTGTGGATCTTCCTCCCGCAAAGTTCGCGGTGGGCGCAGAGGAAGCAGAGAAGGAACAGAAGAGGAGAAAAAGATCGCTTATTCGCGGGTGATACATTTGAGTCATGTCATTGACTCGGATATTCCTCAATGGCAAGGTGATCCACCAGTTGAATTTGAGACTGTGGCGGAATTGCATAAGGATGGTTATTATCTGCGGCGTTTTTCTCTAGGAGAACACAGCGCGACTCATATTAATGCTTCCAACAGTTTTCACCTTGATGGTGTAGGGATTCACGAGTATTCTGCTGAGTCGTTGGTTGTCCCTGGCGTAGTTATTGATATTCGGGAACAGGCGCTGGTAAATGCGGATTACACTCTTTGTGTTGAGGATATTCTGAGTTGGGAGGAACGCTACGGTAAGATTCCGCCTGGTTGTGTGGTGTTACTGTATACAGGTTGGCAAGAGAAATGGTCGGATGAAAAAGCTTTTTTATACCAGGACGAGCAAGGAAGTATGCATTTTCCTGGGTTTGATAACGATGCGACACGGTTCTTGCTGGAGGAACGCGAAATTGCCGGAGTCGGAATTGATACTCATGGAGTAGATTCAGGGCAAGATACTACTTTTGGGACTAATTCCTTGGTGTTGGAGAAACCGCGTATTGTATTGGAGAATTTAACGAATTTGAACCAGTTACCGCCAACAGGGGCGACTCTAGCAATTGGTGCGTTGCGGTTACGGGGTGGTTCGGGTTCTCCGGTTGGGGTGTTGGCGTTTGTGCCGTAAATTTATAATTCCTCTACAGAGGTTTAGATAACTTGACTGCATTTGCGCTTCAAAAGCAAAACTGCATATAAAGCCCCGAGAGACAGTAAACCTACTGTTGAAGCTGGTTCGGGTACGGTTATGGAGGCGTAAGTAATACCAACGGGACGCAACAACCGACTGTTAGTAGGTACGAAGACGGAACCAGACTGACTTGGGGCGGGTAAGGGGTTTCCAGTCACTTCGTCATAACGCAGGATTGCGCCAAAGTTATTGTTTGTCGTATCAAACCCAACTGTGTAGAGGATATTGTTAGGATCGATGGTTAAATTACCAATGAAATTGTTACTTGGTGTATTTGTGTAATTGGTGGATAAAACATCCAGTAACTGCCCTGTCTTGAAATCATATCTTCTGATTCCGTTAGCAAAGTCACTCACAAAAAGGTCACCTTTGGAACCAAGTGTTAACCCAAGGAGACTAACAAATTGAGGGCTGTCTGGTAGTGGTGTTGGCTGTTCAATAAAGACAGTAGACGTTTTGGTTGCTAAATCAAAACGCAGCACTTGGCTGGGTAAACCGGGAAAAGTGGGAACGCCATCAACAGCAACACTACCTTGAGTCGTGACATATAAGCTTCCATCTGGACCGAAAAGCAGATCGTTTGGTCCATTCAAACCTCCAGGTTGACCATTTCCCTGAGAAAATTTATCAACAAACACTCCTGTGGTGGCGTTGAAACGTAAAATCTCGTCACTTAAAAAACTCGCGACGTAAAGATAACCATCGGGACCGAATGCTGCACCATAGGGGCGAATCAAACCGTTACCAGAGGCAAAAACATCGATAAATTCTCCAGTCTTTCCGTTGTAGCGAAGGATTGCAGAAGTTTCAGGGGTAGTTCCGCTGCTAACGTAGAAGTTACCATCAGGACCGAAGTTCAAGTCATCTGGATCTTTTAAACCGCCACTTGTTGCTTTAACGAACTCGCCAAGAAAGTTCCCATTCTGCTCATCATACATGATTACATTGTCACCTCTAGTGTTACCAATCAAAAGAACTGCACTAGCAGGAGACAAACCAAGACCAAACGCAGTCAAACCACTTACAACGACAGAAGCAGCAAAAGTTGCAAATGTGTTATTCATTATAATTACGCAGTTAATTATGAAAGCTGGTAATTATTTTACAGAAAATGTGTCACAAAAGATTCTTTGGATACAAATATTTGGAGCAACTTTGGCAATTGGTGTGTTGCTGTTGCGTGATGGTTTGGGTTCTCCGGCTGGGGTGTTGGCGTTGATTCCATAAAAAATCTTTGTTGGCTTTTGATTTTGTTGGGTTTTGATAAAAATAGGACTTACGCATTTGGAGGAAGGAGACAAAAAGATTATCTCCTGCTGTCTCCTCCTCGATTGCTTTTTAAGTCCATTCAACTGTGCGAAAGTTTTCTACGAATCTGCTGAAAGTTTATCCTATGTAAGCTTATCAAGCTGAGTTACGATTCCAGCAATTTTTACCAGTCCTGAAGCTGGGCTTAAAATTACGTTAACAAGGTTTGTAAGATTCGTTAAAATTTGTACCAACTTATTCACTTCTTGCAGTTCTTCGATAGCAGCGCCTAACTTATCCGTGACGTTTGTTATTTTTTTTGCTGGTTCCTGTAAATCAGTTCGTATTTCGTTAATTTGTTCAATAGCTATCTTATTTATACTACGAATAAGACGATCTGCCGAGTCTGATATTTTTAAGGAATTTGACAGATTTATCTGAAAGTTTACAACTAACTCTTCTCTTCTATCCCGGATTGAATTAACAAGTTCGATCATCCTAGTCTTCAAGTCTTCCAATTCACTCGATTTCAGAGTAAACCCTACCATATTACATCTCCTTTTATATTAAAACTGTGAGTAAGAATGAAACTTTTTCGGACACAAATTTAAGTTATAAACCTTTCTGCATTTTTTGAATTAAAGGTTCTAAGCTTCTTTCGTATTCAGATACTATTTTTCCAACATTTTTGATTTCCTCCTCATCGTATCTAATTGCTTTTTCTTTAGTCACTGATTTATCTGCCTTAGGTGTGTAAAGGTCTTGACAATAGTTTGGTAACTGGGCATCATCGAGCTGATCTTTACCTTTACCTTGAAACTCCGTTTTCAGATCGCTATGCATTTTCGCTATTTTCTGAAGTAGTTCTACATAGTTTTCTGCAGCATCTCTTCTACTTCTGATAGAATCCATAGCCTTGTTATAGTTTTCTTCTAGCGTGATGAAATCTAGAGGTCGTTCCTGGTAAACTGCTGTAACCCCACCTATGTAATTAACAACGTACTCTCGAATTTCTAGCTCTTCTGCTTTCAAAATTCCGTTAACATAAGCCTGTTGTGTAAGTCCTGTTAAGCCTCCTTTTGCAGGTTCGTTAGAGGCTAAATCTTTTACACCAGATGTTGCACCAATATAAGTCTGTATATCTTTATCGGTACACACAATTGCTTTTTTTAACTTTTCGCGGCGAAATTCCCTTGTGAATGCATTGGTAATAAATTTGGCAATATTTATGCCAGCGTCAACATCAGAGTTATTTAAACTAGAGAGTTTTCCGTTAGATTGCGGAATTTTTAAATTCTTGAGTGATTCACCAAGAGCATCAAAGTTTTTATCGAAAGATACAGTATCACCGCTAGCAATTTTACCCAAAGCTTTTAAATATTCTACAAGAACAGAGTTTGCTTGTTTAACATTATTGACAGCCGGTCTGTTGGAATTCTCACAAATTGTTTCTTCTTCTTCTCGCTTTCGTACTGGACCTGATGAGCTTCGATCTGCTCCAGAGGGTGGAGCTACCAGAAAAGACATGTATTTCGTTCTTGTTATGCAAGAGTTATAAATGTCATCAGCTATATTTGAGGATGTTTTATCCAACGTATCAGCCATTTTTCCTACATTTTTAACTGAGGGAAAATCACGACCACAACTGTTAAGTAAAAGAGCAAGCGGAACTAGAGCAAATATTGCTCTGCGAGGTTTCATATGAGGTATCATGTAATTTTTTTAGGTATGATTGAGAAAGAAAGTTAAGCTGATTTGTCTTCCTTCTACATTCTTAATAGGTGCAACGGAAAGTGACTTATGCACTTGTGAGATAAAAATAGATAAGATGTCGTTTTGCCTTTAGTTCACTACCCTGAGGTGTGACTTGACTACAACCGATAAATCAAGCGAAACTGGTGCAAATGTTCCAGTGCATCTCAAATCCGGAGGTGTATATCATGATCACTCCCCTGACTTGTCGCAATTACATCGCCGCTGAATGGGTGAATGCTGCTTGTGTTGACACCCTAGAAAGTCGTAACCCTGCTGATAGCCGGGAAGTTGTTGCGACTTTCCCGCGTTCTGCAGCAGTTGATGTTGACAATGCAGTCGCAGCAGCCCGCAAGGGATACCGCAGTTGGCGACTTGTCCCCGCGCCAGCAAGAGCAGAATATATCCATAAAGTGGGAGAACTTTTACAAAAATACAAAGAAGAACTCGCCCAAATCATGAGTCGGGAAATGGGTAAACCCCTGACGGAAGCACGGGGAGATGTTCAAGAAGGTATTGATTGCGCTTTTTACAATGCTGGTGAAGGACGACGATTGTTTGGGCAAACAACACCTTCAGAAATGCCCAACAAATTCGCGATGACGGTAAGAACACCCGTTGGAGTTTGCGCCCTGATCACTCCGTGGAATTTCCCAGTCGCTATTCCCTGCTGGAAAATGATGCCAGCTTTGGTATGCGGTAATACTGTTATCCTCAAACCCGCTGAGGATACCCCCGCTTGTGCAACGAAACTTATTGAGATTTTTGCAGAAGCTGGTTTTCCTGAAGGTGTTGTCAATTTGGTGCATGGGGTGGGACAAGAAGCGGGAAAAGCTTTAGTTGAACATCCTGATGTTGACTTGGTATCTTTTACGGGTTCTTCTGAGACGGGTGCTTTTGTCGCCTCGACTTGCGGACGCACTCACAAGCGAGTTTGTTTGGAGATGGGCGGTAAAAATGCTCAAATTGTAATGGAAGATGCAGATTTAGAACTTGCTCTTGAGGGTGCAGTTTGGGGGGCTTTTGGAACAACTGGGCAAAGATGTACTGCTACAAGTCGCCTGATTTTGCACCGCGACATCAAAGAGAAATTTACCGCTATGCTTAAAGAGCGCACTAGTAAGTTACGCTTGGGCGCAGGAATTGATCCCAACACTGATATAGGTCCAATTATTAACGAAACGCAACTTCAACGGGTGCGCAAGTATCTGGATATTGCTCGTGAAGAAGGTGCAAAAGTCTTGATTGGTGGAGAAATCGCAACTGAGGGAGAATTACAACACGGTTACTTTTTTCAACCGACTATTCTTGATCAAGTCACTCCCAAGATGCGAGTCGCTTGTGAAGAGATATTTGGACCTGTGGTGGCGGTGATAGAGGTGAGTTCATTTGAAGAGGCGATCGCCATCCTCAACAACACTCCCTACGGTCTTTCTTCTTCAATCTACACCCGCGATGTCAACCGCGCTTTCGCCGCTATGCGCGATATTGAAGCCGGGATCACTTATATCAATGGTCCTACGATTGGTGCAGAAGTTCATTTGCCCTTTGGTGGTGTCAAACAAACTGGAAACGGACACCGGGAAGCTGGTTCTGCTGTTTTGGATGTGTTTACAGAATGGAAGACTGTGTACGTGGACTTCTCTGGAAGTTTGCAGCGTGCTCAAATAGATAATCGTAGTTAGGTTATTGGATTTATGGACACAAGCGCCAGCACAATTAAACTCGACCAGTTTTTAAAGTTCGTGGGTATCGCACCAACTGGTGGGCAAGCTAAGCTACTCATTCAAGGAGGCGATGTCAAAGTTAATAATACAGTTGAAACCCGACGAGGACGGAAATTAGTATCAGGCGACAAGGTGACGCTGGGAGGACAAACCTTTGAGGTTGATTTGGAGAATTTATAATTGACAGCATGCCAAATGTTCGCTCTTTATGCCAGATGCACTGCGAGCATATTGGTGGCTTGTCATAGTACGCGAGCAAGATGCTCGCATACTTTCACACCATTGGAATGCTTTCTTTATAATTTTTCTAATACCGTTTCACGAAACATTTGATACAAATAATTTGTTTCTAATTCTTTCCCCCTGCTCCTTACTATGCATTTGTATCAACCTTAAAATAAAACGCTATAAAAGATATAGGAAATAACATCAGTCATTAATCAGTCAACTTCCTGCATGAGCGCAGATTTTCAAAAATACCTGCAATCTGTGTGTAATGCTTACCATTATTGGTGGAGCTTGTACACCATCACGGATGTGGAAGGGTCTAAACCAGTACAGCCTAAAAGTGTAGCGTCGCCTTTTGATTTTGGCTTAATGGTGCAAACGGTACAGCCTCAGCAGCAGGAGAAACGCGAAACACCAGAGAAAACAGAACGCCTCCCAGTGCAGGAAGGATTACGTAAATATTCTGAAACTCATGTGCTACTTGTCGGAAGACCAGGTTCTGGGAAGTCCACAGCTTTAGCACGGCTATTGCTGGAAGAAGCGGAAAATTCTGTCATTGCGAGTGAAGCGAAGCGAAACGTTCGCCAAGCGTGTCCGAAGGACTCAGCAATCTCCCCAACAACTGCAACGCCCATACTAGTAGAACTCCGTCAATACAACACCTCTGTCCTTGAGCTTATTCAAAACTTCCTCTTGCGCCACGATCCCAACTTAACCTTTGACAGCGAAACTTTAAAAACTTGGTTGCGACAGGGGCAATTTTTGCTGCTGCTGGATGGACTCAACGAGTTACCCAATGAAGATGCACGGCGAGAGTTAAAAACCTTTTGCCAGAATTACCCGCACACACCAATGATTTTCACCACGCGGGATTTGGGCGTAGGTGGTGATTTGGGGATTAAGAAAAAGCTGGAAATGCAGCCGTTGACAGAAGAACAGATGCAGGAGTTTGTCCGCGCCTATTTGCCAGAACAAGGTGAGGAAATGCTGCGGCGGTTGGGTGGAAGATTGCGGGAGTTCGGGCAAACGCCGTTGCTGCTATGGATGCTGTGTGAGTTATTTAAAATAACGGGCAATGTTCCACCGAATTTGGGTTTAGTGTTTCGCTGCTTTGCCCAGAGTTATGACGGCAAAATCAAAGATGATGTCCCGGTTTCTGGTGAGTCGCGCCGCTGGTGGCAGGAGTTATTGCAGCATTTGGCGTTTGCGATGATGCAGGCAGAAACGCCTACAGAGTTGCGAGTCACGATTGAGAGGCAAGAAGCGCAAGCAATTTTCACGAAGTTCCTTGAAGGTAAAGTTGATTATCCTGCGAGTCGGGCGAGAGAATGGTTAGAGGATTTGCTCAAGCACCATTTAATCCAGATTGCCAGCAATCAGCAAATAGAGTTTCGTCACCAGCTGCTTCAGGAATATTACGCGGCAGAATGTTTACTCCAGCAGCTTCCCAAAATTAGTAATGAGAAGTTGAAACGGGATTATCTCAATTATTTGAAGTGGACAGAACCTCTAGCACTGATGTTGGCGTTGGTGGACAAAGAAGCGCAGGCGGTGCGGGTGGTGCAGTTAGCGTTGAATGTGGATTTGATGTTAGGTGCGCGGTTAGCGGGGGAGGTGAAGGAGGAGTTTCAGGAGAAGACAGTGGGGTTGGTTTTGGGGTTGGAGGTTAACCAAAGACTTAAGATTGAACTTTTGGGAATGACTCGTTCTGAACAAGCCAGATCGCCATTGCAGCAAGCACGGGATAATCGAGATTATGACAATGTTTATAGTTTAGCTGAAGCTTTATCATGTATCGGTGACGATCAGCTAATGTCTGAGTTGCTGGAATGGGAAGACAAACATACTGCAGAGTGGAATCAAGCTAAATTTTACGAAGATTATAATAATCATATTCTTTGTGAAAGAATAGCTTCTGAGTTAGAAAATATAGAATCATCTGATGTGGTAGTTTTGAATTTAGTGAAATTGCTCAATGATAAAAACTTAATAAACAAGAAAGGATCTGATCAATATTTAAAGCCCCGAAATTACCAAGCACAGGCAGTACTAGGAGAAGAGCTATTTAATCAAACGATTTCGTTCTTGTTAAAAGCATTAAAACATGAAGATTTTAGGATACGTTATCATGCTGCTTTGGCATTAGGAAATATAGGTTCGGATGCAGAAGCTTGTGCTTTATTCAAAATTGTAGAAGATGAAAATTACTTTGTGCGCTCTGGTGTAGTTGAAGCATTAGGAAGATTTCGCAGTTATACGGTAATTACTCCCTTAATTAAAGCACTTAATGATGAAAAAGCTTTTGTACGTTCTAGAGCGGCAGAAGCTGTAAGTAAATTCCGTGATGACAAGGTAATTAATGCGTTAATACAAGCATCAAAGGATGAAAAATTTTTTGTGCGTTCTAATGTAGTCAAAGCATTAGGAAAGATGCATTGTAAGCAGGTATTAGAGCATTTAATTAAAGCTTTGAATGATGAAAATTCAGATGTTCGTCAGAGTGCTGTAATTGCTTTAGGAGAACTTGCTGAAGTAAACCATAGCAATCAGTTAATAACAGATGCTCTGATTTCTGCTTTAAACGATGAAGAATCATCTATTTGTTCAAGTGCTATTGATGTAATGAAACAAATCAAGAAAAATCGCTTAATTGCATTGGAACAAATCAAGAAAAATCGCTTAATCAATTCTGTTTTATATGAAGAATCATTAGTCTCTAGTAACCCTGTACAAGTAGAAGAAGTTGTAGAAAGTAAATTTATACCTCAAATGCAAAATTTACTATTAGTTGCAATATATGAGATGAAAGATCTTATTTTAGAAATTCAAGAGCGTTGCAAGTTTTATAACCATAAAATTTTTCATTCTCCCCCAGTTGAGGAGGAAATAAAAACCAAATCAGAAACTTCTAAATCGTCAACTTACATCATTCAACGTGTAGGCAACCTCAACACAGGAGATGTCAATATCCACGGAAATCAAATTGGAACTCAGCACAACCAACTAAATAACAAGGATTAAAACTATGTCAGAAACTTCTAAATACCAAAATAGTTTTCATTTCAATCAAGCTCCTGGCAATGTCAACACAGGAGATGTTACCATCCAGCACGATCAAGTTGGCATTCAACACAACTACGCGCCAGAACAAAAACAAAATCTGGCGGAAGCAGCGAAAGAGATTCAGGAATTGCTAAATCAACTATCTGTGACTTATCCAACTACTGAACCTGAAAAGCGAGCGATCGCCAATCAAGCAATAGCCCATATCAAGCACGACAAGCCAACCACCTGGCAACGTTTACGCAGTGCTACTGAGGCTGCATTAATTGAGGCGTTTAAGGAAGTGCTTGATAATCCGTTTATTAATGTCACAGTTGCTGCTGTTGAAGGTTATAGGAAGGCTGAGTAAGGAGTATAAAGGGTACAAGCCCCTACGCGCATTAAAGATTTGATAATTTTCAGTTTATAGTCTTAAGCTCGCCAGTCAAACTCATTACTACTAGGAGCGAGGCTAATTAACTCTTCAAGATTTCGTTGGATTGTATTGCAAATCACATCTAACGGTAGATCACTGGGATCGTGCCCGAAAGGCTCTTCGATTTCTGAGCCAATTTCTTCAATACTTAATAAAATGAACGTGATAAAAGCCGTAACGATACCAGTCCACCAACCTAAATCACCGACTATTTCAAGAGGCAATACTAGACAGAAAATTAATAATAATTGTTTTAGTACAATACTATATATCAAAGGCATTGGAGTTTTTAAAATGCGTTCACAGCCACCCAAAATATCTACTAACTCATTCACCAAGTTATGTAAGGCAGTCAACTGATAAATATCTAGAGAATTATGCTCGTGTTGATACTGCAAATAATCTCTAATCCATAAGGAAATTTGTAAAGGAGGATGATGAGTTTCTTTAAGTTTTAAATACTGCATTTCGGAAATTAAGGACGCTAACTGCTCGTCCAAAGGTTCTGCCCTAAGATGTAACTTCATCGCGACAGCGAAAGCAACTAATAGCCGAATTGTTGCCTCTTTTTTAACTTTATCTTTATGTGATTTCTCTTTAACTATTACATAAATTCCCTGAGCCAGGTTACGAGTTGCATTAACTAAAGAACCCCAAAGTTTACGACCTTCCCAAAACCGCTCATTCGCTGTATTTGTCCGGAATACCAATAACAAACTAAAACCAATATTGAAAGCAAAAATAGCATTTGTAAGAACACCATTCTTATTTGTGAAGCCATTAAAAAAATCAAAACGCTTGCATAATATTGTTACAATAAATCCATACATGCCACAAAAGATTACCCAAGGAAGAATTGTTGGAAGAACTGACGTTTCGAGTATCAAAATGACTTTTAAAAAATTAAGTTTTTTACCCCTATATAAATTATATTTTCCTGTTAATGAATTGTTGGCGTTGGTGATAAAATGTTTCAACCATTTTGGTGCCTTCCTGGAATGAAAGCTGCTCATATGTGAAACCTCAAAATAATTTAATGTAGAAAGTTAAAAGGGAACTAAAGGAAATTCATTAATGAATCTATATTTACATTTGGATGTACTATTTTTCCTCATTTTCAAGTAATGTAGCCGCTTTAAACATAATCCTAAAACAAAAAAAATTAGTCGTCACCCTTACGTTATATTTTTCTGCTGAAATTAAGAAGAAACACAGATCGCAAAAACAGATCGCAAAAAAAACCGAGACTGAAAATCTAACAGTCTCCAAATCAGACTAATCGTAGCTATAATGCAAACAACCAACTATTTGCAGTATGAACCAACTTTGGAAACTCCTGAATAATTTGATAGAGACTAAATTTAGCCGCTAAAAACCCCAGTACAAGATGAGTGGTAATTTGGTATCTTTAATTTTCTACTTACCTTGTAGCAATAGATTGCACTCCTGCCATTAAACCTAACGATACCCGTATTTTGCGATTAGGAGTCGGCTGTTAGCTTGATGTTTCCAATCCAAAATCAGTCTCAAAACTTTTCGCAAAATATAAAATTGGTATAGTATTGACTCAAATAAATCCAGTGTCAAAGAACGTCCAAGAAACTCACTTAAACCGTGCGCGTGCTAGTCTAAGCCTTGCGCTGTCTTGGTATGGAAATCTTCGTAAACCGGGACAGTCGTCATCAAACTCACAATTAGCAGGTTTGGTCAAACCAGAATTGGAACTTTTGACCTCGACACTTAACAAACTAGACTATAACCTGGTTCGTATTGCTGTTTTTGGTTTGGTGAGTCGTGGAAAGTCAGCGGTGTTGAATGCTTTACTGGGACAAAAGATTTTACAAACTGGTCCTCTTAACGGTGTGACTCAGTACCCCCGTTCTGTACGCTGGAATCCTGGTGGTAAGGTGCAGGTGGAGTTAATTGATACACCAGGATTAGATGAAATTGAGGGTGCATCTCGGGCACAAATGGCGCGAGAAGTCGTGCGTCAGGCAGATTTGATTCTCTTTGTCGTATCTGGTGATATCACTCGCACTGAGTACGAGATGCTGTGTGAATTGCGTCAAGCACAAAAACCTTTAATTTTGGTGTTCAACAAAATAGACCTTTACCCAGATACAGACAAAACAACAATTTACAATAATTTACAACAGTTGGGTGCAGGAAATCCCCAGGGAAAACCCTTAAAACCTGATGAAATTGTGATGGTGGCGGCGGAACCTGCACCGATGGAAGTACGGGTTGAATGGTCTGATGGTAGTGTCGCACATGAATGGGAGACTCCACCACCACAAATAGACGAATTAAAAGAAACAATTCTTAAAATTCTCAATCGTGAGGGGCGATCGCTTCTTGCTTTAAACGCACTCATCCAAGCACGAGATGCACAAGAGGCGATCGCCCAAAAAACCATCGACTTTCGCCAACAACAAGCAGAAGACCTGATTTGGCGATTTACCAAATACAAAGCTTTAGCAGTAGGACTAAATCCCATCCCCTTGTTAGATGTTCTAGGCGGAACAGTTGCCGATTTAGCTTTGATTCGCTCACTTGCACGCCTGTACGGCTTACCAATGACTGGGTACGAAGCAGGAAATTTTTTAAAAACGATTTTATTAAGCTCTGGTGGCTTACTGCTGGGAGAACTAGGTAGCAGTTTCCTGTTAGGTTTGGGTAAGAGTACAGCTGCAATTGCTTCTGGAGAAAACCCAATAAATATCACTGCTTATGCGGGAACTGCAATGACGCAAGCTGGTATCGCAGGCTACGGAGCATATACTGTGGGAAAAGCAGCACAAGTCTATTTAGAAAAAGGCTGTTCTTGGGGACAATTGGGAGCGAGTACAGTTATTAAAGAAATCTTAGCTGAAGTGGAACCAAATACGATTTTGTATCGTTTGCGGCAAGAGTTAGGGGGATATTTGGGGTAGCAACTGGCGTGCCAAGGACGCCAAGAGGTTATTTGTCTCGAAGTTCAGATGCTGCAGATTGAGTCATTTGTTGTAGGACTTCTAAATCAGGGGGTGGAGTTTCACTTTCCATACCCAGCCACAATAAATACTCGATATTCCCAGCAGGACCAGTAAGAGGTGACCAAGTCAAACCTTTGTACTTCCATCCTAATTCACCAGCCGCTTGCAACACCTGAAAAATTGCCTCGGCTTGGTCTTTAGAGTCACGCACAACGCCTTTTTTACCAACGCGGTTTTTTCCCACTTCAAATTGGGGTTTCACTAACAATACAGCCTCCCGAGGAGATTGCAGCAGCTGCCACAAAGCAGGCAAAATCTTGGTTAAGGAAATAAACGACACATCAACCACCGCCAAATCAGCATATTCCCCCCCTTTAGAAGTTCGGGAGAGTATAACATATAACTGTTCTGGTGTCAAATACCGTAAATTGGTGCGTTCCTTCAAAACCACGCGAGAATCATTTCGCAGACGCCAGTCAACTTGTCCATAACCAACGTCAACCCCATAAACCAGCTTTGCCCCAGCTTGCAGCAAGCAATCAGTGAAGCCACCTGTGGAGATACCACCATCAAAACAAATTCGTCCTTCTACAGGAATAGCAAAGACTTCCAATGCTTTTGCTAACTTTTCGCCGCCTCGGGAAACAAAGCGCGATCGCTCCTTAATTTGAATTTGAGCCGCAATATCAACTTCCGTACCTGGCTTGTCAATTATCTGACCATTAACCGTGACTTCTCCCGCTTGGATAAAGCGCTGTGCTAAGGCGCGAGACGAACTTAAATTGAGTTCTACTAATAGAGTGTCGAGTCGTTTTTTAACCAATTATCTTTATCTATTGTGGTTTTATTAAATTTAATGCACTATTTATAATTTTTTCTCGATCAACCAGTTGTTCTAATTCTTCTGGTTGATAACGTCCCTCTTCTACTTCGAGGGTTGCCTCATCGATAGCATTTAAGTACGCTTCTTGCAGGGTTTCCACCAATTCTTCAGGAGTTAAATAAAAACCTCCTGCTTTACGACGCTTATTCTCTCTTTGAATTTCGCGAACTGAATTACGAATAGAGACATCCCAAGAGCGAGTTGTACGATTTTCGGCTTGCTGTTTAATCAGATGCAACAGCAGAATTATCGCGTAGCTACGAATTGTCTTGATTATATCGTTACGGCTCATCTCTTCTAATTCTTCGACGATGACCAACGCTCCTGGTACATCACCTTTGAGCAACAAATCTTTTAACTCTAGTAATTCTTCCATAACCAGCGCCTCAATCGTTGGCACTTTCTATTGTGGCGAATTTTCAGCTTTAGTGCGGTATGCATCGCGAAGGTGGAAAAAAGCGAGTTACCTCAGGGAAACTCGCCTGATTTAAAAACTGACAGAGCAATTTCAATCAGTGAACAGTTAACAGTGAACAGTTATCAAGCAACTGATAACCCTTCGGGGAGAACCTCCGGTTCCGCTGCGCTAACGCAGTCGCCTACGGAGGAGCCAGTACTGATAGCGTAGCGTGGCACTTTGTGCCATAGGAGGGTTTCCCGACAGAGGTATCTGGCGTTGGAGACCCTCCTGCTGCGCTGGCTCACTGATAACTGATAACTGTTAAACATCTGTTTCGCTAAACTCTTCAGTCATGTAGTCAAATGGCTCATCGACAAAGGAAGTATCTGTCACACCTGCTGCAGCCGCTTGCTCTTTCGCAATTTCCTTCATAATCTGGATACCACGAACTGTTGGACCAATAGGCACTCCCAAAGAATTGTAAGTTTCCCGTAGTCCTTGCAGCACCCGTTCATCTAAGACATCCATACTACCAGCAACAAGAGCATAGCTAGCATAGCGTAGGTAGTAGTCCATATCGCGCAAACAAGCCGCATAACGACGAGTGGTGTAGGCATTTCCACCTGGGCGAATCAACTCTGGCAGTTCATCAAATAATTGAGAACCAGCCTGCTTGACAATTATCGCCGCATTTGAATTGATAGCCGCTGCTGCTTGCACACGTGCGGTACCGCTTAGAAAGTAAGACTTAAGGCTGTCAATGGCATTCCGGTCGAAATACCGACCTGCAACGTCATAATTCTTAATTAAACCGGTTACTGCATCCCGCATTTCTTTTTCTCCTAATTAATCCTTTCTATGGTTTGATATTAATCTGACTGCTTTTAGCATTTATGCCTCTTGTAAAAAAAGCCCCAGCACAAAAACAATCTATAGCGCTAATTATGGATTCTATGCCAAAGTTGACCCCTGCGAGATCAACTGTCTACTTTTGTGAAACTAGTTAAGGAAAGGTTAAAGATAATCTTTTAACTTGACATTTTGTAACAAAAAATACAAAATCATCCAAATTCAAATCTTTACGATATTGCAGGTGGCTCATGGATGTGGATTTACAAGCGGGGTCAACATGCTTTGAACACTCTGGTCTTACTATTAAAAAATCGGCAGATTAAGGAGTAACCATGACAACCCCACAAGAAGTTCTGAAGCAGATTCAGGACAATAACATTCAGATGATTGATCTGAAATTCATCGATACCCCAGGAATTTGGCAGCACCTGACGCTTTTCCATAACCAAATCGATGAAAGTTCCTTTACAGACGGCGTACCTTTCGACGGTTCTAGTATCCGGGGTTGGAAAACCATCAATGAATCAGACATGTCGATGGTACTCGATCCAAACACTGCCTGGATCGACCCTTTCATGCAAGAACCAACTCTGAGTATCATTTGTAGCATTAAGGAACCACGGACAGGTGAGTGGTACAGCCGTTGTCCTCGTGTTATTGCCCAGAAAGCAATAGATTATTTAGTTTCCACTGGTCTTGGTGAAACAGCTTTCTTTGGTCCAGAAGCTGAATTTTTCATTTTTGATGATGTCCGCTTTGACCAAACGGCGCACCAAGGCTACTACTACGTAGACTCAGTTGAAGGTCGTTGGAATTCTGGCAAAGAAGAAGGTCCTAACCTGGGTTACAAACCTCCCTTCAAACAGGGTTACTTCCCAGTTCCCCCTACGGATACTTTCCAGGATATTCGCACAGAAATGCTGCTGACAATGGCAAAGTGCGGAGTACCAATTGAAAAGCAACACCACGAAGTAGCCACTGGTGGACAGTGCGAATTGGGCTTCAAGTTTGGTAAGTTGATTGAAGCAGCTGACTGGCTGATGACTTATAAATATGTCATCAAGAACGTAGCCAAGAAGTATGGCAAGACCGTCACCTTCATGCCTAAGCCAATTTTTGGCGATAACGGTTCTGGAATGCACACCCACCAGTCCATTTGGAAAGATGGTCAACCGCTGTTTGCTGGAGATAAATACGCTGGCTTGAGTGAAATGGCGTTGCACTACATTGGCGGTATCCTCAAGCATGCACCAGCACTGCTAGCAATTACTAACCCCACCACCAACTCTTACAAGCGCTTGGTACCCGGTTATGAAGCACCTGTAAACTTGGCTTATTCCCAAGGTAACCGTTCTGCTTCTATCCGTATTCCTTTGTCTGGTACTAACCCCAAAGCCAAGCGGTTGGAGTTCCGTTGTCCTGATGCGACTTCTAACCCCTACCTCGCATTTGCTGCGATGCTGTGTGCCGGAATAGATGGAATTAAGAACAAAATCGACCCAGGTGAACCTCTGGATAAGAATATTTATGAACTTTCTCCTGAAGAACTGGCGAAAGTTCCTTCAACTCCGGGTTCTTTGGAACTAGCATTGGAAGCACTGGAGAAAGACCACGCTTTCTTAACAGAATCAGGCGTGTTCACCGAAGACTTCCTTGAAACTTGGATTTCTTACAAGTTAGATAATGAAGTTAACCCCATGCGGTTACGTCCTCATCCCTACGAATTTGCCCTCTATTACGATGTTTAATTCCTGAGTCGTAAACGCACTCTTCGGCTTACCGCAAGGGTGCGAACGGTCTATTAGCGCTATCTGAGCGCATAAATCGCATAAGCTGAGCCACTCATCCTTTCTGGGTGGCTTTTTTACTTCACATACTCCTGACAGCGGTTTTCAGATCTGGTGGGCATTGCTCATTATAGCTATAGCCAACTCTATTAGGACGTAGGGAACAGGGAACAGGGAACAGGGAACAGGGAACAGGAAATGCTTAACTCGTCAAGAAGTTTGAAAGTCTCGTAATGTCCATATTTTTTCATGAGTTCATGTCCTAATCTACCTGGCAACGGCTATAATATCTCATCGGCTTTTCTGAGCAATGCCCACCCTACGATTTGTGGTCTATTCATATGAAAACCGCTGTCAGCAACCTTAATGCTATGGGACAAGTAACTCGTGATGCCAAGAATTCTCGGTGTACGAATAGCAATGTCTTTCGTGAATACGAAAATTATCAATGTAGAGAGCTTCGATCCAGCCAGCTTTGCAGTAAAAGCCTCTCAAATGCTGTGAAGGTGGAACTTCTTGCTCGCTTGGATATTTCGTCTTCAGATTGTCTATAGATGAGAGTAGCATCTGCTGGTTTTGGAGCTTTGAACCAAGTGGCTGATACTCTGACGTGATGTTCGTCGGCAACGCCGGTGACGTTTACTCGTTGCTTGAGTGCAGCGGGACAGCCGCTTGCGGAAGATGTTTGAGGATATGATCAGCCGTCTGTGCAACGGTGAGATCGGACGTATCCAACCAGTAGCCGAGTCGTGGTGTCTCGGTGCGTAAAACGTGGTCGAACGCATGCACCATTTCTTCGTTGGCGTAGCCCGTCTTCTCACGTGCAGTATCCCGCGCCGCCACGACATCCGGTCTCGGACATAAGACGATAACTGACACAGGGGTATCGTGATAATAGGTGATGACCTCGCTAAGCTCTGAACCAATAATGATGTCTTGATAGACTACCGTAAAGCCAGCCTGCAGGTAAAGTTCTGCCGCCATCGCCGCGAGGCGGTATCGCAGACGGAGTTGCTGATACCCCTGTGCTGACAGTTCAAGCGTCATCTCCGCTTGCCCATTCACGATCATGCGACGGAAGATATCACCACGAAGATGCACGCTTTTCGGCAACTGCTCGGCAACTGCCTGGGCAACGCTAGATTTTCCGGCAGCCATATTCCCAGTAATAAGGATAACCTGTGGCTGATTGTTCGCTGGTGGTTGATTGCTGCCCATGACCTGTTTCGTCTTTCTAGTAATTGTAAATTGAAAACATACATTCAAATTTAGAAATAAAGCATTGTTATCTGAGTTATCTGAAAAAATAACAATGCCCTCACATTACATTTCTACCAAGACGAGTACATCCCATTCGTGACAAGTTTAAGTTGCATCTGACTTTTCAATAACAAATCCCTACAACTTTTTACAATTGTAGGGATTTGCTTTATCTTTTATTTGGTGGCGGGAAGTGGATTTGAACCACTGACCTTCGGGTTATGAGCCCGACGAGCTACCAGGCTGCTCTATCCCGCGTCGTCTCTTCGTCTTCCTAACTATAACACTATAGTCAGAAATTTGGCAACTATAAAATCGATAATTCTCCAATAACTTCTAAACGCTTGTATTTACCGAGGTTCATGAATTTTTCTGACAGGGCTTCGGCAACGCTGGGAGTAATCCAGCCCAACTGCTTGAGTAGGTGAATGGCAACGGCATACTTTGCTCGCTTTGCTCCGTCCATCACTTTAATTGCCAATCCCATGCCCTCACCCAATCTGGCAATGCACTGTACTCCTTCAGCACCAGCTTTACTGACGACATCTCCAAGGGCTAAACGCATCAGTTCTGTATCTAATTCTCCCTCTCCTGCCACCATCACGGAGTGATGCGTCATGGCACGGACAATACGCTCTATGTCCAAACTGCTACGAGAAGCAAGCTGAGCATACAATGACGCCATTTGACCGAGTTGCATCAAATATGTAGGCGCGCCACAGTCATCATGAGCATTGATGAATTCCTCTGCTGGCATTCGCAGCAATTCTGATACTTTGGTGAGAATTAACTGCTGCACTGGGTGTTTTCGCTGCAAGTAGTTATTTAAGGACCAATTGCATTGTTGACAAACGGCGAGCATGCCTGCGTGTTTGCCAGAACAATTGTATTCCAAACGACTGTACTTACCTTCTGGGATTGGACATTGGAGTGCTGAAGGATCGACATCAGCTCGCCAAAGTATATTAAATGCCTGTCTGACTTGCTCTATTGTTCCTCTATGGGAACTTGTCATAATCGCTAGGTCTTTATCGCTTAGGTTATAGCGTTCTAAAGTGCCTGTGCTGGTTACTGCGATCGCCTGAAATGGTTTGAGCGCCGAACGAACAAATGTTGCAGTTTCAGCGTTTCCAGCAACCGATAGCACTCGTCCTCGATCATCACAGACGACGGCTTGGACGATATGCTTTGATTCTATAATGCCTTCACGCAATAACCTGACTTCTAATGCGGCGGCTTGTGTTCGTTTTCCCATTGTCATGGGTAGAAATTTACCATAATTTTGTCCTTTGTCTTTAGTCTTTTGTCTTTAGTCTTTTGTAAATAACAAATGACTCATGACTGATGACTGATGACGATTACACTAGGTGCCAAACTATCGTACCAGCAACGAACAATACAGCCAAGCCAGCAAAGGTCATTTTTAACCGAGTTATAATTGGTTTTATAGAGTATGAAACAATCAGGCGATCGCGTGTCAGCACTTCCTGTGGTTTCATCCAATTTTGACCGTCATACCATCCCGACTCTTCGTAAAAGATGATTGGACTCATCAGGCGATCGCGGATATAAGACCAGCCCAAATATAGCCGTGCTACTACTAGCACGACTCCCACACTTGATCCTGCTATACTGCTGATAATAAACTGTGCACTCTGCTTATGTGGGGCAAAGCTTGCTGCTGCGACTGGGAATGCCACCAACCACGATATTCCCCAAATCCACGCTATTTTTGTGATATACTCGCGCAAATTTAAGGTACAGTCGCGAAACAGCCAGGAGGATTTTAACTCTTCGTACTCATTAAGTGGTTGCTGTTCAGAGGGAACTGGGCAATTTGAGACCGAAGATTTCATCATGTTGGTTTACCCTCACCATCTACGGAAGTTGAAAACTCGATACGTTCTGCATGTCCCCAAAACGCTTCTAGATTATAAAACTCCCGTTCTTTTGGCAACATGATATGAACAATGACTTCCCCATAGTCTTGCGCCACCCAGGAAGCCTCAGATTTTCCTTCTACTCGTAAGGGACGCCTTTGCAATTCTTGTTTGACTTTTTCTTCAATTGCCTCGGCGATCGCTCTCACCTGTACTCTCGAATAGCCCGTCACCAGCACAAAGTAATCTGCCAGGTAACAGACATCTGCTACCTTTAGCAGTAATATATCACCTGCTTTGCGGTCTGATGCCGCTTCGGCGACCTTCAATGCGATCTTTCCACTCACATCGTTGGTGTCAACCTGTGGGCTTCCTACTAGATTGTTTGTCACTGCGATCGATTGTCTTGGGAAATTGCTTGGGAAATAATCAGACATTAAACCTCAGCTGCTCTCTTTTTTTTTAACAATTTTTTACAATGACTCGTGAACTACAATTAAATTGCAACTGTGAGAATTGGTTTTTTTGAATACTAACAAAAAAAACAGGCATCTATACGGTTTTTTGTACAATCGGCTGTTTGGCTTTCCATTTTTGTAGGAACCAGTTACGTGTGAGGATGACTCGCGGATGGATCAAACAAGAACTCTCAAGCAATAATTTGAGAGTAAAGTCACAGGTCAAAGCCACAGCCTGATGAATATTTTGACGGCTAAGTTGCCTTAATGATTGCAATTGTGGGGTATCGCCTCGTCCTGGCTCTATGCTATCAGCTAAAAACACGATAGAGCACAGCTGACTCATGCCTGGTCTACCTAAAGTGTGATTGGCAATAGCTTGTAACACTTCTTCATCGTCTACGCCGAATGTCTCTCTTGCGACGATCGCGCTTACGTCTGCATGCAACAAATGGGGATTTGCTGCCATCACTTCGTCTACTTCCAATCCCTCTTCGTGTGCCATTTGCAAAAGTTTTTGTGGTTTAAAACATTTTGCTAAATCGTGCATTAACCCGGCGTGTGCAGCTTTTTCTCGATCCACTTTGTAATGAACTGCGAGATCCATTGCCATTTGCTCAACTCTGAGAATGTGGTTCACTCTGGGAGTTGGAACATTCTGTGTTAACCAGGTTAAGACTTTTTCGCGCATAAAGGCAATCCTGTTGACAATGGAGGCTTGTTGCAGTCATCGACTTGAGTGATGAATAGATAACTTTATTCTAACGAAGTTTTACTATCTAGATTCCTTTGGTCTGAGGAGGAGACGTTTTTGGGCAAAGGAATTGACAAGTGGCTCAATTGTTGAATCTTCAGCGAGCACTGAGTAGAACAAAGACTCGTAGCGAGTTAATGCTTGTTCAAAAGCATACTGCTCAACTGCAAACTTGCGACTATTACACCCTAAGGTTTTTACTTTTTCTGGGTTGTTGTACAAATCTAAAATCGCCTTTGCTAAAGCTTCAGGTTTTTCTGGAGGAACAACCACTCCACCAGCACTTTGTTTAATAGCTCTAGCTGCTGTGCCATTACTGGGCACTGATCCTACCACTGCCCGACCACTGCCGAGCAATATTTGGATTTTCGATGGCATGTTAAAAGATATAACATTTTTCTTTTGCACCACTAAACCCACATCAGCCGCTGCCAACAATTCTGGTAAACTTTCGCGAGGTTGAAAAGGTAGTAGCAAAACATTATCAGCACCGGATTCGGTGCAAGCCATTTGTAACCGCTGCAAACCTTTTGCTTCCCCTACAATCACAAAGGTTATTTCTGGAATATGGCGTAACAAAGAAGCGGCTGTTACAACAGTTTCTAAACCTTGAGTGAGGGCAATGTTGCCAGAGTATAGCACCACAAATTTACCATCTAGGTTATGAGCTACTCTAAAAGCGTTATTTTCTTTTGGCAGAGGTCGGACAAAATTGATATCGACCCAGTTGGGAATTTGTGCAATTTTGCCAAGTGCTACACCCTTTTTTTGTAAATTTTCTACAAAACCGTCAGCAATCACACTAATTTTAGTAGCACTGTGGTAAGCGAATTTTTCTAGTGCTGTTAACACCTTAATAAGCAATTTGTTCTTCAACAATCCAACGTGTAATGCAGCGTCTGGCAATATATCTTGAAGATTTAAGACTACAGGGCATCTGTATAGCCATCCTAAAAAGGCAGTTGGTAAGCAAACAGGTAAGGATGGTGAGGTTGAGAGAATGACATCTGGACGCCAACCTGCGATCGCTGGGAAAAAACTTGTAAGCACGAAGCTTGCATCTAGCAATAATCGGTCTATTAAGTTAGGCTGCGGACGAATCCAAACATAACTCCGTTGGATTTGAACCCCATTCTTGTACTCGCTCACAAACCACTTGCCCCGATAATTCTCGTATATCCGACGCTCAGGGTAATTCGGCATAGCAGTCACTACGCGTACTTGATGTCCGCGCTTAACCAATCCCTCTGCTAATTCAGTCATCAGGGGAGCAATACCAATTGGTTCTGGAGAATAATTGTAAGAGTAAATCAAAATACGCATAGCAAATTAGTTTGAGTCTGAATAACCCTGGTGTCTTTCTATGACAACATTTGTTGTTAACCTTATTCCGCACTTGTGTGAGTTGATATATGCATTTTCCCTTCAGACGCTACCAATGTTAGCCTTTCTTTGTTGAAGATTGAGTAAAATTCGATGCTGGTTTGTAAGAGTTGCGTTAGTATTTTTTTGCCTGAAGGATTGCTATATAAATTATCTATATCATTAAATTCACTTAAGTAAATACGTAATTGTTTTTACTTATGCTCTTTCAAATATAAATATGATTTACGTATAGCTTCAAGAGATTGATGACAAAAAAATCTGACATAAGTGCCAGGAGATCAAAAATTGAGTGTTTAGATTTTGTGGGAGGGGTTTCACCCAACCCCCTTATAAATCTGGCAGGCTTGTTTCGGACACTGCTACATTTTTCCCTTGACTGAACAGGACAACCGGGCGCGCAAAGTCGAGTCAGCGCCGTGCGGTAAGACCGTTTCACTTTAAAGTTAGAACATGGTGGGCAAGTGGGGGAGTCAAATGTATCAGGATTTTTGTGAAAGGGTATAAGACCAGAACAAGCATGTGGCGTGCGTCTGGCGTTGCCGGGTGGAAGATTTCATCGGGCGGAGCGCTAACCGAAGGTTGCTTTGCGTGCATAGACGGCGAAGGGTGTCAACAAGTACGATAACTCTCTGTTGACACCCTTGTGCATGCCTCCACCACTAGTACCGCGCTCGTCCCAAGGGGAGCCACTGCTCTACTTGGGGAAACCCCAAGTGGAGCAGTGGCGTGACACGCGCTGCGGGACAAGGGAGGCAACTCACTGTTTTTAGTAGCGCGTACGTAAGTCCTATTTTTGTTAAAAATTCATCCAGCAAAATTTAGATGCATTTGCCCTGCGCTTGTTTGTTTATAGAAGCGCTTTTAACACTCTTAGCTCGACAAAATCCATTTTGTCGAGCTAATCGTTGCTTTACACCTGTAAAAATAGATTTAAACAGCGCCACTGTTTTTCTTAAATAAGATGGCTACTGTTTTAAAAATTAACATCAAATCGTAGATTAAATTCCAGTTTTTTTGATACTGTAAATCTAAACGAATGACGTCTTCAAATTTACGGATACTAGACCGTCCATTTACCTGCCATTCTCCGGTCATTCCTGGTTTAACATCCAAACGTTGCCACTCTGGAACTTCATAGCGCTCTACTTCATCTGGTGTAGGTGGTCTGGTACCGACTAAACTCATCTCTCCTTTGAAAACATTCCAAAATTGGGGTAGTTCATCTAGGCTGGTTCGACGCAAAAAGCGTCCGACCTTGGTTATTCGTGGATCGTTGTCTATTTTGAAAAATGCTCCTTGAACCTGGTTCTGTTTTTCTAGTTCGGCTTTTTTCGCTTCTGCGTCAATATACATTGAGCGGAATTTCCAAATCAGAAAGCGTTTGCCCATCCAACCACAACGAATTTGACTAAAGAAAATTGGACCGGGACTATCGAGTCGAATAGCCACAGCAATAGGGATAAACAAAACTCCTACAATCAGCAAACCAACTAGTGATCCAACTATGTCTATAAACCGTTTCATCCAAGAACGAACAGAAGGATGTGTCGTTGGTAGTCCTTCTAATTGGCTTTTTGATGATGTTTGCCCTTGAGACTCAATAGAAAAGACTTTGTCCAGTCCTGTCAGGTTAAGTACTGACATAACCTGAGGGGTCACATTCCGTAGTATAAATTCGATATTTTTTTCATGAGCAATTTTCAAATTACTGACCAAGGCACCTAAACCACTACTATCCATAAAAGTAGTTTGGTGAAAGTCAATGATAATTTGTCTAGTATCGGGATTTGCTAGAGTAATCTCTTGGCAGGTTTGCTTAAAGGCTACAGCCTCAAGCACGCTCAACCGCACTGGTACCTGCACAATTGCCGTGTCATTTGAGAACGTCACCGGAAAATTTACCTCTTTGGGTTGGCTAGTCGTCATGAAACCCTGCACTTTCGTTGCCATGTCAATATAATCTGCCAAACACTATTTAGTCCAAGCGAATTGATAGTTACTTCAGTTGAGATTGGATATCATCAGGGACGATTCACAACAGAACAAGAAGCTAACTTAAAGTTTGAAGTGTAAAGGATGAAGTATGCCAAGAAAGAATAAAGGGTAAGAAATAAAGTATTTCATATTTTATTCTTCATTTCCTACTTTCTGTTTCTCACTTTTGCCGTATCTTCATACTTTTTACTTAATGCTTCATACTTTTTTCGTGAAGAACATTCTTGCTTTTGTGCCAACCTAGCACATACCTATTGCTATCATCACATGACCCTTAAGACTACTGTTACACCTACCGCACGCCTGATAGAGGTCTTTTCCGCCATACAAGGGGAAGGACTGAATGTGGGAACACGTCAAATTTTCATTCGTTTTGCTCTTTGTGACTTGCGTTGTCACTTTTGCGATAGCGCACATACTTGGAATGCACCTGCTACTTGTAGGATAGAGCAAACCCCTGGATTACGTGACTTTAAAATTTACTCGAATCCTGTTTCACTACCCATGTTACTAGAATGGGTTGAGCGACAAAACTTGCCTTGTCTACACGATACCATTACCTTAACGGGTGGCGAACCACTTTTACACACCCCATTTTTGGTAGAATTTTTACCCCAAGTACGCTCAGTGACAAATTTACCTGTATACTTGGAAACAGGTGGACATCGTCCAGATCTACTGAATAGTATACTACCACTAATAGACTCTGTGGGAATGGATTTCAAAATGCCTAGTACAAGTGGCGAAAATCGTTGGCGAGAACATGCAGAATTTCTTCAGCTGTGTTGGACATCACAAGTAGAAGTTTTTGTGAAAATCATTGTTTCTCAAACAACAAATCCCACTGAGTTAGAACGCTCTGCCCAATTGGTAGCATCTGTCAATCCATCTATTCCTGTATTTTTACAATCTGTCACGCCATTAGATGATCCTAGTGCGTTCAAACAACTACCAGTGGTAGCTCCCTCTCCCAGTCAAGTCTTAAATTGGCAAGCTTTAATGAAGCGTTTTCTCAAGTGTGTACGTGTCGTTCCTCAAACTCATAAAATGCTGAATCAACTTTAACTTT
The DNA here is from genome assembly GCF_006968745.1 of Brasilonema sennae CENA114. Classification (NCBI taxonomy): domain Bacteria; kingdom Bacillati; phylum Cyanobacteriota; class Cyanophyceae; order Nostocales; family Scytonemataceae; genus Brasilonema; species Brasilonema sennae. The sequence continues at coordinate 6,163,184 of NZ_CP030118.1, read as the reverse complement.
TGAGAGTAAAAATCTAAACGCGTTAGTAGTTAGTTATTAATTGTCCAACTTAACTACTAACCTTTGTAAAGATATGATCAAGCAAAAACCCAATCCTATAAAGTTTGGATGTAAAAAAATGACATTTATACAGAGTTAATCTGTTCTTAATACGGGAGTCAGATGCTGAAAAAGTCATAAGTAATTCTTTTTTTCTTACAGATGATTCAAGCAAAGCATTTGTTTTCCCTGTTAAGCTGGTCGTTAATTGTGTCCGCTGTAAGTTTTACAGGATACATAAAATCGGCATATGGTATTTCCTTGAACAATACCCTCTCTATCCCTGGTGAAAGTACAGATTTATACCCATCTAGTGGCAACAGCGCCAATGTGAATCGTTTGGGATATTTTTCGGATCTCTACTACGATCGCTTGAACAATGTATATTATGGGTTGGGCGTTCGCCCTTTGGGCGGGTGCTCCGCACCCTCGCGGTCCCGGTGGTGGCAGAATTTCGTATAACACACGAGTACAAAAGTTTTCTTTAGATGTTGATCGCAACACAGGGGCAATTGCAAATTTTCAAGTACTAGAAACAATTTTGTTCACAAAAGATGGTCAAAATTTTAACGGATTGAACCCCACATTGCTGAATGGCAATGCAGGAACTCTTGGTTTAAGTTTTGACCCAGAAGGCTTTGCTGTTGCTCCTAATGGTCATTTCTATGTGTCTGATGAGTATGATACATCTGTGTATGAATTCAAACCTGATGGTTCATTCTTACGGGCATTTACCATTCCAGAAAATTTAATTCCTAAAGAAGCGAATGGCAAGCTCAACTTTGTCGATGGTCGTCCTACCATTACCAATGGACGCCAAGATAATCGAGGATTTGAAGGCTTAACTCTCCTACCTGATGGTAGCAAACTCTATGCTGTACTACAAGGTCCCTTAGTGAACGAAGGTTCTAACGGTGGTTCACCAGACGGACGACTCAGTGGCAATTTACGATTAGTAGAATTTGACACAGCAACTGGAAAAAGTACGGATCAGTACATCTATCAGCTAGAGAGTTTAGCAGACATTAACTCCCGCATTCCTGGGACAAAAGATGATTTTGCGGCAACTTCCCAAGGGCGTAATATTGGTCTGAGTTCTATTACTGCGCTTAATGAAAAGGAATTCCTAGTCATAGAAAGAGATAATCGCGGGTTTGGGGTGGACGCACTGAATAATTTGGTACAAGATCCAACCCAGACACCACTACCTGTTGGTAGCAAGCGAGTGTACAAAATTGATTTAACGGGTGCAACTGATGTCAGCACAATCAGTTTGGCAAACACCAATACATTACCCACAGGTGTTAACCCAGTAAGTAAATCTTTATTTTTGGATATTGCTGCAACTTTGAGTCCTGACAATCCAGGTGATTGGACAAAGATAGCAGAAAAGATGGAAGGTCTGGCAATTGGTCCGCGACTCAATGATGGTTCTTATGCCCTGCTGATTGGGACGGACAATGATTTTAGTGTCACCCAAGACGACAATTCTACTCAGTTTGACATTTGTACCAATGCCAATGGTACCAGCTATAGCAAGAGACCGATTGACAGTGGCTGCCCAAATGGTCAAAAGTTAATTCCTGGGTTCCTTTACTCGTTTAAAGTGAGTTCTGCTGAACTTGGCAGATTTATCCCAGCACAAAAAGTGCCAGAAGCGACAACAACTACTGGGCTTATGTTACTGGGTTTAAGCGGTTTATGGCTCAGACGGCGGAGTCATACTTAAATCAGTGAACAGTTAACAGTGAACAGTGAGTCCAGTGCTGCCAAGAGTTGTGCCTTGCGGTGAATCCAGCGCTGCAGGCGGGTTTCCCGCCGTAGGCGACTGGTGAACCCGGAGGGAGCCAGTACTTGATGAGGGTTTCCCGACAGAGGTATCTGGTGAGACCAGCGCTGCAGGAGGGTCTCCCTCCGTAGGCGACTGGCGAACCCGAAGGGCGTCGGGTTAAGCGCGTTGTGGCAACTACCCCCGATAGGCGTAGCCGTGCCGCAGGCATAGGGGGCGCTACGCAAACGGAGAGGGTTTCCCGACAGAGGCATCTGGCGTTCGCCGTAAGGCGTGCGCTCTGCGCACACCCGAAGGGTTAACAAAAGAAACGAATCCGTATTTCTTTTTGATAACTGGTAACTGATAACTGATAACTGATGACTGTTAAATTTCGCCCTCATCGATATTCCTAGATTTTGATTTTGCCTTATTGGCACTACGCTTAAGGGCAGACAGCCGTGCTTCGTATCTAGAACGCAGGCGCTTGCTGGGTGTGGTGTCAATAAGGGTTTTCAAGGCGCTACCCAGACTTTTGTAGGCATTAGGGAGAGTGTAACCGAAGCGAGTTGCTAAGGCGATCGCTTTCTCGTCCGCATCAACTAATTCTTTGAATTGCTTTTCGCCACTATTCTTTTGATAAAGTCGCCAGCCGGAAACTCCGCACAAACCCAAAGCTAATACTAGCAACAATCCATCCTGTACCCACAACTCACCGACAGCGCCGCCCAAACCAATCGCCAACGCCGCCATTTCCCAACCATCTTTGGGAATAGTATCATTTTGAATGCGGGCTACTTCGTGCCAAAATAGTAAATTGCGCTGATCCATCGCCAGTGAATCCCATTTTGCCAAATCGATTTGAACTTCGACTTGGTCTTTGCCAATTTCTTCGCAGCGGATCATCGGTGGATTAACCTCAGTTGTACCTTCAACCGTGACCCAACTTTGCAATTCCGGTGGTAATAAGCCCTTTAACCGCCGTAGTTCACTCATTTCTGCTTTAGCAGAGGAGGTTACATAGGATGTCATAATATCCAGCCCTAGAAAACTTCAGTATCTTGAGGGTATCACTTTGGAGTATAGCGATTTCACTGGCGATCCGACTCATTCGCTAGGAAAACTTCCTCGTTTTTTACGAGCTTCCATCGCCTTTTCTAAGAGATCTAGCAATCCAGGAGACTGTTCCTGAATGCTGAGTAGAATTCTCTCACCAAGTTCTACATTACCCGGGTCATGACCCGTTTCCATCACTGCCATCAGACGGGGTATGGCCACAGAATCTACAAGCTGAACTAACCCATGTAAACAACGGTTAAATTGTTTTTCTGTCAGAATCGAGTCTTCCAGGGGAAACTCAATTATCGCACGGATTTCCCCATCTGATGGATCATACTCCCATTGCAGCATTTTGGTTTCCCAGGAAATATACAGCATTGTTTGAAGAATAGCTGCTTTGTGAGGGTGATCGCTCACCCCTGATAACACTTGGGGGGCAAATAGCCGGAAATATTTTCCCTCCTCGTCCAGCTGGACAACAATCAGGAAATCTTCAACATTATCACTTTCTACACCTGTGATAATACGGCCTTCTTCTGGATCGATACGGTAGTCCCAACCAAGGTTGTCTAAATAATAAGCAATCTGTTGCAGATCAGCTGCCATAAAAGCCTCATATGTTTACAGAGTGGCTGTTATCAGACCTAGTTTAACGTGCTAGAGCTAACAGCATAGAATACCATTGCTACCTTGTTTTTTCTCGCCTTGTGTTCTCCACGTATAATAAACAAAGTAATGACAGTGACTTTTTAGACACAAAATGATGACTTTACAGTGTTACCATAGACGATTTAGTTTCTTTTTGAAAAGTTATAGGTCTGGTAGCATATTCAAGTGAACTGGAGTTTTTCCCGAAAAAAATAATAACTTAAATCTGTATAAAACATGTCAAATATATCTGACTATTGCACAACAAAAGCAGGCATCTTTCAAGAAGTCAAATCAGTAGAGGAAACTCTACCAATAAGAAATGATGCTTGCCGCTCAAAAATTTTTCTCCATCCACGTGCTACTTCAAAAGTTTGCCTTTTTTTCCACGGATTTACTGCTGGCCCCTACCAGTTTGAACCAATAGGAAAAAAACTATTTGACGCTGGTTACAATGTTTTAGTACCCTTACAACCAGGTCATGGAGTCGCTGGAGATTGGAATGGAGACAATCCCCCTCCTCTACCAATGGAACGCGAAATTTACCAAGAGTTTGCACTTTATTGGTTGAAGGTGGCACAAAATTTAGGAGAGCAAGTGATAGTCGGTGGAATATCCACAGGTGGAAACTTAGCAGCAACTTTAGCCTTGGAACATCCCCAATCAATTGAAAAAGCTTTGCTATTTGCTCCTTACATAAGTGGTAATAATGCAATCATAAATTTTGTTGTGGAAGTTCTCCCAATTTATTATGAATGGCTGAATAAAGATAATACAGGTAATTTTGGCTATGAAGGCTTCCGCATTCCAGCACTGCGGATTTTTTTAGAAATGGGCCAAGAAATTATTGATAGAGTCAAAACGAATTTAGCAGTGCCGATGTTCATTATTTCTAGTGAAAACGATCCAGCTATCAATCACTGTGAATTGCAATGTTTTTCTAAAGCGACAATTGAACAACAGCCAAAATCTTGGTATTACAGCTTTGATAAAATGTTTGAAATTCCCCACACAATGATGACAAAAACTGAGGGAAATCAATATCAAGAACTACTAATGACTATGGCGAAAGCTTATCTTGAAAGTGAGGTGACTTGGTCTGAAGTTATGGAAATTGGTTATCAAATACTGCAAGGAAAAACTTTTGAGATTGCGACTCAACAGCTAAACTTAACAGAAAGAATTTCCCCAGATTTATCGGTTCTGTTGGCAGTGATGGATAAAAAAATAATTATTGATTATTCAAAAGAGAAAAAATCAGCCTGTTCTTAAAAATAAGTCTTGTCAAATGTTCAATTTATTGGGCAGATATTTTAATTGACTTGAGAATGCCACTCTCTACTTGATTAATCGCTACCATGATGCCATTTTCCGGGTTTTCTAGTAG